>JBJMPK010000090.1:0-20355 GCA_045803245.1 Gemmatimonadales bacterium
CTCGGAGTGGAGGTCCCCTGGCAGTCGGTCGAGAGCCACCTGGTTTCCATAGGGGCGACATTGGTTCCCAAGCCGGAGGATGGGCGCATAGCGGTAGAGGTGCCCAGTTGGCGGCCCGACCTCCTGCGGGAGATAGACCTGATCGAGGAGATCGCGCGACTGCACGGGTATCAGAACTTCCCCGCCGACCTCCGGCCCTTTCGTCCGGGTCTGCTGGAGGACGCGCCCATTGCGCGGGTCGCCGCGCAGGTCCGCCGAGGTCTGGTGCAGCAAGGACTGTTCGAGGTGTTGCCGCTGCCCACCGGACCAGCGGATGGCCCGGATAGCGTACGCCTGCTGAATCCGCTCTCGAGCACCGATGGGTACCTGCGGCGGCGGCTCCTCCCCGGATTGCTGCGGCTGGTGGAGGGCAACTGGCGCAATCAGGTGGCCGACGTACGGCTGTTCGAAATCGGGACCGTTTTCAGTGCGGTGACTGCCGCAGACCGGCCTCGCGAGGACTACCATGTGGCCGCGGTGCTCACCGGACGGCGTGACCCACCGCATTGGACCGGATCGGGTGGGGGCCAGATCGATCTGTGGGACCTCAAAGGGCAATTCGAGGCGGCCGTCGCTCTGGCGGTTCCGGGAGGCGCGGTGCAGGTTGAAGGCGACGGGTGGATCGCCCGGGATTCACAGGGCCAGACGGTGGGACAGGCTGGAGCGTTAGAGGCGGACGCGCCACCGTGGGCTGCGCCGCTGTTCGGCTACGAGCTCCGCCTCGATGCGGCGCCGCGGGAGGCGGTCCGGTTCGCTGCGCTGCCCTCCACTCCTTCGTCGGACCGAGTTTTGGCGCTGCTGCTTACCGAAGGACGGACCGTGCTGGAGGTGCAGGGGCTGCTCCGGAAGACGGGTGGCTCGCTGCTCGAATCGGTTTCTATCGAGAGTGATTACCGGGGCCCGGAGCTCGCACCGGGCACCCGCAGCGTTGCGTTCCGGCTCACCTTTCGGGCACCAGAACGCACCTTGCGCGACACCGAGATCGATGCCATCGAGACCCGCATGCTCACCGCCCTGGCGGAGGAGCTCGGGATTCAGCGCCGTGACACGGGATCGCACGGCGGCGGAGAACATACGTGACGTACACCTACGAACGGCCAGACCAAAAGGCCCTCGCCGATCTGGAGCAGGTGGTGCACAATCTGGCCGAGGAGCTGGCCGGGTGGCGGCGGCGTACTCTCAAGGCCGAGGCCGAGCTGCAGCAAGCCCGGGCCAACGGCGGGGTGCTCGCCGGCCCCGAGCTCACCCAGTCCCGCCAGCGAGTGGTAGAGCTCGAGCTGGAAAACCAGGCCCTGCGGCAGCGCATCGATGGGGCCAAGGAGCGGCTCCGCGCGTTGGCCGGCCGCTTGACGTTTCTGGAGCAACATGGTGGAGGAAACGCGGCGTGAGCACCACGAAGAACGCGGTTCGCGTCATCATCGGCGGCGAGGAGTACACGGTCCGATCGGAGCTCCCGTCCGAATACACCCGCGAGGTGGCGGCCTATCTGGATGCCGCACTCAAGCGGGTGCGGGATTCACTTCCCATGGTCGAGTCGCACAAGGCCGCCATTCTGGCGGCGCTCGCCATCACCGACGAGCTCTTTCAGGCCCGCCAGGGCGATCGCGAGGCGGCCGACCGCCTCTCCAGCATGGCGAACGACCTGGCTCGGCTCCTGCCGCCGGCCAAACGCGGTAGTCGCGTAGCCTCCTAGAGGAGAGAACCATCGATGCAGTCCCTCCTCCTGCCGATGCTCTCGGGGGTGGCGGCCGGACTCGCCGCCGCCCTGGTGTTCATCCTCCTTTATACCCGCAACCAGCGGCGCAGCGCCACCGGTATCCTCTCCGTCGCTCGAACCGAGGCGGACCACCTCCGGACCGAGGGTCAGCGGGAAGCGGATACCGCCAAGTCCGATCTCCTCCTCACAGCCAAAATGGAAACCCTCAAGCTTCGGGAGGAGCTCGACCGCGAAATCCTGCGCCGGCGGGACGAATGGGAGCGGCTCGAACGCCGGGCGGAAGAGCGGGCCCGGGCCCAGGAGCGGAAGCTCGAGGAGATCGAGACCCGGGAGCGCAGTACTGCCCTTCGGGAGGCAGCGCTCACCCAGCGGGAACAGAGCCTCCGCAGCCGCGAAGGAGAAGCCGACCGGCTGGCGCAGGAACAGAGGACCAAGCTCGAGCGGATTGCCGGCCTGACGGCGGAGGACGCCCGGCGGGAGATACTACAGCGGGTGGAAGACGAAGCTCGGGGCCAGGCTGCCGCACTGATCCGCGACATCAAGGAACAGGCCCGCCGGACCGGCGATCGCGACGCCCGCCGGATCATCGCCATAGCGATCCAGCGGCTCGGGGCCGAGCATACGGCGGAAAGCACCGTGGCGGCCGTGGCCCTTCCGAGCGATGAGATGAAGGGTCGCATCATCGGCCGTGAGGGACGGAACATCCGCGCGTTCGAAACGGCCACCGGGGTCGATGTCATCATCGACGATACCCCCGACACAGTGATCATCTCGTGCTTCGACCCGATCCGCCGTGAGGTCGCCCGCCGCGCACTCGAAGCGCTCATCGTCGACGGGAGGATTCATCCCGGCCGGATCGAGGAGATCGTGCAGAAGATCCAGCGGGAGCTCGACGCCCAGCTGATCGAGCTGGGTGAGCAGGCGGCATACGATACCGGCGTCCACGGCCTGCACGCCGAGATCATCCGGTTGATCGGCCGAATGCGATACCGCACCTCCTACGGCCAGAACATCCTCGACCACTCCAAGGAAGTGGCCTGGCTCGCGGGCATGATGGCGTCAGAGCTGCGCGTCGACCCCGCTCTTGCCAAGCGGGGTGGCCTGCTGCACGACATCGGCAAAGTGCTCACCCATGACAACGAGGGCACCCACGTCGAGCTCGGCGTCGAAGTGGCCCGGAAATACGGGGAGAGCGCGGCCGTGATCAACTGCATCCAGGCTCACCACGACGACGTTCCCCACGAGTCTACGGAATCGGTGCTGGTGCAGGCAGCCGATGCCATCAGCGGCTCCCGGCCCGGTGCCCGCCGTGAGGCGTTCGAAAGTTACGTGAAGCGACTGACCCGGTTGGAAGAGATCGCCAACGCCTTCCCGGGTGTCGAGAAAAGCAATGTGATCCAGGCGGGGCGGGAGATCCGGGTGGTGGTGACACCCGATCGAATCGATGATGGCGCCGCGGCGCAGCTATCCGAATCGATCGCCCGGAAGATCGAGGGCGAGCTGCAGTATCCGGGACAGATCAAGGTGGTAGTCATACGGGAGACGCGAGCGGTGGACTTCGCCCGGTGAGCGCGCGGATTCTCGACGGGACCGTGATCGGAAAGGCGATTCGTGACGAGGTAGCGGTGGAAGTGGCTCGGATGAAGGGAACCGGACGCAAGCCCGGACTCGCCGCCGTGCTGGTGGGGGAAGATCCGGCGAGTGCGGTGTACGTCCGGTCGAAGGGAAAGGCGTGCGAAGAGGCGGGCATGCACTCGGTGACCCTCCGGCTCCCCGCCGAAACTTCTGAGAGCGTCCTCCTGGCCACGGTCGACCGCCTCAACGGTGACCCCGAGATCCATGGCATACTGGTACAGCTTCCGCTCCCCAAGCACATCAACAGCGAAAAAGTGCTCCGCCGCATCGATCCGGCCAAGGACGTGGACGGCTTCCACCCGATGAATGTGGGCAAGCTTGTCACCGGCGATAAGACTGCCTTTCGCCCCGCAACTCCCTACGGCGTGCAGCAGATGTTGATCCGCTCCGGCATCGAGACCAAGGGTGCTCATGCGGTGATCGTGGGCCGCTCAAATATCGTAGGCCGCCCGATGGCCAATCTGCTGATTCAGCAGGGACCCGGGGGGGACGCCACGGTAACCGTGTGTCATTCTCGCACCCGGGACCTGCCGGCCGTGACGCGGTCGGCGGACATCCTGATTGCCGCGATCGGCAAGCCCGAGTTCGTCACGGCGGATATGGTTCGTCCCGGGGCGGTGGTGATCGACGTGGGCATCAACCGGGTCGACGACGCGTCCCGGCCGCGAGGGTATCGATTGGTGGGGGATGTCGCCTACGATTCGGTCGCTCAGATTGCATCAGCGATCACGCCGGTCCCCGGTGGGGTCGGTCCCATGACGATCGCCATGCTGCTCCAGAACACACTGCAGGCCATGCAGCAGGCCGCGCTCGACTAATCCTGTTGAAAGCCGATATTTAACAATAACTTCACCACGAAGGCACGAAGGACACGTATAGTCGCTGCCAGGTGCGCCGATCTAGATTGTTCTCTGTGCCCTTAGTGTTCTTCGTGCCTTCGTGGTAAAGTTGTTATGGACCTTTGACTGCCCTATGACCCTATCGCTGCCCTTCGATATTCCGTCTCCCACAGATCACGCCTGGTCTGTCACCCAGCTCAGCGGCGCCGTCAAGCAGCTGCTCGATGGCTCGTTCATGCCCCTCTGGGTCCGAGGCGAGGTGGTGCAGTGCAAGGTCTGGTCCAGCGGGCACTGGTACTTCACGCTGCGCGACAAGCGGAGCCAGGTGAAGTGCTGTCTTTGGAAGCTGAATGCTGGCAGGGCCGGGAAGCCTCCGGCCGACGGCACCGAAGTATTCGTGCTGGGAAGGCCCTGTCTTTACGAGGAGAAGGGCGAGTTTCAGTTCATCGTCCAGCGGATCATTCCCACCGCTGCCGTGGGGCGCCAGCAGCAGGAGCTGGAGCGAGTGAGAGCCCTGCTCCAGAAAGACGGCCTCTTCGATCCGGCCCGCAAGCGGCGGGTACCGGCGTACGCATCCACCGTGGCCCTGGTGACCAGTCGCGACGGAGCGGCGGTGCATGATGTCGTCACCGTTACCCGCAAGCGGTGGCCCTGCGCCCGGCTCCTGGTGCTCGGAGCGCGAGTGCAGGGCGACGGTGCCGTCCACGAGCTGGTCCGGGCCCTTACGCTGGTCAATCGGATTCCCCGCCTCGACGTGTGCATCATCGGTCGGGGTGGGGGCGGACGTGAGGACCTGGCGGCCTTCAATAGTGAGGCGGTCTGCCGCGCCCTCGCCGCCGTACGGGTGCCGACGATCTCCGCCGTCGGTCACGAGATCGACATTTCTCTTACCGACCTGGTGGCAGACGTGCGTGCGGCAACCCCTTCGGCGGCCGCGGAGCTCGCCGTGGCCGATCGGCGGGATGTCCTTCGTTTGATGAACGATCTTTCGATTCGCCTTGTTTCTGGGTTGAGTGGCAGGACCCGGCTCGCCGCCGAACGCCTGGCCCGGACCCATGACCGGCTCGAGGCCGGGATGGAGGCGGCCGTCCAGCGCCGGCGTCATCTGGCCGATCGATTGGCGGCTCAACTCGATGCGCTGAGCCCGCTCAGAGTCCTCAGCCGGGGGTATGCCGTGCCGATGAGCGAGGAGGGCCGGGTGCTCAAGCGCCGCGCCGATTTTATCAGCGGCCGGGCATTTCAGCTGCGGGTCAGCGATGGCGGCGTAGCGGCACGGGTGGAATGACGTGAGCAAGCGCGACGAGACAACTTCGATCCCGGCTTTGGCCGATGATCTCGCCCGGCTCGAGGAGATCGTTCGGAAACTGGAAGCCGACGATGTGGAGCTTGACGCCGCGTTGGCACTCTTCGAGGAGGGAATCGCGCGTCTTCGGGCGGCTCGTGAGCGTCTCACCGCGGCCGAGCTCCAGGTCCAGGCGGTGCTGGAGGAGGCGGGCGGGGACATCAGGCTGACCAAGCTCGATGGCTGATGTTGCGCCTGGCGCGGGTTCGGCGACCGACCTGCTCCTGGAAGCACGAGAGTCGATCGACGCCCTCCTGAGCGACTGGGCCGAGCGACTCGGAGCCGAAGTCGGCGGCCGCCCTGGGCAGGCGCTGGCGTACGCGCTGCGGACTCCCGGCAAACGGGTGCGCGCCGCGCTGGTCCTCGCGAGTTATCGGTCGGCCGGAGGGGAGTCACCCGGCATCGCCGGGATCGCCGCCGCGGTCGAGACCGTGCACGCCTACTCGCTGGTCCACGACGACCTGCCGTGCATGGATGACGACGACCTTCGTCGCGGCCGGCCCACTACCCACCGTGCTTTTGACGTTCCCAGTGCCACTCTCGCCGGTTACCTGCTCGTTCCCGTAGCAGCTCGACTGCTGGCAGTGGCGGCTGCGGACCTCGAGCTGTCGGACGGATCGCTGGGGCGGATGGCCGGCGAGCTCTTTCAGGCCGGGGGAATCGAGGGAATGGTGGGCGGGCAGTGGCTCGATCTGGCCGCCGAACGCCGGGAGCTGACCTTACCCGAGTTGATGGCGATCCATCGCGGCAAGACCGGCGCCCTGATCCGCGCGGCCTGCACCCTCGGCGGAATGGCGGCCGAGGCCGATGACAAATGGCTGACGGCCCTGACGGCTTTCGGCGACGACATCGGGCTCGCGTTCCAGATCGCGGACGATGTGCTCGACGCGACCGGGACCATCGAAGAGCTGGGGAAACCCGCCGGTCGCGATGCCGAGCTGAGCAAGTCGACCTATGTGGCGCTGTGCGGGATCGAGGGTGCTCGCCGCGAGGCCGAGGGCTTGGCGCAGCGGGCGATAAGCCATCTCGAGTTCGCCGGGGTACCGTCGGCGGCCTTGGGGGCGCTGGCTGGATATATTATAAAGCGGAGTTCGTGATCAAGCTGCCCCGCCCAACCCTTACAGACATGACTCTGCTCTCGACCATCAAGTCGCCCGAAGACCTCAAGCGCCTCCGGCGGGACCAGCTTCCCCAGTTGGCCCAGGAGATCCGTGACCGCCTGATCGAGTGCTGCTCCATTACCGGCGGCCACATCGGGGCCAGCCTGGGCGTGGTAGAGCTGAGCCTGGCGCTGCTCTATGAGTTCGACTCCCCGGCCGACAAGATCGTATGGGATGTCGGCCACCAGGCTTATGCCTGGAAGCTCCTCACCGGCCGGAATGAGCCGTTTCCCACCCTGCGACAGCGTGATGGTATCTCCGGTTTCCTGAAACGGAGCGAGAGCGAGCACGACCAGTTCGGTGCCGGTCATGCGGGCACCGCCACGTCGGCTGCGCTGGGGATGGCCACGGCTCGCGACCTCAAGGGCGAGTCCCACAAAGTGGTCGCGGTGGTCGGCGATGGAGCACTCACCTGCGGCCTCTCGTATGAAGGCATGAACAACGCGGGCCACTCCGGGCGAGACATCATTCTGATCGTGAACGACAACGGCATGTCGATCTCGCCGAACGTCGGCGCCATCAGCAAAATGCTGGGGCGGATCGTCGCCGACCCGCGCACCAACAAGCTGCGGGAGCGGATCAAAGGAATGACCTTTGCGCTCGGCGGTGTATTCGGTGAGGGCCTGGTGGACTTCGCCCGCAACGTCGAAGAGAGCGTCAAAAATCTGTTCTCACCGGGCATGCTGTTCGAGGAGCTTGGCTTCCGCTATTTCGGTCCGATCGACGGTCACGATCTCCAGAAGCTCTGTGACACCCTCAAATTCGTGCGGAGCATGGATGGCCCGCGGCTGGTGCACGTCATCACCCAGAAGGGGAAGGGCTTCTCGTTTGCCGAGTCGAACCAGGAGAAATGGCACGGCCTCGCGGCCTACGACCCGTTGACCGGAGAGGCGCGCAAGAAGGCGAGTGGACCCCCCACCTGGACCCAGGTGTTCGGAGCCGGTCTCACTGCGCTGGCCGGCGAGCACCCGAATGTGGTTGCCATTACCGCCGCCATGCCGTCGGGCACCGGTACCAGCGTCTTTCAGGAGAAGTATCCCGAGCGCTTTTTCGATGTCGGCATCGCCGAGGGACACGCGGTTACCTTCGCCGGTGGTCTGGCCGCGCAAGGAATCCGGCCGGTGTGCGCCATCTACAGCACGTTTCTCCAGCGGGCCTACGACAACATCATCCATGACATCGCGAATCAGCGACTGCCCGTCATCTTTGCCATGGACCGTGCCGGCCTGGTAGGGGAGGACGGCCAGACCCACATGGGGTTGTACGACATCGCGTATATGCTCGCGGTGCCGGGTATGACCGTCACCGCCCCCAAGGACGGCGACGAGCTGATCGGCTTGCTGCGCACCGCCCTGACTCATGACGGTCCCTTTGCTACCAGGTACCCTCGAGACAAGGCGCCGGCGGAGCCACATCCCGCATCCGAAATCCCCGCAATTCCGTACGGAAGCTGGGAGCAGCTCCGCCGGGGCAAGGATGTGGCGATTCTGGCCGTCGGCACGATGGTGCTCCCGGCCGTCGATGCGGCGGAGCTTCTCGCTCAGGACGGCATCGACTGCGCCGTGGTGAACTGCCGCTTCATCAAACCGATGGACCTGGCGATGCTGGAATCGCTCACCCAACAGTACCGGACCCTGGTGACGGTCGAAGAGGGCACCATCGTCAACGGGTTCGGTGCTTATCTGGCCGAGACGCTTCAGACTACCCATCCCGAGGTCCGAGTCGTAGCGCTGGGTGTGCCGGACCGGCTCATCGAGCAGGCGCCCCGCGCCGAGCAGCTCGACAGCTTCGGACTGACCGCGGCCGGCATCGCGCGGCGGCTTACCGCGTTGCAGCACGAGGAGAGCCTCGAGGCCCGATGAAGGTCGGTGTGGTCGGCAATCCGCGGTACGGAGACCTCAAGGGAGTCCTGGAGCACGTCGCCATCGCGGCCCCTTACCGGGGCATCACGCTCTACAGTGAACCCCGCCTCGAGCCGTTCTGGAATCGGGACGTCCCCTCATTCGAGGGGATCGATCTCGACGCGCTGATCACGTTCGGCGGCGACGGCACCCTCCTGCGAGGGGCCCGCCTCCTCGGTGGCCGCGAGACTCCCATCCTCGGCGTCAACCTCGGACGGGTGGGCTTCCTCACCACCGCAACCCGCGACACGCTCGATGCCGCGCTCGACGCGCTGGTCGCAGGCCGGTATCAGATCGAGGGGCGTCAGGCGCTTCGGGCCGCCATTCGCGACCCTGAAGGAGAGACGCGCTCCATCCAGATGGCGATGAACGACGTCGCAGTCCACAAAGGCGGCGTCGCCCGCGTCATCCGGGTGAACGTCTTTATCCAGGGCGAGAACGTCGGGCCATATAGCGCCGACGGCATCATCGTCGCGACTCCCACCGGCTCCACGGCCTATAGCTTGAGCGCGGGTGGTCCCATCGTCGTGCCCGGTGTGGAGGCGATGGTGGTGACGCCGATCGCGGCGCACACCTTGGCGGTTCGGGCGCTGGTCGTTCCGGCTACCTACCGCGTCGTCATCGAGCCGATGGCCGGCTGGGCCGACGACCTGCTGGTCTCGTTCGATGGTCAGACCGGGAGTACCCTGGCACCGGGCGAGAGCGTGGAGGTGTGCCGGGCGGAGCACCGGGTGTGTTTGATCCGCCTGGGCGATGATGGGTTTTTTACCCGGATGCGGCAGAAGCTGCACTGGGGCGACCTGTCGGGGCGAGAGATAAAAGATGACTTGTCATCCTGAGACGCAATGCTGACTGAGCTCCGGGTACGCGATCTCGCCACCATCGCCGACGTGACGCTCCAGCTCGGCCCCGGACTCAACGTGCTCACCGGCGAGACCGGTGCCGGAAAGTCCATGCTGGTAGACGCGCTCGCGCTTCTTCTCGGTGAACGGGCCACCAGCGGCAGCGTGCGGCCGGGTGCGGCAAAGTCCGTGGTGGAAGGTGCGTTCGAAGGGATCGATGCTGCCACGCGGAGGAGCATCGAGGAGCTCGGTCTCGACGTCGACGACAGCCGCGTCGTCATCCGGCGCGAAGTTTCCGGTGAAGGCCGCTCCCGGGCCTGGGTCAACGGCAGCCCCACGACCGCCGCGGTTCTGGGCGAGCTCGGTGCTCTTCTGGTGGATCTCCATGGCCAACATGAAACCCAGTCGCTGCTCCGCCCGGAGGCACAGCGGAACATCCTGGATGCGTTTGCCCATGCGGAAGCAGAGTGCGGTGCTGTCGGGGAAGCGTATGCCTCCATGGCCGCGCTGCGAGGGCAGGAGTCTGATCTCGCGGCCCGCCGGGATGAGGTTCGCCGCCGGGCCGACTATCTCCGCCATGTGGTGACCGAAATCGATACCGCCAGGCTCAAGCCGGGAGAGGACGACGCGCTCCAGTTCGAGGCTCAGCGTCTCAGCCAGGCGGGTGCTCTGGTAGAACAGTCGCAGCGGATCGTCGAGGCATTGGAGGGCGAGAGCGGCAACGCGCTCGGGGCGCTGGGGATGGCCACGCGCGCGTTGGCCAGTCTGGAGAAAGTGGATCCCCGCGCAGCGGAATGGCGCGAGCTGCTCGATGGGGCCTATGCGAACTTGTCGGAACTGAGCCGCCTTGCCACCGAGTATGCCGACACCGTCCAGGAAGACCCTGACCGGCTCGCGGAGGTGGAGCGGCGGCGCGACCTGATCTTCCGGCTGACGAGTAAGTACGGAGCCTCACTCGAGGCGGTACGCGCTACGCGCGATGAGGCCACCGCCGAGCTGGATCTGCTCGACACCGCCGACACCGATCTCCGGGCTCTCGCCGGCCGGCGGATTGCGGCCGAGAGCGGCCTCCGTTCAGCGGCGGAGGCGCTCAGCGTGCGCCGGCGCGAAGCGGCGGATCGTCTGGCCCGCGGGGTCAACCGGCTGCTTCCCCGGCTCGGCCTGCCTGGGGGAAAGTTGATGGTGGAGCTCCCGCCGCTGGATGCGCCGGCAGCGCACGGGCAAGAGACCGTGCAGCTTCATGTCCAGCTCAATCAGGGACTCGACTCCAAGCCCCTGGCCAAGGTGGTCTCCGGCGGCGAGCTGTCCCGTCTGATGCTCGCGCTCAAGGTGGTGCTGGTGAAGCACGATGCCATTGCCACGCTGGTGTTCGATGAAGTCGATCAGGGCATCGGAGGCGAGACCGGTGCGCAGGTGGGGTCCGCCCTGGCGGAGGTGGCGGAACGGCATCAGGTGCTGGTGATCACCCACTTGCCGCAGATCGCGGCCCGGGCCGACAACCATCTCGTGGTGTCGAAAGAGGCGCGGCGGGGGCTCGCCACGAGTGACGTGCAGCTGCTCCACGGTGAAGACCGGATCAACGAGATCGCACGAATGCTGGGCGATCCCGAGGGAGATGCAGCGCGGCGGCATGCGCAGGCGTTGCTGAATACGGTGAGTGGGACTGCTGCGAGGCGCTGAGACTTCGGAATGCCTCTGCTCACCAGATCCCGAAGTACACCCGGAACCGCGCCCTCGTGGCATGGCTGTCCGCAACCCGGCCCCCTCCCGCTTGTAATACCCGCTCATAGCTCCAGCTCGCATCGACCGGCAGACCGGTTCCGCCTGGCCTGAGTCCCCCCGGGTTGGCGTACGTCACTCCGAGCGAGAGCACCGTCGCGTTGGCGCTGGTTTCCTCGGCCAGGACGCTCGCATCGACGCCTGGAATCGGTGCGCCGCTGGATGCATACGACACCTGGTCTGCCTTCCGAGACCAGTGCTCCAAGCCGGCCTGCAGGGCGAAGGTTCGGGCGAGCCGGAAGAACGGCCGAACCCCGATGGCCACTACGTCTCCCGGATCGCGCCGTACCAGCGCGAGGCGGTCGGGACCGACGTAGGGTTGGCTGGCGCGAGTGACCCGGACGAGAATGTCGGACGGCAGTTGTCTCAGGTATGTGCCGGTGAGTCGCGCGCCCAGCGCGCCGGCGCCCACGTCGGCCACGACATCCACCTGGATGTCGGTCTGGCCATCTCCGGTGCCGATGTCGAGGGGATGATCACTTCGATCCCGCCGTCCGGTCGGGAATCGAGCCAGCCCTGAGACCGCGGCACGAAATCCGCCCCGGTGCCGGCCGCGGTCCCACTGATCGACCAACGTCAGAGATGCACCCGCCTCAGCGTCGCCGCGAAAGGTGGTTTTCGTGTCGCCCAGCCGGAGGGCCAGACTGTCGCTGAAAAACTGCCGGAGGTCGGTCTCGGTGGCGGTCTCCGCCGGCAGAGCGGGGCCCGAGCTGAAGCCGGGAACATTGAGCGCGGTGGCGAGCGTATTCTGGAGCGACGCCAGGCGGCCATCGATCGCCGCGCCTGCGGCGCTGGTCAAGGTCGGCACAAAGCCTGAGGCGGTAGCCGGATCGGCCAGAAGGCCGAAGAGATCGGCGCGAAGTCCGGTCGCATCCGCCAGCGTAGCCTGGGCCAATGCTTTTTGAGTCGGGTCTGCGTCGTAGTCGCCCGCGGCCAGCTTGGCCGTCAGAGTGGCAAGCGCGCCATCGAAGTCGCCAAAGAACGTCTGCTGGGCCAACTGACCGGGATTGACCCCGGCGTCGGCAGAGGCCGGGTTCAGCGACAGAGTCGGCTGCACTCTGGTACGGACCAGAGGGATTCGGCCGAAGATCGTAATCTGGTTGGTGAGGCCGAGACTTAGACCGAGGAAGCCGGTGCCGACGTCGGCATGGGCGTCGGCAGTCAGGGCGCCTAGATTGATCCGATAGCCGGTGGTGCCGATGATGCGTCCGATCCGTGCGTCAGCGTCCGCCAGGCCGGGAATCCGATCGCTCCCCAGTGCGTCGCTGGCGAGATCGGCGGCATAACTCTCCCGAATGCCCTCGCGGAAGCGCCGGTCGAACGATTCCAGCGAGCCATCGAGCTCCAGCCGAACCACGCCGCCCGGCACGCCGACCGGAGCGAGCTGCGCCCACACCCGCGCTGGAAAAAACAGGCAGGCAACCACTCCGAGGCGCCGCACGCAATGCCCCACAGTCCCTCCCGAGAGAAGCGGTCCCACGTCCAGCAGCGATCGTCGGCAAGGCTGGCAACTTCGCTGTTTACGAGCAGCTTTGCCAGCCATCCGACAGTCGTCACATCGGCGCCGGGGCGGGTCAATCTGATTGGGGAACATACCGATTACAACGGCGGTCCCGTCCTCCCGGTAGCGATCGAGCGCCGCACCGCAGCGGCCGCGCGAGTGGCAGAGCGGTGGGCGTTTGCGTCGGATTCCGATCCTGGGGTTCAGGTAGTGGACATCGATGCCGCGGTGCGGGGTGCGTGGACCGATTACGTGGTCGGGGTGGTGCGCGAGCTGCGTACCTTGCGCGCTGTCCCTCGCGGCGCCGAGATCGCCGTGGCCACCACACTGCCCATCGGCGCCGGCCTTTCCTCGTCGGCCGCGCTCACCGTGTCGCTGGCCAAGGCGTTGAGTCTGTTGGCGGGCAAGCGGCTCGCACCGGCCCAGCTGGTCGAGGTGGCGTTCCGGGCGGAGTATTACCAGGTCGGTGTCCGTTGCGGGCGGATGGATCAGACGATCGCGGCCCACGGCGAGCGAGGATCGGCTCTGCTGTTCGATACCGCCACGGGATCTTTGCGGCGGGTGCCTTTTCCGGGACGGCTCTGGGTGGTGGAGACCGGCGTCTCGCACCGGCTCACCGGCGGGTCGCTCAACCAGCGGCGGAGAGAATGCGAGGAAGCGCTCGCCTTCTGTCGCGAGTGGCGTCCTGCCCTCAAGTATCTGGCGCAGCTCTCAGCGGACGACTTGCCGGAAATGGAGCGCCGGCTTCCGCCGCCGCTGATTCCGCGAGTGCGGCATGTGGTTACCGAGACGGCCCGCACGCTCGCCGCCGCCGATGCGCTGGCCCGAGGCGATCTGCCACGGGTCGGCCGGCTCCTGGTAGAGGGGCACGACTCGCTCCGGCGCGACTATCAATCCACCATTCCCGAAGCCGACTTCATCGTCGAGTCGGCCATGGAGCACGGCGCGTTCGGCGCGCGGCTCACGGGCGCGGGGTGGGGAGGGGCGGTCGTGGTGCTCGCACCGGTCGAGCGGGAGGCCCGCATCGCCGCCGAGATCGGGGGCGACTTCGCCGCCCGGTTCGGCCGTCATCCCGAGATGTGGAGCACGCGAGCCTCGGCCGGTGTCCGCCGGGAGGAGCTGGGAGTCAGGAGTTAGGAGTCGGGTCAGGAGTCGCGAGTCGGGAGTCGCGAGCCGGAGGGTTGTCACCCTGAGCGAAGCGAAGGGGCCGGACCTTGATTTGGACTAACACAGATGAGGCTTCCAGGACCCGGGTGCCGACTCCCGACTCCTGACTCCCGTATATTCCGGGGACCCAGCTCCGGTGGCGAAATGGCAAACGCTGCGGACTTAAAATCCGCTGGGAGATTTCCCTTGTGGGTTCGATTCCCACCCGGAGCATTTCATCCTGATCGAATCTCATCCCCCACGCGCCCGGCCCGCCGGCCTCTCGGCACTGCTGGCCCTCGACCGCAACACATCCGCCGTGGCTCTCGCCATGTTCACCATGGCCCTCGGCGAACACCTCTGGCGCCGATTCATCCCCAAATACCTGGAAGCACTGGGCGCTCCGGTCGTCGCGGTTGGGGTATACGGCAGCACCGAAGATCTACTCGATGGACTCTATCAATACCCGGGCGGCTGGTTCGCCGACCGGTACGGACGCCGGCGCGCGCTCCTCCTGTTCGTCGGCCTGGCCGCCTGCGGCTACGGCGTGATCGCGGCCGCACCTGCCTGGCCCTTCGTCCTCGTCGGTCTGGTGTTCATGATGGCCTGGTCCAGCCTCGCGAGCCCGTCGCTCTTCGCAGTGGTGGGGGATGCGCTCCCGCCGGAGCGCCGCGCGATGGGCTTCTCGGTCCAGTCCATCCTCAGACGAGTGCCCATCGTCATCGCACCGGTGCTGGGTGGACTCCTCATCGCGAGTCGCGGGATCATTGGCGGAGTAAGGACCGGGCTGGCTGTCTCCATCCTGCTCGCCTTCGTCACCATGGGAATCGTCTCCCGCATACGGCTGGCTCTCCCGGCGGTACATGAGGCCGGTATGCTCGGCGTGTGGCGCTCGTTTCCGCATCCGCTGCGGCAGTTGCTCCTGTCGGACGTGTTCATCCGCACCTGTGAAGGGATGGTTGACATCTTCCTCGTGCTGTACGCGTTGGACGTCGTCGGTATCAGGCCGCCGCAGTTTGGGCTCCTGGTTGCGGTGCAGATGACTACGGCGATCCTCTGCTACCTCCCGGCAGCCCGCATGGCCGACCGGATCGGACGGAAGCCATTCGTGATCGCCACCTTCGTCGCCTTTTCATTGTTCCCGGTTGCGGTGATTCTCGCCCACACCTTTGCGGGCCTGGTGGGGGCATTCGTAATCGGGGGACTTCGAGAG
Organism: Gemmatimonadales bacterium; assembly: GCA_045803245.1. Taxonomy (GTDB): domain Bacteria; phylum Gemmatimonadota; class Gemmatimonadetes; order Gemmatimonadales; family GWC2-71-9; genus CAVVWJ01. The sequence continues at coordinate 15,115 of JBJMPK010000090.1, forward strand.
ATCGGCGAGCCGGCGCGGAAGGCACTGATCGTGGATCTCGTCGCCCCAGGAGCGCGCGCGCGAGGAGTCGGGCTTTACTACCTCATCCGGAGTATGGCGATTACACCGGCAGCAACGGTGGGCGGACTGCTATGGACCGTGGCGCCCCAGGTCCCGTTCGTGATGGCAGGAGCGATCGGGCTCGTGGGTGTTGCCGTCTTTGCGGTTACGGTTGAGGAGAAGTATGCTGGCTGAGTCGCAAGTCGCCAGTCTACAGTCGCCTGTCGTAGTCAGTCACCAGTCACCAGTCACCAGTCATTAGTCATTAGTCGCGATTGGGGGCCTAGAGACGCGGACGCGCCGGGGGTTGGGTCAGCAAACGACTCGTGACTCGTGACGCGTGACTGGCGACTGGCGACTGGTGACTGTGACCGGCGACTCAACCTCACTGCGCCGGCACCGACCAGTCGATCTCATTACCCGCGCTGACCGGAAACGGCTCACTCTCCACCGCTTTCCCCGAAGAGCGTACCGGTTTCGCCACGAACCGAATCCAGGACGCACCGGCGGTCAAGGCGGGAGAGAGGGAGAAGACCGTTGTCTCGCCGCCGGGTGCAAACCCCAGGCGGGCCGAGCGACCATCGCTGCGCTGGACCGCGATGTCCATGTCGAAGGACGATTGATTCTCGATCCGAGCTCTGGGCTGATTCGCCGCGGGCTCGGCAGTCCCCGGGGTACTACGGTGACAGGCGAGCGCCAGCAGGAGGAACCCGATCAGACCCCGCGCCATAACCCCTCCTTGTCAGATTCCGGCTCGAAATACGCACTCCGACAGCACCCCGCCACCCAGCCCACAAACTTAGGCTGGAACCTGATTCTGCCGAAGCTTCCCAGGGACCAGTTTAGCACATTTCACCATCCCGGAGGCACCTTGCAGACGGGCTTGCACTATCCGCCGAGCGAACGACGGTGGCGGATCGGTCTGACCCTCCTGTTGGCGATCCATGGCTGGGGTTGCCTCCGCTCACCGGATGCCTACGGCTGGCTCGACAGTCTGGATCTCGCGATCCACGAGACGGGACATCTCGTGTTCGCCTTTGCCGGCGAGACCATCCACATTCTGGGCGGGACCCTCTTTCAGCTCATGGTGCCGGCGGCGTTCGCCATTGCCTTGTGGCGGCGAGGGGATCGGCACGGAGCCACGGTACCGTTGTGGTGGCTGGGACAGAACTGCTGGAACATCTCGGTCTATGTCCGGGACGCGCAGACCCAGCAGCTGCCCCTGGTGGGCGGCGGGGAGCATGACTGGGCCCTGCTACTGGACCAGTGGGGCTGGTTGGAGCGGGACCAGGCGGTCGGAGGAGCGGTCTACTTTGCCGGCGCGGTCCTGTATGCGGTGGCCATCATTGCCGGCTGGGTGTTGCTCTCGCAAGATGAGCCAGTGAAAACCGCGGTAGTCGATGTCCCATAATCACGGACCCGCATAGCCATGCGCTGGATATTCCTGCCGCTCATAGGCACTCTCGGTGGTGTTGCAGGCGTGTACTTCTGGCGCTCCTACCGGCATCTGAGGCCCGGACCTCAGGCGGTTTAGCACAATAGTGCATTGCCTGGGGCCTGGACTCCGTGCCCTTCGTTGCTGGTGCTTCCCGGATGTCTTACCAGCGGTTTCTGGTGTACAATGCACTTGGGGCCGCGCTGTGGTCGCACCAGCCTGGTCCTGGCCGGAGCGCTGGTTGTGGCTGCGGCGGTGATCTGGCTCTGGCGCAGGCGGGCCCGGACCAGGCCCGCTGGATGAGTGAGATCCTATGACCAACGGAAAGACTCCGTTGTACCTCACGGTGGCATTGGGGCTCCTGGCGGGAGCACTGGTGTTCGCGTGGCAGCCCTACTCAGTGACGTCGCGCTGGGCCCGGTATGCGGGGCCGATGCAGAGTTATCTCCGGGCCGCACTGCGCCGGGATTCCCTGGCGTTGATCCGGCAAACCGGGTCGGCCGAGGCGGTGGCGTGGGCGTTGCACGCAGCCCGGGCTCACCCGGAGGCTCTGACCGTGTGGACCCGTCACGCTCATCCCTCATGGGGCCTGGAAATCGGAGACACCGCCACGATCGGACTCGAGTCCGATACCAACGTATGCAGCGAGCATCCGATCGTTCTCCGGTTCGTCACCGGGAAAGTGCCGCGAGTCATTGAGGCGAGCTCGGCCTGCTTCGAGAATCCGTAGCCAGGATGGCAGTTCGCATCGTGCGGCTGGGCACGGCTCGCGCGCCCGGCGAAGGACCTCGTCTCGGTACGGGACCGGTCCCCTCACTGACAAGCGGCGGAGAGCCTTCTCCCGTCGCTACCTCGCCGAAATGAGCCGACCTGTCCCTCGACGGCTGCTCACCGGTTTCTCTTAGATCAGTTGCTCGCTGATGCCGGCGCCTCGATCCGCCGACCCGAGTCTCACGGTTGAATCGGCTCTGAGGACCGGCATCGAAAGGACCTATGCACTATCTGCTCATGTATGATCTGGTGGACGACTACGGCACTCGCCGGACGCCGCTGCGGGGTGCGCACCTCGCCCATGCCCAGCAGTTCGTCAATCGGGGAGAGCTGCTCCTCGGTGGTGCGCTGGCAGAGCCGATGGACAGCGCCATTCTCCTGTTTCGGGGGGACTCAGCGGCGGTGGCGGAGTCATTCGCGAAGCAAGACCCCTATGTCCTCCAAGGCCTGGTGCGAAGCTGGCGAGTCCGGCAGTGGACCACCGTGGTGGGCCCGGATGCCGCGGTTCGGGTTCCGCCGGGCCCGGCATAGCTGGCGATCACGAGGCTTCGGGGTCAATCTTCTTGAGTGGGCGGCACAGCGCCGCCCGGTCCAGGAGGATCCGATGGCTCGATGCGAAGTATGCGGTAACGACTACTATCTCTCGTTCCAGGTCGTTGCGGCCGGCAAGACCCATACGTTTGACAGCTTCGAATGCGCCATTCACAAGCTCGCTCCCATCTGCGAGCATTGCGAGTGCAAGATCATTGGCCACGGCATCGAGGCAAAGGGCACGTTCTACTGCTGCGCTCACTGCGCGCGAGAACATGGCGTCATGGCCGTAGCCGACCACGTCTGACCCCGGCAGCAGACTTCTCGGCGGGGGCATTGAAGACCCTTCGGTATCTGGTGGTCCTCGCCGCCGGCTTCGTGGCTGGCAATCGAGCTGTGGATGCGATCCGTTCGTGGCAGGAATGGCACGCATGGCTGACGCGCGATCCCTCGGGCGCCGATGCGTATCGAACATTTTTCCTGGTGAATGCGGCAACGGTTTTGCTGAGTCTCGCCCTTGCCGTGCTGGTCTGGAAGCTTCTGCGGCCCCGCTCCGCCGTGTCCCCACCCTAGGAAGACCGCTGCTATGGCTGAGACATCACCCTACCCCTACTCCACCCATCTAAACGTCTTGTTCGACGCTCTCCAGCGCATCGACGTGCAGGCGCTGGTCGATGGCTGCACCGATCAGTGGTATAACCAAACGCTCTGCCGGGTCAACGATGCGGTGGTGCGACTCGGGGTCATCCGCGGGGAATATCACTGGCACAAGCACGATGCCGAAGATGAATTCTTCTACGTGGTGGAAGGAAAGCTACTGATCGATCGGGAGAGCGGGACGATCGAACTCGGACCGCGACAGGGGTACGTCATCCCCCGGGGAGTGATACACCGCACCCGTGCCCCCGACCGCACCGTAATACTGATGGTGGAGCAGGCCTCGGTGGTTCCCACCGGCGACTAGGGGGTCGCCGGCCGCGAGTTCCCGCCGTCGGTCAGGAACCTGACCGACCCATCGCTCCGCCGGACCCAGATCGTGAGATACTTGGAATACACTGGCTCGCCCTCCGCCGGTTTGATCAGAGCCTCTCCCACGGTCCAGCCTAAATCTCCACCCGCCGCCGCGCCGGCGGCCACCGGATGCCAGCGCCACGACGCAGGGCCTTCGACTCCCCGTCCGATCTCGGTTGGTCCGCGGCGGAGCAGTGCGTGTTCCCCAAAGACCATCGCTTCGGCTGCGGCCCAGTGGCGGAACGCCGCCGCGGCACCGCTGTCCCCAGCCAGTCGGGCGAATGCCAAATCGGCTTTCACGAAAGCGGCTGCCGGCCCGGTGGGGGAGGCCGGGGATCGGGTCAGAGGCATCGCCTGTGGACGAGGAGATGCGGGAGGCTTCACTGCTACAAAGAGAATCGCGTCCAGAGTCCACCGCTGGGGCTGACGCTTCCATGCGGCGATGTACCGGCCCAGCTGCGGTGGAGACGGAGCATCCCGAGAGGTCACCGCGGCGATCCCCCAGGTCACACCGAGCGATGAGTCGCGGGCGAGGCGCAGGCTGAGTGGTTGCCAGGTAAGGCGGATCGAATCCTGCGCCCTCATCGTCTCAAGTAGGCGGCCGGCCTCCGCAGCCCCAACGACTACCGGTGCCCCAGGCCAGAGCAGCACGCCTCCAGGTTCGAGGTTCCTCGCCAGAGACCGCGCTATCCCGGAATCACTGCTCAGTTCGGAAGCCGCCCGATCGGCGGCCAGAAGTGCGTCCGTTTGGCCCTGTGCCGCTGCCTGGATCGGCAGGGCGAGGATCGCGCTGGCGAGACCAACGCCGGTCGCTATGCGGGTTATCATGTACCCCTCTCGAGGCGGTGGGATTGCGGGAGTGCTCAACCCTACGTAGGAGTAGGAAGTGCGGATTCGGGGAATATGAAGCAAGGCGATGGATCAAGGAGGCGGTATGATGAGTTACTCGACGACGTAGGCCTCCATGGCGAAATACTCCGCCAGTCCCAGCCGGTCGAGCTCCGCCGCCGTCCCCTTGTTCCTGGCCTCGACTCGCTGCCAAAACTCCCGCTCGTCGGGGCCGGGAAAGGGGGCCGTGTCCTTCTGGGACTGATGCTTGAAGATCGCCTGTATCTTGAGCCTCAGCTCCTCCTGTGAGAGCGGCACCAGCCACGTCGCCTGGGTTACCGGCCATTCCTGCCAGGCGCCGCGGTAGAGCCATACCTCAGGCCGGTCGCCACCGCCTCCCACATATTCCGCCAGCGCGCGGTCGATGGACGCCTTGCAGACCCGATGCGTGCCGTGGGGATCGGAGAGATCGCCGGCCACGAAGACGAGGTGAGGACGGATCTCGTCCAGCAGCGAGCGTACGATCGCCACGTCGGCCGGGCCGATCGGGTCTTTCTTGACCTTTCCCGTCTGATAGAATGGAAGATTCAGGAATCTGGCCGCCCGATCGTCGAGGCCAAGCGTCC
>JBJMPK010000091.1:0-4136 GCA_045803245.1 Gemmatimonadales bacterium
CAAAACGATGTAGAGGGACACGAGCGCTCCCAGGGGATAACCCATCCCGTAAAAAGCTGGTATTCCCATCCCATAACAGATGAGGATCCAGAAGGCCGCCGAGAGGGTGGTCGCCAGCAGGGCTGCGGGAAGGTGTGATCCGAGGGCTGGCACAATCCCGGTGAGAAGCACGAGGGCGGGAGGAATGAGCCAGTAAAGCATAGCTACAACCAGCATGACCGGTACCAGCGCCCGTCTGAGCGGCTCATCCGGGAACGACCGCCGCCCACCGAGATAGATGTTCTTCGACCAACCCTCTATCAGCTGAGACAATCCCTGGTACATCCGGGTTGCCATCAGCCGCTCCGCGAAGGCGAAGTGGAGCTTCAGCCCGTGGCGGACGTAGGCTTGTGCCAGCGCCAGGTCCTCCGCGACCTCGTGACGCACCGCGGCGTGGGTTCCGACTGCTTCGTATGCCGGTCGCGTAGTGAGAATGAATTGGCCGTTCGCGATGACGTCGCGGGGCCGGCGGGCGCGACTGACGCTCCGCGGGTGATAGCGCAGGAAAAGCAGGAACCAGATCTGCGGCATGATGAGCCGCTCCCAGAAAGTCAGGCAAAGCTGTCGCGGCGACACGGTCACCAGGGATGAGCCGGACCGCTCCAATGCGCCGACTGCGCGGGTCAGAAGATCGGGCTCATGTCTCGTGTCGGCGTCGGTGAAGAGGAGGAGATCGCCGGTCGCGTGCCCGTAGCCCTGGATACAGGCCCAGGGTTTTCCGTACCACCCTTCCGGCAACTCCTGGCCCGGTATGAGCCGGAGCCGCGGGTCGGACACGAGCCGGACCTGGGCCGCGGTGTCGTCGGTCGAGCGATCATCCACCACGATCAGCTCGAAGGGCGCGTAGCTGCTCGCTAGAATCGATCGGACGACCGGGCCGATATTGCCCGACTCATTTCTTGCGGGAACGATGACCGAAACCATCCGGCCACCACCCGCGGGTGCCTGGGACAGGCTGGGAGTGCGGTTCGCGAGTCGGGGAAGGGTGAGAAACGGAAGCAGCCAGGGAGCAGCGGGGATCAGGTTGACCGCGTCGTGGAGGCGCACTGGGCGCCTCCGCTACTTCAGCTGCTTGGAGACCGTTTGAAGCTCCTGTTCCAGCGCCTCGAGCTGGCGCTCGACTTCGCCAAAATCATGGTCTCCCCCGGCGGAGGGCACGCCATTTTGGGAGAACAGGGTCGCGACCAGCGCGTCGGTGTAGCCCACCACCGCCACGGCGATGCCTTTGTCGATCACCCGGTTCAGCCGAAGCATGATGGCCATGCCCTGGCGGGCTCGCATAGCCACCAGCACCGGGGCGAGATTGCGGATCAGCAGCTCGCGAAGGAACTGGAGCTCCTCGACTACTTCCCCCGCGGCGAGTCCTCGAGCCGAGGCGATGCGTCCGTAGTGCTCGCATACGTGAAACCAGATCGCGTTGACTTCTCGCCGAAGGGGGCCCACCATCTCGGTCATGACGTCGAACAGCAACCGGAACTCCCGTTCGACGGTCGCACGCGGTATCGTGTGGTCGCCGGTTTGCCGGTCTTCCAGCCACTCGGCCCATTGGGAGACCATCACGTCGCGCATCTCGGCGATGACGCGGCCGGCTACCAGCAACGCGGGTTGCGAAGCGCGCACTACCGATTCTCCCTCAAAAGGTTCGTGAATCTACCGCGGGGACATCATGGGGTCAAAACCGCTCCTTCGACCTCCCAGACTGATACCGGGCAGCCGAATCGGACTGATCGCGCCGGCTGGGCCACTGCTGGAGAGAGACGATTTAACCAGAGCAGAGGCCCTCTGCCGTGCGCTGGGTTACGAACCCGTTCTGGGCCAAAGCGCCTACAACCGTCAAGGTTACCTGGCCGGCACTGATGAAGAACGCGTCGGCGACCTCAACCGCGTCTTGCAGGATCCTACCATGCACGCGGCGTGGTGCATTCGGGGAGGCTACGGCGTCACCCGGCTGCTGGATCGCGTCGATTACGGCGCGATGGAGCGTCAGCCGAAGGCTCTCATCGGGTTCTCCGATATCAGCGCCCTCCTCAATGCGGTCACCACTGCAACCGGAGTCGTCACCTTCCATGGACCCGTGGCTCGCGCGAGCATGCCAGGCTTCAGCCGGCGACACTTTGAGCGGGTGCTCGCTTCTGCCGGTCCCGCCGGCCGGCTCGACCGCGTTCCCCAGTCCGCCGATGTCCTGATTTCGCAGGAGCACCGGATCGTGAGCTTGCGGGGCGGCACCGCTGAGGGGCCGCTGTTCGGCGGGAACCTCACTTTGCTTCAATGTCTGATCGGCACCCCCTGGTTCCCGAACCTGAGAGGGGCGATCCTGTTCCTCGAAGACGCGGGCGAGCAGCTGTACCGCGTCGATCGGATGTTGGCCCATCTTCGTGCCGTTGGTGCGTTCAGCGGGCTTGCCGGTGTCATCATCGGGCGATTCACCGAGCTCGATCGGGCCGGTCAGGATGGAGCGCTCGGCTATGACGAAGTCCTGACCACCTATTTCGGACCGCTCGGGATCCCGGCAGCGTACGGATTTCCGATTGGGCACCTCGATGAGCAGTGGACCCTTCCTCTCGGCGTACGGGCCCGGCTCGACGCCCACGCAGGCGAGGTCGAGCTGCTCGAAACCGCCGTAACCTGACCCCCGATTACCATTCAACATGGCAACTCCTACCCTGGCCAACCACGTCCTGCCGGGAGCACTGGGCGATATATTCATCGACGTCAGGGCCGGCGGGAGGGGCACTACCCGCCCCGCTGTAGTCGTGCTGCATGGCTTCAAAGGCTTCAAGGACTGGGGAATGTTCCCTCGGGTCGCGGAACGCCTCGCCCAGGCCGGTTTTACCGCCGTGAGTCTCAACGTGAGCGGCAGCGGTGTCGATGATGCCGGCGACTTCTCTTTCCCGGAGCGCTTTGGCCACAACACCTTTACCGCGGAGCTACGGGACCTCGGGTCGACCGTAGACGCCCTCATGGACGGCCGGCTTGGCGTCTCACCGCCCTCGAGTCTTGGATTGGTCGGCCATTCGCGCGGGGGCGGCATAGCCGTACTGCATGCCGCCCGCGATTCACGAGTACGCGCAATGGTTACCTGGTCGGCCATATCCGTCGTCGAGCGCTGGCCTGTCGAGCAGCGGCAGGCCTGGCGCACAGCCGGGCAAATCGATATCCAGAACACCCGGACCGGGCAGCTACTGCCACTCTACACCGACGTGCTCGACGATATCGAGCGAAACGCTGCTGACCTCGACATCCAAGCGGCCGCCCGCAGAATTGGCGTCCCCTGGCTCATAGTTCACGGCACCTCGGACGAATCGGTGCCGTTTCCCGAAGCCGAGCGGCTCGCGGAGGCGGCGTCTCGGTCGGATGCCCGGCTGTTGCCGATCCCAGGTGGTGGGCACACGTTCGGCGCGATGCATCCGTGGCGGTCGTCCACGCCCGAGCTCGACTCCGTGTTCGACGCCACCCTCTCGTGGTTCAGTTCCCATCTAGCCTGACGCCCGCATCATGCCCGCCGATTTAACCGGCAGAATTTGCCTGGTGACCGGTGCCAATCGAGGCATCGGCCGCGCCACTGCCGAAGGACTGGCGGAGCTCGGCGCCAGCCTCGTTCTCGTATGCCGCCGGCTGGAGGACGGCCAAGCAGTCTCTCGGGACATTGCGGCGCGTGGCTGGCCGGTTCCGGACGTCATCGGTGCCGACCTCTCGTCCCAGGAGTCCATACGCCACGCCGCGTCCCAAATCCGTGACCGCTATCCCAGGCTGCAGGTTCTGATCAATAATGCGGGCATCATAACGGCACGCCGGGAGCTCACGGTCGATGGTCTGGAGCTGCAGCTCGCGGTCAACCACCTTGCCTACTTTCTGCTGACCAATCTTCTTCTCCCCCAGCTCCTCGCGGCAGCACCCTCCCGGATCATCAACGTCTCCTCCGGCGCTCACTCCCACGCGGGCCTCGATTTCGAGGACCTTCAATCGGAGCGAGTCTACGATGCGAGGCAGGTGTACAGCCGGACCAAGCTGGCCAATATCCTGTTCACATATGAGCTTGCCCGGCGCCTGGGCGGGACGGGCGTCACCGTGAACTGCCTCACGCCGGGTGTCGTCGC
>JBJMPK010000092.1:0-11959 GCA_045803245.1 Gemmatimonadales bacterium
CGAATGCCTGCCACTGCCTCCGATTCCCGGATGATGCGCTTGGTATCCTGCACTTCCGGCGTATCGACGTCGCCGGCATGCTTTCCAGCCAGGAACTCATCCACCCGGCGGCCCAGATCGGTGACCGGAGCTTCGGGAATGCGCTGCTCCTTGACCAGGCGGCGGAGGAAGTCGAGGTGACGGCGTACGTCGTGGTCGAAGACCGCCAGATTGCCGCTGGTCATATAAGCCACCGTGATCGCGTTCTCGTTCACGGCCAGCTTATGGAGAATCCCTCCCATGGAGATGACGTCGTCGTCGGGATGAGGCGAGAAGCAGATGATACGCTGGCCTTTGGGCAGCTTGGACCGGCCTCGGATCTTGGCTCCGAGCGCATTGAAGACTTCGCCGTTGAGCGCTCCGGGGGATCCGTAAAGTGCCACGAGCGAGGACAGGTGATGCTCGGCATAGTCACTCTGGGTGAGCTTCAAAATGGCCCTGCCGCTCTGGTGCGAGAGCCACGTCACGGCGCGTACCACCGACTGCTGGTCCCATACGACCGGCCCGAGAAGCCAGGGGGTTGCCTCGCGGGTAAGCGCGGCGGCTCCCGAGCGGTCGACGTAGAACGTGGTGTTCGGGTGCCGTTGGAGAAACGTGGCCGCGACCTCGTGATCCACCTCCCCCTCGACGGCGCGGCGGACGATGTCCGACTTGTGCTCGCCGGTCGCGAGGATCAGGATCTCCCGGGCCTCGAAGATCGTGGCCACTCCCATCGTGATCGCTTCCCGGGGGACATTGTCCTCCCCGAAAAAATCGGCAGCGGTGTCCTTCCGGGTAACCAGATCCAGGGTCACGAGCCGGGTCCGGCTCTCCGCTCCAGAGCCGGGCTCGTTGAAGCCGATGTGTCCCGTCCGGCCGATGCCCAACAGCTGTAGATCGATGCCGCCGGCGGAGCGGATCGCCTCTTCGTAGCGGCGGCATTCAGGCTCGACATCGTTGCGGGCCACGTCACCGCGGGGAATGTGGACCTGCGCGGGCGGGATATCGATCTGAGAAAAGAAGTTCTCCCACATGAAGCGGTGATAGGAGTGAATGCTTCGAGGGTCCATCGGGTAGTATTCATCGAGATTGAACGTGACCACCCGCGCAAAGCTGAGGGCCTCGTCCCGGTGCAGGCGAATCAGCTCGCGATACACCCCTATCGGCGTGGATCCGGTCGCGAGCCCCAACACGGTCGGCTGGCCAGAGGCAGCTCTTCGGCGGATCAATCCGGCCATGCGCTCCGCCACCAGGCGGCCGAGCTGGTCGTGGTCGTCCACGACGATGGTCGGAATCCGCTCGAGTCCTGAGGGCGTTCTGGGTTGGGTTGGGCTAGCCGTCATCGCCAAATGAGAGAAGAGGGGGAGTTTCGCACCGAGGGGTACGCAATCCACGGGCCAGACCTCGCTGGGCAATCAATCCGGGCGCCTGGCGGCAATGGTCCAGCCGATCGGGTCATGGGAACAGGTCGCGGCGGGCCGGCACGGCGTGAGGCTGCCCTGGAGCCCGGCCTTCCCGCATCTCTGGGCGGAGCGTAGTTTCTGTGCTCGACCGCATGCCTGCGAGGAATAGTGCAATCTGAGCCGGCGCTTCGTACCGCAGAGGATGCCTCTCCCCGGGAGCTCTGGAAGGCAAGCTGGAGGTTGCTGCTGATGCTTGCCATCATGGGGCTGATCGTGTTGCCCCTGATTCACGAGCTCCCCTTGGGCCAAAGCTCACGGACCGGAATCCTGGCCTGGCTTCTGGTCGGTCTGGCACTCTACTGGCTCTATGCCGGTATGGGTTACCGGCCTCTCCTTCTGCTCCAATTGATTCTCTTTTCCGGCGCCGCCGCGCTCCTCAGCACCAAGCTCCTGCTGGTTGCCGTGGACGTTCACCGGCTGGCCGTGCTCCGCTACGTCGCTCGCGGGCTGATCCTCGTCGGAGCCGCCTGCTCGATCGCGAACCTCGGCGCCATGCTGCTTTCTTTGTGGCGAAGGTCGCGGTCCACTCCGGAGTCGCCCGGCAGGCGCCCCTGATCAGCGGATCATGAAAGATCCGCCGCTCGAGTTCCGCCGGGGCGAATTTCTCATCTCGACCGAGCGCAGACGAATAGACGCGGACGCAGCGTTGGCCCTGCTTCAGACCACCCACTGGGCCGAGGGATTGACGCGGCCGCGGCTCGAGCGCGCTATGGAGAACTCGCTCTGCTTCGGCGTGCTCCACCAGAACCGCCTGGTTGGTTTCGGCCGGGTGGTCACCGATCTCGCGACCTACGCCTACTGGACTGATGTCGTGATCGCTCCGGCTGAGCGGGGAAGGGGACTGGGCCGGTGGCTGTCCGACTGTATGCTGGCGCACCCTGAGCTGCAGGGCCTCCGGCGAGTGGCGCTCCTGACCCGGGATGCGGCCGATCTGTATGGCAAACTCGGCTTCACCCAGGGACCGGGTTCTCTCATCTACATGGAGCGAAAGCCCCATCCATGTTGACCCGCTGGCTCGCTGCTTCGCTTCATCTGCTTGCGCTCGGGATCGGACTCGGTGCGGTATGGGCGCGCGGCCGGGCGCTCCGTTCCCCGCTAGCGCCGGATGATATCCGGCGGGTTTTCCGGGCCGACACATTCTGGGGAATCGCCGCGCTTCTCTGGATCAGTACCGGGCTCTGGCGGCTCCTCGCCGGCTTGGAAAAGGGCACCGGGTACTACCTCCAGAACCACGTCTTCCTGGCCAAGATGACGTTGCTCGTGGTGATCCTGTTGCTGGAGATCGGACCCATGGTGACACTCATCCGGTGGCGCCGGACTGTTGCCCGAGGAGAAGCGCCGGACACCAGCGGGGCGTCACGGATGGCGGCAATCAGCTTGGTGCAGACCGGGCTGGTAGTCCTCATGGTGTTTGCCGCCACCGCGATGGCGCGTGGGATCGGGATGTAGCACTTTCTGAAGTGGATCACGCAAGTCGCTGGGGCCAAGTGAGTAAAGAGTTTGCGTTCGCCCTTGCCAGGGGGCAGCCACACCGATTCTCTTGTAGCCATCGCTGAAGCTGCCGCGTTCGTTCACGGGGACGCTGGGAGGATCCATGGCGGAGCCGAGCCTGGTCGAACAAGCCGCGACGTTGAATTCGACCCTGGCGGGAATCGAGCGGCGATTGGCGGGTGGCCAGGCACCCGTGGAGGGCCTCGAGGATTTCAAGAGTGCCCTTGATGATATGCGGCTGCGGCTCTGGGGTCTCCTGAGCGCAGCGGGTGGCGGAGACTACAAGGCGTTCCAGGAACGGTTTCGGATCCGCCGCGCCACTGAGATGTGCCGCGGCCTGAGTGAAGACCTGCGAGCCGGCAGCGTCAGCGGACGCCACGCGGAGCTCTCCGGGTTGCAGGCGGCGGCGGCGGACCTGGAGCAGGGCATCGAGGTCGCCCGGCAGCACGCCTATTAGATCGTTGGCGGCCGTCTACGGCTAGATTCCGATGAGCGGACTTGCTTCGAACCACTTTCCGGAGGCTCGATGTCGAAACGTGAAGACGCCCGTTTAGCAGCTCTGGCCAAAAAAAATGCGGAAAAGGTGGTGCCGCCCAAGCGAGATCGTGCCGCACAGTTCGACTCCACTTTACGCCAGCGCTCCGAGGAAGAAGAGCCCGAGACCCGGCGCCTGTTCAAGGAAATGAAGCGCCGGGAGTTCTAAGCGGGCATGGCCCCATCGCCCTCGCGCCGGCCGCGCAGTGCAGTCGTCATTTCCCTCCTCCTTCTTGTCGGGGCTCTCCTTCTCATCGGCATGGCCGTGCGGCACCTGGCTCCCCTCGCCCTCAGGGCGCTGCCAGGGGCGGGCACGACGACCGTCACCCAGGGCGTGGTGGTCGAGCAGATGCGGGCGGTGGCCAAGCTTGTCACCAGCGAGACCTCGGTGCGGGATGTCGTGGTCTATCAGAACCGGCGTCTCGGCTCGACCAAGCGTTCGCTCGTGGTGGTCACCGGAACCATCCTGGCGGGGATCGACCTGGATGCCGGGACGCAGGTGGACATCGATCACAGTGCGCGCCGCGTGACTATCGTGCTTCCCCGGGCCAAGGTGATGGCGGTGGAGGTGACGCAGCTTCGGACCTACGATGAGCGGAGCGGCTTGTGGAACCCGTTTCGCCCGGAGGACCGCGATACGATTTACCAGCTCGCCCGGGAACAGTTGGCGGGCGCCGCCGTCGAGCTCGGCACGACGGTCCATGCTGAGGAGAGCGCCCGCCGCCTGCTAGGCGCGTTGATCCACGCCGAGGGATACGCGGTGGATGTCAAGTTTACCGCACCGGGCTCGCGCCCGGGCAATGGAGCTGATGACCGCACCTCCAACCGAGCGAAGGAAAACATGGAACAGGTGAGCCTGGAGTATCGGGGGAAGCAGATCAGCGCCACGCTCGACCGCGGCCAGACGCTCTCGGGAAAGGCCCTGCCGCGGGGAGAGCCGCCGATGTGGTATGTCACCATCGGCGGGACCGCGCTCACCAAGTTCCCGGCCACGCGGGCGGACACCGAAGCGTCGGTCCGGGGGCGCGTGCTCGCCTGGCTGGAGGCCAATCCCGATATGCTCGATCGCGACCAGATCGTGCTCGGAGGGGGGTGACCGCTGTTACATTTAGCGGGCGCGGACTTCCCCCGCGCCAGGTGGAGCCCTACCCGCGCCGTAGCCACCCGAACTTTGCGCCGAGTCCATACCAGCGAGCAATCCGTGAGCAGCCATAAAGTCGAGCAGCGCCGCCTCAGCCACCGCGGGCGTGAGTTTCACTTCGTCTCCTACGACGCCCAGATTGCCAATGAGCGTAGGGGGCAGGCCGCTATCCCCGCCATGTGGTACCTGATGATCGAGGGAAAGCGGCGCCCGGTGCTCCCCCACACGCCTGGCCAGGAGCTGATGGAGCTCGACGGCGCGCTGCTCCAGTGGGTCGACGAGCAGGTGTTCGGGGGCTCGATGCCGTTGCGGACTCAACGACGGAGATGACGCCACGGTCGCGCTAACCTTGATGCAAGCTCCTTTCGATCCGCTCAACCCCGACACCCAAGGGTTCTGGCTGCGTCTGGGGACGGCCGTTCTCTGCGGCGCCATTGTCGGCCTCGAGCGGCAACTTCGGGGCAAGGCCGCCGGAATCCGCACTAGCATTCTGATCTGTTTCGGTACCTCGATCTTCGTCGCCCTGGGCGCGTCGTTCTCCGGCGAGCGGGTCGACCCAACCCGGGTCCTGGGCCAGGTGGTCACCGGAATCGGCTTTCTCGGTGGCGGTGTCATCCTCTCCCGGGAGGGGACCGTCCTCGGCGTCACTTCGGCTGCAGTGATCTGGGTGCTTGCCGCGCTTGGCTCGCTGATTGGCCTGGGGCACCTTCTCGCGGCCATCGTATGCACCATGGTGACGGTGGGTCTACTGATCGGAGTAGAGCTGCTGGAGTCGGTGTTCCGGCGGTTGCGTCAGGGGGCAACCGAGCGGGAGCTGGAACGGATCGACATCCAAGACTGAGCCAGAGTTTCCATGACCCGTCCAGGCATTCTCGTTCTAGTCGCCGCCGCCGCCTGTTCCGGCCGCTCATCCGACAATGCCGGGGCGGATCGGTCACCGCTTTCTGCCGGCGACAGCGCCTTCGCCGGGGTCCAGGGCCGCGGCCGGGTTGCCATGGGCGTGGATCAATACACCTCCACTCATCATTTCGAGTCTCTGCCCGACGGTGGGCTCATCAGCCTGGAACGCGACACTCCCGACTCCGCCGGCGTACGACAGATCCGGGCCCATATGGCCGAGATTGCCGGGAGCTTTGCCCAGGGGAACTTCGCGGTACCGGGGTTCGTGCACGACCGGCCGGTACCAGGTACGGCCGTCATGGCTGACCGCCGGTCGAGCATCAGCTATCGGCCTGATACCCTGCCGCAAGGAGCCTCACTCCGCATTTCTTCCAGCGATCCGGTTGCCGTTTCGGCGATCCACGATTTTCTAGCATTCCAACGTCGAGACCACCGGGCCCATGGCTCAGACCCGCACTAGGTCGCCTTCATTGCCGGCGGGCCTGGCCGCCATACTCGATCGCGATCTGGCGACGCTGCGGCGCGAGGTCGAGGCCTACCCCGACGAGCGCGATCTCTGGCGCGAGGTGCCCGGCATTGCCAACGTCGCCGGTACCCTGGTGCTGCACCTGACGGGAAACCTCCAGTATTATGTCGGTGCCCTGCTCGGTGGGACCGGATATGTGCGAGACCGGCCCGCCGAATTCGCCCGCCGTAACGTCTCCCGCTCGGAGCTGCTCGAAGAGATCGCCGCCGCACGGTCAGCGGTGAAGACGGGACTGAGCGGCCTCAGCGACGAGCGGCTCACCGCTGATTTTCCCGAAACCATTGCCGGCTCGCGCATCATGACTGGTGAATATCTCATTCATCTTGCCACGCACTTCGCCTACCACCTGGGACAGCTCGATTACCACCGGCGCGTTGCCACCGGTGTGGCTAAGGGGCTGGACGCCATGCGCCCAGGCGAGCTGAGCTCGGCCCGGCCAGTCGAGAGTCATTGAGGTCTCGATCGTGGCCGTTCGGGGACTCTCCCGGATCCGGAGCTCGCGCCTGAAAACAGCCGGCAAGGGGCCGCCGAGCTGACCCGACCGGGCCCGGGCCAGGCGGCCCCACTCGGAGCCACCTGGGACGGAAAAGGAACCAACTTCGCCCTGTTCTCGGCGCACGCGACCAGGGTGGAGCTCTGCCTTTTTTCCCAGCCCCGGGACCCCGCCGAATCCCAGCGAGTCGAGCTGCGGGAGCGGACCGGAGACGTCTGGCACGCATACCTCTCGGGTGTAGGCCCGGGGCAGGCTTATGGGTATCGGGTGCACGGGCCGAGCGATCCCAGCCAGGGGCACCGGTTCAATCCCGCCAAACTGCTGCTGGATCCATACGCCAGGGCCATCAGCGGTACGATGGGGTGGAGCGACGTCCTTTCGGAGCACGCCGGGCGCACCCCCGATCCGGAGAGCGATCTGATCGTGGATGTCCGTGACAGTGCCGGAGCTATGGCCAAAGCCCTGGTGGTGGACCCGGGCTTCGACTGGGAAAAGGATCAGCCTCCTCGCACACCCTGGGATCGCACGGTCATTTACGAGTGCCACATCAAGGCGATGACCATGCTGCACCCGGATGTGCCCGAGGCGCTCCGGGGCACCTACCTGGGACTGGCCACCGATCCCATCATCGCCCACCTCACGAGCCTCGGCGTCACCGCCATCGAGCTCCTGCCGGTGCATCACATGTTTACCGAGCAGCGGCTGGCGGAGCTGGGCCTGGACAACTATTGGGGCTACAGCTCCATCGGCTTCTTCGCTCCGGACGCCCGATTCGCGAGCGGCTCGACCCAGGCGGGCCAACAGGTGGCGGAGTTCAAGTCGATGGTCCAGCGCTTTCACCGGGCGGGCATCGAGGTGCTGCTCGACGTGGTCTATAACCACACCGCGGAGGGCAACCAGCTGGGGCCGACACTCTCCTTCAGGGGCCTGGAGAACAGCGCGTATTACCGGCTCGATCCCACGAACCGGCGTCTCTATACCGACTTTACCGGCTGCGGCAACACGGTGGACCTGCGGCATCCCCGGGCCTTGCAACTGGTGGTGGACAGTTTGCGCTACTGGGTGGAAGAGATGCATGTCGACGGTTTCCGCTTCGACATCGCTCCGGTGCTCGGGCGCGACGATCTCGGCTTCAACCCCAAGGCGAAGTTCTTCGAGCTGGTGGGCCAGGATCCCGTCATCTCTCGCGTGAAGCTGATCGCCGAGCCGTGGGATCTCGGGCCGGACGGTTATCAGGTGGGAAATTTTCCGGTCGGGTGGAGCGAGTGGAACGGCAAGTTCCGCGATTCCGCCAGGCGCTTCTGGCGGGGCGATCCCGGCCAGATTGGAGAGCTGGCGTCACGACTGACCGGTAGCAGCGATCTCTACCAGCCGGGCGGTCGCGGGCCGGGGGCAAGCGTGAATTTCGTAACCTGTCACGACGGCTTCACCCTGCACGACCTCGTCAGCTACGAGAGCAAACACAATGAGTCGAATGGGGAGCACAACCGGGACGGCACCGACCTGAATTACAGTCGTAACTGGGGCGTCGAAGGCCCGGCCGACGCCGCGCACATCCTGCGGGTGCGGGAACGGACCAAACGAAACCTCCTGGCCACCCTGGCTTTTTCGCAGGGGGTTCCCATGATCTCCCACGGCGATGAGCTGGGGCGCACCCAAGCCGGGAATAACAACGCCTACTGTCACGATGGCCCCCTGACCTGGATCGACTGGCGGCTCACCCCAGCGAATCGGGAGCTGCTGGAGTTCACCCGAACCGTGTTTGCGTTCCGGCAGGGCAGTCCCATGCTCCGGCGACAGGCTTTCTTCGGCCAGGCATCGGGGAGGGAAGGGCCGGGAGGGGAACTGAGGTGGCTCCGCGCTGCCGGCGGGGAGATGACCCGAGGCGAGTGGGAAGATCCGGGCAATCACCTGCTGGGAATGCTGCTCCGCGGCGAGTCGGCCATGCTGCTGCTACTCAACGGCGGCGGAACCACCAGGCCGTTCGCCCTCCCGGCGGTGGATCAGCCGGGAACGTGGACCGAGGTGATCAACACCTCCCATCGGACGGTGAGAGTGGTGGCATCACAGGACTCGGTCAATCTGGGACCCCATTCCCTGGCGGTGCTCCGCTATCACCCGACCTGATGAGCGCCGGCGTCAACTCTCGAGCCGCTCGCCGGCGACGGCCCGCGCTATCTGCTCGGGAAAACCACGGATGTCGATCGGCTTGGTGATGTAACCGTCGAAGCCGGCCTCGAGGGCCCGTTCGCGATCTCCCGTCATCGCATGCGCGCTCAGCGCAACTACCCGGAGCCCAGAGACACGCGAGCTCCGGATCTCCTCGAGTAGCGCGAAGCCGTCCTTGCCCGGCAGCTGGATATCCATGAGCACGAGATCGGGGCTGAATGTCTCCAGGGCCGGCAGCAGGTTTTCACCCCCCGCCAGGCCCATCACTTCATGGCCCTTGAGCGTGAGCAGGGTCCGAAACAGCTTCATGTTGTCCGGACTGTCTTCGACGATGAGAATTTTAGGCACGCGGCAATCCATTGAGGGTCGAATGCCATATCAGTACCACCGTAGACCACCGCCGGCAACAACGCCGGTGCCAGGTGCCCCGTGCGCCCAGCCTCGCTCGCGGTAATCGGGCTGGGGGCGATCGGCGGCTCGCTCGCCTGGCAGTCGCGCCTGGCGGGCGTGTCGCGGGTGATCGGCTACTCACCCGAACCGTCCGAAGGCGTGCAAGCGCTCAAGGCGTGCGCCATCACCGAGCTGGCGGACAGTCCTGCCGACGCCGTCCGGGGCGCGGAGCTGGTGGTGCTGGCGGTTCCGCCCCGGCCCACGCTCGAGCTCATTGGGCTACTGGCCACGGTGCTGGATCGGGGCGCGATCATGACCGACGTATGCAGCATCAAGGCCGAAGTCGTCAAGCAAGCGGTAGCCGCCGGCCTGGGCGACCGCTTTGCCGGAGGCCACCCGCTGGCCGGTACCCACGAATCCGGCTTCGCGTCGGCCCGGCCTGATCGCTTGCGGGGTTGCGTGGTGTACCTGTGCGAGAGCGGGTCTTCCGGCGGCTATCGGGCGGCCCAGAGTGTCTCCAGCTTTTGGGAACACACCCTGGAGGCCCTGCCGGTCCGGATCGATGCGGAGTCGCACGATCGGCAGCTGGCCTGGACCAGCCATCTCCCGCAGGCCACCGCGTACGCGCTGGCCAAAGCGTTCGCGGACCGTGGTCTGGGTGGGGTTTCGTTCGGGACGGGAGCGAGAGACACGACCCGGCTGGCCGCCAGCAACCCGGAAATGTGGGCCGACATCTTGCTCCTCAACCGGCATGCGGTGAGCGAGGCTCTGGAGCATATCCAGGCGCAAATCGCGGAGCTGAGGCGGCTTCTCGCCAATGAGGACCAGTCCGCGCTGCGAGCTTACTTGGGCAGAGCACAGACGTTTCGTCAGGGACTCGAGCCATGAAGGTAGCGGGAACGGTCCGGGTTCCCGGTGACAAGAGCATCACCCATCGGGTACTCCTGCTAGCCGCGCTGGCCCGGGGGATGAGCCAGATTACCGGGGCGCTCACCTCGCTCGATGCTCGGTCCACCGCGCGGGTACTGCGGCAGCTCGGTGCCGGGCTTTCTCCTCTCCGGCGGGGGTCCAGCACGGCGGTGCAGGGGAGAGGGAGTCTGCGGCGCCCCATCGACACGCTCGACTGCGGCAACTCCGGCACTACCACCCGGCTTCTCCTCGGGCTGCTCTCCGGCCACCAATTCTCTGCCACGTTGACGGGAGACCGGTCGCTCCGCCGCCGTCCCATGCGGCGGGTGACGGTTCCGCTTGCTGCTATGGGGGCCCGGTTCATCGAACGCAACGGCGACGGGCTGCCCCTGACGGTCGAGGGCGCGCGACTCCAGCCCCTGAGCTATGAGATGCCGGTCTCGAGCGCCCAGATCAAGAGCGCTCTTCTCCTGGCAGGCCTCGCGGGGAATGTGGAGGTCGCGGTACGGGAGCCGCACGGGCGCTCCCGCGATCACACCGAGCGGCTACTCCGCGCCTTCGGCTATGGTGTCCGGGAGACCGACGGGTGGATTCAGTTCTCGCCCAGTGGCAGGATCGAGCCCTTTGAGATCGAGGTACCGGGCGATCCTTCGTCGGCGGCCTTCCTGGTAGGAGCTGCCATTCTTGCCGAGGGAGGGGAGCTGCGCATCGCCGGGGTGGGGGTGAACCCTACTCGCACCGGCTTTCTCGAGGTGCTCCGCCGGATGGGCGCGGAGATCCGGATCGAGAGCAGCGCGGCCCAGATCGGCGAGCCGGTGGGCGATCTCATCGTCCGGGCCGGACCGCTGGGCGGAACCGAGGTTCCCGCGCGTGAGATCCCGGGACTCATCGACGAGATCCCGCTACTGGCGGTCCTCGCCGCCAGGGCCGAGGGCGAAACGGCCTTTCGACAGGTGGGCGAGCTTCGGGTCAAGGAGAGCGATCGGCTCGGCCTCATCGCCGAGAATCTTCGGGCGGTCGGCGCCAAAGCCGAGGTGAGGGGGGACGATCTGATCGTGCAGGGTGGCGCCAAGGCTCCCAAGGGTAGGGTGAGGACGGCGGCGGATCACCGGCTCGCGATGGCGTTTGCCGTGCTGCGGACGGTCCCCAAGGCCCAGATCAGGATCGATGACATGGCGTGTGCGGCCGTGAGCTTTCCGCGGTTTCCCGAGACGTTGCGGAGCATCCGGCACCGTTGAGGGCTGCGGGCCACGGTTCCGGACGCTGACGTGCGCTGCGTAGATGTAGATCCAGCACAGAGGCCACCGCGCGTGACCCGCTCGCCCAAGAGCGAGTAGAGTTATATGTCTACATCGCGTGAGCTGCCCGCGTGCAGGACGCGTCAGTGCGCGTTCGGTTCTCTGCCACATCTCGTTAGTACGCAGCGCACGGCAGCGTCCGGAACGCGGCGGCTCATCGAACTTGGAGGTACCGCGTATGTACCGATCCCGGGTTGCGTCGAGGGAGATTTGAGCGGAGGCGTCGTCGCCATCGACGGCCCTTCGGCCTCCGGCAAGTCCAGCACCGCCCGCGCTGTGGCCGAAGCGCTCGGCTTTGCCCACCTGGATTCGGGATCGCTCTATCGCGGCGTTACCCTGGTAGCACTCCGCGAGGCGGCGCGTCGTGGGGTCGACCGAATCAACCTGCCCGGCAGTCTCGATCCCGAGACCATTCTTCGGGCCTCCGAGGACCGTGGGCTCATGCTCCAGCCAGATGGGGCCGGGTTTGCCGCCTACCTCGAAGGTGAGCCCGTCGACCTCCAGATCCGGAGTACCGAGGTGACGGCGGAGGTTTCGGCAATCTCGGCGGTACCGGTCATCCGGGAGTGGATCAACGTCCGGCTTCGGGCCCTGGTTCGCGCCGGCCAGGACGTGGTGGTGGATGGC
>JBJMPK010000093.1:0-12567 GCA_045803245.1 Gemmatimonadales bacterium
ACTGGCCTACTACGAAGGCTTCGTGCGGGAGCATGCCTATGGTTTGTCGAACCAAAGCGGGAACAAGTGGCTGGGTGATTGGATCAAAGGGACTGTCCTGAGCGGCTTTGGTCTCGCCCTGGTCCTCTGGATCCCTTATCTGCTCCTGCGGCGGAGCCCCAGACGGTGGTGGCTGTACGCGGGACTGGCCACGCTTCCGATTTCGATTTTCGTGCTGGTGGTTTCACCCATCTGGGTGGATCCGCTGTTCAACCAGTTCGGGAGGATGAAGGATCGGGCCCTGGAGGCTCGCATCCTGGCTCTGGCGGAGCGAGCCGGCATACCGGGAAGCCGGGTCTATGAGATCCGGAAGAGTGTCGACACCAAGACTGTCAACGCGTATGTGACGGGCGTTGGCTCAACCAAGCGGATCGTGCTGTGGGACACGATGCTCTCGAAGCTCGACCGGGACCAGATTGCGTTCGTCATGGCGCATGAAATGGGACACTTCGTCCTGCATCACGTCTGGACCATCGTCATCGGCGCCACTCTGCTGGTGACGGCCTCGCTCTATGTCGTCGACCGGATGGCCGGGCCGCTCATTTCCCGGTACCGCAACCGGTTTGGCTTCGACCAACTATCGGATGTGGCTTCGTTTCCCTTACTGCTCCTGCTGACCACCGTCGTTTCGTTGATCGCGACCCCTGTGGGCCTGGCACTGAGCCGGCACCAGGAGCACGAAGCCGACCGGTTTGCTTTGGAGCTGACCCGGGACAATCGGGCCGCGGCCACCACCTTCGTGCGACTTCAGGAAACCAACCTGTCGGTACCCCGCCCCGGTCCGGTCTACACCTTCTTACGGGCGAGCCATCCTTCGCTGGCGGAGCGAGTTGACTTTGCCAACCGATATCGGCCCTGGGAGACCGGCGGAGCGCTCCGGTATGGTAGTCTGTTCCGCTAGGCTCTCGCCCACCGTGTGTCGGTCGTCACGGCGGTGTCAGCTCTTGATTCCCATATAGGGGTCCCCGGAACCGGCTCCGCACCAGGTTGACATCGCCGGAACCTCACCGCGGCCAAGAGGATTCCATGAACACACGCACAGTTGCCGGGCTGATCCTGTCGGGGATGGCCCTTGCGTCCTGCGGCGGTCGCCAGTCGGTCGCGATCAATCCCGATACCCAGCCGGTCGCGAGCCGGTGGAACGGAGTACTGGCCACGCCGCCGGAGCTGGGCGGAATCGTGGACATCCATGGTCAGGGCTGGATGGGCCCGGACGCCAAGGAGCCCGACCACACGGTGGCACACGTCGATATCTCGAACGCAGTGCCCGGCGCCCAGCACCCCTGGCACGTGCACCGGGGCCACTGCGGCTCGGATCAGGGCATCTTCGGCCCCGCCGACGCTTACCCGCCGCTCAAGGTCGAGGGGAACGGGCGCGCCGGCGCAACCGCGAACCTCCCCCTTGCCACTCCGAAGACCGGCGACTTTTTCCTCAATGTCCACGCCTCGTCGAAGAACATGAAGTCGATCGTGGCGTGCGGGAACCTCGCCCCACCGGCCCGTTAGCCGCCCAATGCCTTCCTGATCGTGGCCGCCAGCCACTCGGCTTCGCGCTTATCGCGGACCGAGCGGCCGGCAGTCACCTTCTTCCCATTCTTAAGCCGGATCTGCACGTCGTAGTACGGTGTTTTTCCCGCTTGCATGCCGATTGCCGGAATCACATCGGCGATGTCGGCGGCTGCGAGGCGCCGCTCCTGCCCCGGATGTAGGTACCCGGATGCCACTATAACCGCCCCGCTCCCGGCCGTGACCCGCGATACCTTGAGCCAGAGATCGAACGCGCCGGCTGCGATCAAGAGTCCGAACAGCGCGGTCACGATCGGAAAGATGACCGGGATCCGGAAGTAGAGCTGGACTCCGAGCGCGCCCCACCAGAGGATCATGAAGAAGGTCAGACTGACCGCAGCACCGATGTTGCGGGCAGCGGGAAACAGGATCTCGGTGCCGCGGCCGGTGGTGGTTACAACGATTGGAGAATCGGCCCGCTGCCGGTATGGTGGAGTGGCGAGCGAGGTCACCCGCTCGTCTTCGGGGGTAGGCGGTCCCTCGCTTGCGGCGGTACGAAATACGGGCACTTCGAAGCTCGCGTCGTAATCGATGCCCGGTACACTGGCCGAAGCGTGTAGCCGCCAGATGACCCGGTTGTTCGGATCGGTAGCATCCCAAGGCTCGGCATCGACCGGAAGCCGGAACGAAACCGGAATCACGATCCCCATACCGGAATAGTCGCGGATCTGCTGACCCCGGACCTGGCAGCTCTCCTGCCAGAGAATCTTCTCGGAAGTGGAGCTGCTTTTCCCGCTTCGAGTCGTCGTCAAACGGACGCAAGTGAGCTCCACCTGAAAGTCTCCCTCCGGCAGTTGGTCCATCCCCACCCGCAGCGTACCGGCCAAAGTGTGCCCCACAATGCCGGGAAGAGTCGAGAGCTCGAAACGCGAGATCCCGTACTTCCTGCTTCGCATGGTGGCCTGAATAGCTCTGGCCAGGAGCCAAATGCCGGCCAGCGGAAACAGTAGGACCGCGAATGCACCGGTCTTACCCTCATACAACGCCGCCCGAGTTCCCAGGTACGCGCTCGGAATGCTGACCAGGTTCCACAGCGCCGCAAAGATCCAGGCGCCGAGCACTTCGTCGCGGGAGGAGTCCTCCAGCCGGCGCGAGGCCCAGCTCCGGCGCCAGAGCCACGGCTCCCCCGGGTGACTGGCTTTAAGCTCCTCTTCGTCTTTCAGCTTGCCATAGGCGATCCGTATCCCTGCCAGTCCGCCGAACCCGACCCCTCCGAAAACCAGCGCGAAAAGGACATACAGCACCGCTTCCCGCCAGTTGCCGACCCGAAGCAGTCCAACTGCTCTTGCCCCGGTGAACGTTCCCGCGGCCGCGAACGGAAGCAGGAAAAGCACGGCACAACCGATGGCTGTCTTGTTGCCGACCTTCGCAGCCAGGTCGGGCTTGCCGGCGGTCGTGGGTGCAGTAGGGCTCGACATTATCCCTTGGGTGAAGGACCGGATGCGACGGGAGTATCCGATCGTCCCGCCCATTCGGTCCACGCTCCGTCATACACCGCGGCATTCCGGTCCAGGAGATGAAGCGCCAGGACCAGTACACAAGCGCTGGTGCCGGAGCCGCACGTGGCGACGATTGGCTGGGCGAGGTCGACCCCCGCCGCCTCGATGCGCCGGAGCAACTCCTCTCTCGGCAACATGGTTCCATCCGGCGCCACGAGATCGGTAAAGGGCAGATTTCGGCTGCCGGGAATGTGCCCCCCGCGAATTCCGGGTCTGGGCTCCGGCTCGTTGCCGGCAAAGCGACCCGCCGGACGGGCGTCCAGCAGCTGTTCGGCGCGACTCTGCAGATTCGCTTCTACCGCCTTCAGGTCTCTAACTGCTTCCGGCGACAACCGCGCCGTGAACCTGCCGCGGGGAAGTTTTACAGTGCCCTCTTCCACCGGCCGGCTTTCCCGCCGCCACTTGCCCATACCGCCATCGAGGACGGCTACCCGGTCGTGTCCGAAGCTTCGAAAGGTCCACCACACCCGTGGCGCGCTGAGGTTGACGCCCGACCCGTCATAGATCACGAGATCATCGGAATCGCTCAAGCCGAGCGCTGCCATGCGTTGGGCGAAGGCGGCGGCGGATGGGAGCATGTGCGGCAATGACGTTTGGAGATCGCTGCTGGCATCGAGATCGAAGAAAACGGCGCCGGGAATGTGGCCCGCGGCGTACTCTTCGGCCGGGCTCCGGCCGCTGCCCGGCAGGTACCACGAGCCATCCACCACTCGCAGCCCCGGCCGGCCCAGGCGCTGAGCCAGCCAGCCGGTCGAGACCAGGGCCGGCAGCTCGTCGCTCACGGAATCAGCAGCAGCTTTCCGGTGGTCCGGCGAGCCTCGAGCTCACGATGCGCCTCAGCCGCGGCCGCCAGCGGGAACTCCCGTCCGATACGGACGTCCAAAGAGCCGTTCTCCACCCAACCGAGCAGGACGTCAGCCCGCTCCAGCAGCTCGGCTCGGGTGGCGACGTAGTGCAGCAAGGTAGGACGAGTAAGAAAGAGAGAGCCCTTCTGATTCAGAATCTGGGGATCGACCGGAGCAACGGGGCCGCTCGACTGGCCGAAGAGAACCATCATTCCTCGCCGGGCAAGACAGTCGAGTCCCTTGAGAAAGGTCGTCTTCCCCACCGAGTCGAATACCACCTGGACACCGGCCCCACCGGTCATGCGCCTGGTCTCGGCCACGAAGTCCTGCTGGGTGTAGAGGATCACCTCGTGGGCACCGGCCTGCCGGGCCAACTCGGCTTTCTCCTCGGTGGAGACAGTGGCGATGACCCGGGCGCCTCGCTTTCGGGCAATCTGGCAGAGCAGCAATCCCACACCACCGGCTGCGGCATGCACCAGGCAGGTGTCGCTGGATGAGAGCGGGTAAGTCGAGCACGCGAGATAGTGGGCCGTCATCCCCTGGAGCATCACCGCGGCACCCACCCGCGTCGTGATACCTTCGGGAAGGACGATCAGACGATCGACCGGGGCGAGCGCATACTCGGCGTACGCACCGGCAAAGCCGTGCGACGCCACTCGCTGTCCGACTTTAACCGCCGTGACGTCAGGGCCGACCGCCTCGACCGTCCCACTGGCCTCGGAACCGGGCGTGGAGGGGAGTGTCACCTGGTACAAGCCGGTCCGCTGATAGACCTCCATGAAGTTGACACCCACCGCTTCGATACGGACCAGCGCCTGCCCCGGGGTTGCGGCCGGTTTGGGGATCTCCTCGTATCTCAGGACTTCAGGACCGCCGGTCTGGTGAACCCGAATGGCTTTCAGGGGCTACCTCAGTGGTTGTCGCCGATGCTGAATCTAAAAGAACAGCGGGGGAGGTCGCCTGAGCGCCTCCCCCGCCGCAGGTCCTGATCGGACCGGCCTCATACTCCAACCAGTCGCCGCTCCGGTCCCGAGTAGGTTGGCGCGGATGTGGACCGGCGGTCCCGGCCCTCATAGCTGCTCGAGCGCGACCGACGCCCCCTGGACGGTCCCAAATCGGCGCCGCGACCCTCCAGGATCGCGAGTGCCTCATCGGGACGGTTGGCATCGCTCACCGTCACCAGAGTCCTGCCTTCCCGTAGCCCGGCATCGAAGTACCGGGCATCCTCCTCGGGAACCCCCATTCCGACCAACGCGCCAATGAGCCCGCCGGTCGCGGCGCCGACACCCAACCCCATCAGGGTGGACGCGAGGACACCTCCGACCACCAGCGGGCCCACTCCCGGGATAAGGAGCGAACTGATCAGTCCTACCAGGCCGCCGATAACGCCACCGGTCAGCGCTCCGGCAGCGGCGCCTTCGGCGGTCTGCTGCACGATCCTTTCCGGATCTTCCTCGCCGGTGCCTTGCTCGTCACCGATCCCTCGCCTTCCCACCCGATCCTGAGTGGCCACGCCGATCTGCTCGTTGGTGAATCCGGCACTCTTGAGATCGCGAATGGCGTCTTCCGCAGTGGTGCGTTCCTCAAACAGCGCCACCACAGTACGGCCGATTATCTCGGCCCCTGTCGGCGCACCGTATCCGTTACTCGATCCCGTCATATCACCTCATCTCCGCCCGGGGTAGAACTCCGGCACCCATGCGCATTGCTCAAACGCTGGGATGAGCCGGTGGCTTGAACGAAACGACATAGTAAGACGGGTGACGGACTGGGAAGGTGACCACGCTCACAGGAGCGCAGCACAGCGTCACGCTGCGATTGCAGACTCCAGCAGATCATCGGCGGGCGAGCGGCCACGCCGGGTATAGCGATCGAAGAACGCGGCGGCCTGGTCCAGATCGGAAGGATGAAAGTAGCGAGGTCCCAGACCGCGACAGCCTTGAAGCGCCACCTCGAAGAGGTCGGCCGCAGTTCGGGCTAAGGCGGGGTCGTGCAGCCCGTATCTACCGGCTCGATCGAGGAGGCCGAGATCGGGAACCCCGAGCAGATCGGCGGTCGCGCGGAGGGCGCCGGGATCGTAGAGCATGCCGGCAGTGAGGGCGAGCGGAGCAGCGTACCAGTGCGGCGCTATCGCATCGGCGGACCGCAGCTCCAGATGCCCTCGGGGCCGGACTTCGGGGAAGAGGGTGCTGAGATGATCCTCCCACTCCGGCTCTGTCGGGTTGGCCCGGGCGAGCCATTCACCGAAGGGACGGTGCTCTCCATCGACCGTGGGATAGAGAATGGCTGGAGCGGCCAGGGCAAAGTCCAGATATGCGCCGACCGGGTCGCGCGGGTCGTAGGGAATCCCGGTCCGCGCCGGATCTACCGTGCGCCATACCTGGGCTCGGGTACTCTGGTATCCGGTGGGCTCACCGGCGTAAATCGGTGAGTTGGCGAATATCGCCACCACGTACGGCGCGGCGGCGTTGAGCACTTGCCACCGTAACCAGGGCTCATCGTCGAAGTCCAGGCTCACCTGGAAGGCGGCGGTCTGTCGCATCATCCGGGCTCCGCTGGGGCCGATGCGCTCGAGGTACTCGGCCATCCGGGCGTAGCGCTTCGCCTGGACCAGGAGCGGTGCCCGCTCGATGGGATTGATGGGATCGATGCCGAGCGCCAGGAGGTCGATCCCGTCTCCCGCCGCCGCTGCTCGTAGCGGGAGCACGACGGTGCGTAACAGGGCCAGCAGAGCGCTCGCCGAGCGACACGGTGGCGAGCTGTATTCGAGCTGGCCTCCCGGCTCGAATGTCAGCGTGCCGCCCACCGGTAAGCTGAAGCAGGGGGTCCCCTTGGAGGTAAGGCTCTCGCGCCAACCTTGTCTCAGCCCGAATCGGCGCAGAAAGGGAAGCGTCGAGGTTATTCCCTCGGCTTCGATCGGGCACCGGCGGCCGGTAAGCGATTCGACCGGAATGAATTCGACCTCGGCACCGAGCCGGCGAGGGGTCAGCGAGCTGCCGACTGGACTCCGAAAAGTTCTTTGGCGGAGCTCCGTGATCAGAGCAGCCCGGACCACCGTGCTCATACCACGGCTCCTACTACGAGCGCAAAAAGCATGTCGGGATCCGGCCGCCAGGTCTCGATCCGAAGCCCGGCCGCGGCGAAGAGCTCCGCCACGCTCTTGCGATCATGCTTGGAGCTGATCTCCGTCTTGACCGATTCACCCTGAAGGAATGCCACCATGCCTATCCCCGGAATCCTGATCTCCTGGTTCAGGGTGGACACGAGGTGCATCTCGATCCGGTGGGTGACCTGATCGTAGAAGGCGAGGTGCTCGAAGGTGTCGGGATCGAAGTCTGCCCCAAGCTCGTTGTTCAGAACCAACAGCATGTTCCGATTAAACGCCGCCGTGACCCCCTGAGAGTCGTTGTAGGCCGCTTCGATGCGCCGGACATCTTTCCGGAGGTCTACGCCCATGAGGAAACGATCGCTCGAGCTCATCGCGGCACGGACCCGGCTCAACAAACGGATAGCCTGGGGCGGATAGAAGTTTCCAATGGTTCCGCCGAGGAAAGCATAGAGCGCCGGGTGGGGCAACCCCTGCGGGAGATCGAAATCTTCCGAGATGTCGGCGACGACCGGCTCCACGGCCAGTCCCGGGTAGTCATGCCGCAGTCGATTGGCTGTTTGATTGAGAAAGCTGGCGCTTACATCGACCGGAACGTACAGCCCCGCCGCGCCGGAGCTCCGCATGGCGCTGAGTATGATGCGGCTCTTCTCCGCACTACCGGCGCCGAGCTCGACGAGCGACCGGGTGCCGAGCTCCGGGATGAGCACCGGCATCCAGCTTTGGAGCAAGCCACGCTCGGTACGGGTCGGGTAATACTCCGGGAGCCGGGTAATCTCCTCGAACAGCTCGGAGCCCCGGTGATCGTAGAAATATTTCGGCGGCAGTTCTTTCTGGGGAGCAGACAGGCCGGCAGACACCTCGGCCAGGATCCGGGGATCGGGACGGCGCTGCGCCCGCAACGCCCCTCGCGAATCGGGGGTCAGCTCTTCGCTCCGGTCCTTACGGCCGGCGCGGAGCCATTTTGGAGGTCTCAGTTCAGGCATCTCGAGCACACCGGAAGCCGCTGAAAATCTGGCGGCGCACAGGATAGTCCCAATTACGGAAAGTGTTGCGAATGGCACCTGGGCGCGTAGCCCACGAGCCGCCGCGGAGAACCTTGTACTCGGGGCCGAAGAAGGCTTCCGAATACTCCTTATAGGGGAAACTCTCGAAGCCGGGGTACGGCCGAAAGTCGCTCGAAGTCCACTCCCAAACGCTACCGATCATGTCGGAACAGCCGATGGGCGACCGGTTTTGAGCATAGCTTCCGACCGGAGTCGTGCCGAACGAGAGCTGATCGAGGTTCGCCATTTTGGACCCCGCGAGCTCGCCCCAGGGGAAGGAGCGCTTCGTACCGGTCCCGGGGTCCCACGAGACTGCGGCCTCCCACTCGATCTCGGTCGGCAGTCGCTTTCCCATGAACCGAGCATACGCCTCGGCCTCGTAGAAGCAGACGTGGCAAACGGGATGGTCTGGCGCCGGTGGACCGGAGCGATCCATGGAGCGAGTGAGCCACTGGCCGTTCTCCAGGGTCCAGTATTTGGGGGCCATGGCCCCCGACTGTTGGACCCAGTCCCAGCCGGCCTCAGACCAAAACTCCCGCCGGGAGTATCCCCCTTCGGCCAGGAAATATTGAAATTCGCCGTTGGTGACCGGGTATTCATCGATCCAGAACGGCGACAGCCGGACGGTGTGTTGCCCCCGCTCGTTATCGTACGCGGCGGAGCGGTCGTCGGTGCCGATCTCGACCGGTCCGCCAGGGAAGCGAACCATCCGGCCCAGCTCGACCTGAGTCGGTGCAGGCGGAGCCTCAAACCTCACGGCCGGGATGTATGGCCGACCCCGCTTGAGCTGCAGCGTCTGGAGAATGGTCTCGTTATGCTGGTATTCGTGCTGGAGCACCATCCTATAGACGTACCCGTCCCGGAGGAGTGGATTAGCCGAGTCGAAGTCGGTAATCGCAAGGCGCCCGAGCACCCGGCCACGGATCTCGTCCATGATCTCCCGGCATTCGGTGAGTCCCGGCAGCTTGAGGGAGCCCCGCTCGCTGCGGGGATGCTCGAAGGGATTGAAAAGCCCGGGCATCTCGACGAACTCTATGGGGCCCTGGAGGTTGCGAGTGAGCCAGAGCTCCTCGAAGTAGGCTATGTGTCCCAAGTCCCAAAGGACGGGACTCATCAGGGGATCGTGCTGGGCCCGGAGCTCCTCGTCGGTCAGCGGCGCCAAAAGAAGGAACGTCCGGGCTCTGGCCTCGAGTAGCTGGTCAGCTATGGCGCCTGGGTCCAGGCGGCGGGAAGCGGCTATGGCGGTCATGGGGCTCGGGCGACTATCCAGCTAGGCGTTCATGAAGGGTACTATCCCAATGATACGGCGGATTTGGCCGGTCCGCGAGTTGGCTGCACAGAGCCTCAGGCCGCATTTTAACGCTTCAGCCGGCAAGGAAGTTCCCTCGTGTACTTCGGGAGCAAGAACCGGGTAGTGCCTAACTTCCAACGATGCTACCATCATGACGCAGGAGGATTGCCGAGTCGGTGAGCTATAGCCCAACGAGCAGTGACCCCGGAGGGATTGTGATTCCGGTAGCCGATGAGCAGCGATGGACGGCCGTGCTCGCCCGGGATTCGACCCGGGATGGGGAGTTCGTGTATGCGGTGACATCTACCCGAGTGTACTGCCGTCCGTCCTGTCCCTCGCGACGCCCTTCCCGTTCACGGGTCAGCTTTTTTGCCGGCCCGGACGCCGCCGAGGCGGCGGGATATCGCGCCTGCCGCCGGTGTGAGCCACGGAGTCCCGACCGAGCGGCGGTCCGCCAAATTCATCGCGCCAAGGAGTATCTCGAACAACATTGGGATGAGCCCGTCACGCTCGACCGGTTGAGCCGGCTGGTGCAGATGAGTCCTTTCCACCTCCAGCGCACCTTCAAGCGGATACTCGGCGTCACGCCCAAGGCATACGCCACCGCGTTGCGACTGGAGCGGATGAAATCCCGGCTGAAGGAAGGGGACAGTGTGAGCCGAGCCACGTACGAGGCGGGATTCGGATCTGCTAGCCGCGCGTACGATCAGGCTCGCGGCGCACTGGGAATGACTCCTGGAACCTACCGCAGGGGCGGGCACGGCATGCGGGTCCGCTATACGATTCTGGAGACCGATGCGGGACACTTGTTGGTTGGGGCCACGGAGCGGGGGCTTTGCGCCGTCATGCTGGGTGACAGCGCTCAGGCCCTCGAGTCCGCCATTCGGCAGGAATTTCCGGCCGCTGTCGTGGAACAAGATGACGACGCTCTCAGGGAGTACACTGAGAGTGTCGTGGAACGGCTGGGCGGCCAGGAGGCCGCGAATGGACCACCGCTCGACGTAGGTGGGTCACGATTCCAATGGCAGGTCTGGGATGCGCTCAGACGGATTCCGGCGGGAGAGACCCGATCCTACCAGGCCATTGCGCGGGAGCTGGGCCGGCCGACCGCCGCCCGGGCCGTCGCTCGAGCCTGCGCCAGCAACCGGCTCGCGCTGGTGATTCCGTGCCACCGTGCAGTGCGGGAGAACGGGGGCCTGGGAGGATACCGGTGGGGAGTGGATCGTAAGCGGAGCCTGCTCGTCCACGAAAAGGCAACCGTCAAAGGAGAGCTGGCCACCATCGACTCTTGACATCGCTCCGCCCGGGGTGAATGTCTGGACCATCCAGCCTCTCTCCGGAGCCCCCGTGCCATACAACTTCCCGGCCAATACTGCCCGGCGCGTTGTCGCGCTTGCGATTCTTTTCTCCTCCCCGGCGCAACCCCAGTCACCCCCTCCGGCCGCGCCCCATCGTGAGGTCGCCGATACCTACTTCGGTACGGTCATCGTGGACCCGTACCGCTGGATGGAAGCGCCTACTCCATCCAATCCGGAATTTCGCGCCTGGCTGGAGGCTCAAAATCGCTATACGAGGGAGGTGCTGGATCGGATACCCGGCCGAACGGCTCTCGCCAGTCGCATCCGTGCGCTCGACGATACCATCGTCTCGGTGGCGGCACTCGACGTCCAGGGAGGCCGCTGGTTCTATCTCAAGACCGAACCTGGAGTGGAACAGCGGAAGTTGTACGTGCGCGATGGCCCCACCGGCAAGGAGCGATTACTCGTCGATCCCCAAAGCCTCCCGGCACCGAAGGGCTCACACCTTGCCATAGACTACCTGTTCCCCTCACCCGACGGCCGCCTTCTAGCGTACGGCTTATCGGCGGCAGGATCCGAAAAGACCGTCCTGCACATCCTGGAAGTAGCGACCGGTCGAGTCCTTCCCGATTCAATTACTCGGGCACAGTTCCCCGGCGTCTCCTGGGACAGCGATAGCCGGGCCTTCTTCCTC
Organism: Gemmatimonadales bacterium; assembly: GCA_045803245.1. Taxonomy (GTDB): domain Bacteria; phylum Gemmatimonadota; class Gemmatimonadetes; order Gemmatimonadales; family GWC2-71-9; genus CAVVWJ01. Next base: position 11,385 of record JBJMPK010000093.1, read on the forward strand.
AATCGCTTGAGCGCCGCCGGCGATACCGATCCGGCTGAGCGGTATCGGAACAGTCGCGCCTACCGGCACGTCGTCGGACGCTCGAGTGAAGAGGACGAGGAGCTGCTCGGTCCGGGGACAAACGATAAAGTGACCGTAGCTCCCGATGACTTTCCATCACTGTACGCTCCTCCGGGCGCGCCATACGTCTTTGCTTACCTGAATCATGGAGTGCGACCCGAGATTACCCTCTACTCGGCGCCGCGCACTGCGGTCAAGGGCAAACAAACCCCCTGGCGCAAGCTGGCCGATGTCGATGACGGGGTAACCCTGTTCACGGCCCGGGGAGAGGACGTGTTTCTCATGACCCACCAGGACGCACCGCGATTCAAGATCATCCGCATTCCCGCAAATGCGCCCGACCTGGCACACGCGGAAGTGATAGTTCCGGCCGGGCGCTCGGTATTACAAAATGTGGGCGCCGCGCGAGATGCACTCTACGTCCAAGAGCTGGAAGGTGGCCTCGCGCGACTCCGTCGAATACCCTATGGTACTGCGCAAGGCAGCCAGCTCGAGATGCCGTTCGACGGATCCATCGATTTCTTCGTCGCCGATCCGCGACGGACCGGCGTTATCGTCCGGCTGCAGTCCTGGACTCGATCGCCCCTATGGTATAGCTCCGATCCCACGAGCAAGCATCTACGAGACACTGGGATCGCACCACGGGCCCCTATCGATTATTCGGGGATCGAATCGAAGGAAGTTGAAGCACCCAGCGCCGACGGCACCATGGTCCCTCTTTCTATCGTGCACCGGCGTGGCCTCAAGCTCGACGGCTCGCATCCAACCTTGCTCGATGGCTATGGCTCCTACGGCTACAGCATCGATCCGTTCTTCCGTCCAGGCCTGCTGGCCTGGCTGGAACACGGCGGGGTGTACGCCGTGGCTCATGTTCGGGGAGGAGGGGAGTACGGCGAGGAGTGGCACCAGGCCGGCAAAGAGGGCACCAAGCCGAACACCGTCGCCGATTTTATCGGGTGCGCGGAGTATCTGGTCAAGAACGGTTATACCTCACCCGCGCATCTTTCGGGAACCGGAACCAGCGCGGGAGGCATCACCATCGGCCGAGCCATCACCCAGCGACCCGATCTGTTCCGGGCAGCCGTGCCACGGGTCGGCGTTCTGAACGCCCTTCGAACCGAGG
>JBJMPK010000094.1:0-24298 GCA_045803245.1 Gemmatimonadales bacterium
CTCAGTGGCCACGGTGATCCTGGCCGGTGCGATTGGGATCCCGCTCGCCTTTCTCTTTGCGCGTTATGACTTTCCCGGCCGCCGGATTCTGGCCGGACTCGTCGCGTTGCCCGCGGTGCTTCCGCCGCTGGTTGGGGTCATCGCCTTCCTCTTTCTCTACGGTGAGAGCGGCTTCGTCTCGCTGCTGATCCAGCGGCTGTTCGGGTTGGACCAGTCGCCCTGGAGACTGCAGGGTGCCGGCGCCATTTTACTGGTTCATGCCTACTCGATGTACGTCTACTTCTATCTCTTCACCCGAGTGGGGCTGGCAAACCTGGACGCTGCATTATTCGAGGCCGCGGCGAGTCTGGGCGCGAGCCGGTGGCGCACCCTGCGCCGGGTCGTGCTACCCTTGCTCTCTCCGGCCCTCGCGGGCGGCGCGCTGTTGACGTTCATGACCGCGCTGGCCTCGTTCAGTGCGCCCTACATCTTCGGCGGCGGCTTCCGGGTCATGACCACGCAGATCGTGGCGACGCGGCTCAACGGCGACAACGAGCTGGCGATGATCGAGACGGTCTCGCTCACCGCCATCGCTCTGGTCGCGCTCTGGCTGCTCCGGGGCACTCCCGCGCTCGATACCGCCAGCGGAGGCCGCAAGGGTGTGGCACCGGCACGGGTTACAATACGGCGGCGATCGGTGCGCTTGGCCCTGGCCGGGCTGGGCTGGGGATTGGCGTTCCTGCTTCTCCTGCCCCATCTGACGCTGCTGTTGGTCTCCTTCGTCCCGGCCGACACCTGGACGACGGAACCGATTCCCCCCGCCTACACCTGGCGCAACTACCTGACGCTGCTAGAGGACCCGGTTCGGGCGCGGCCGCTGCTCAACAGTCTCTGGCTCGCGACGGTGGCCACGCTGGGAGCGGTTGGACTTGCCCTGGCAGCGGGGATCATCTCGGTGCGCCGGCAGGTACGCTTCGGCCGCCTCATCGAGGGCCTCCTGGCGTTACCCTGGGCGGTTCCGGGCACCGTCTTCGCGATCGCTCTCGCGACCGCGTTCAGCGTGCACGCGCCGCTATCCGGCCGCTTCGTGCTGGTCGGTACCCTGTGGCTCCTACCCTTCGCCTACCTGGTTCGAAATCTGCCGATCACGAGCCGAGCCATTCTTGCCGGCTTTCGCCGCCTCGATCCCTCGCTGGACGAGGCTGCCGCCACGCTCGGCGCGGGCCGCTGGCGGACGGTCCGTCGAGTCACCCTGCCCCTGCTTCGGCCCGCGGTCCTGGCCGGCGCCAGCCTGGCCTTCGTGACCGCTTTTGGCGACTTCGTCACTTCCATCATGCTCTATACCTATGACACCCGGCCGATTTCGCTCGAGATTCTGTCCAGCCTGCGGCAGTCGGATGTCGGAGTCGCCGCGGCGTACGGGGTCGTGCTCATGGTGGTGAGCGCGGCGGTCTTTGTGCTGGGTGCCGACCTGGGTGGGGCCGGATGAGCGGGCGTCCGGGCTCACGGGGACAGTTCCGCCGGCTCGCGGTGCTGATCGCGGTCAACTTCGTGGACATGATCGGCTTCATGATCGTGCTCCCATTGCTGCCGTTCTATGCGCTGAAGCTGGAGGCATCGGCCGAAACCATCGGGCGGCTCATCGCGGCCTTTTCGATTGCCCAGCTCCTGGCGGCACCGGTCTGGGGCCGGGTGTCCGACCGATACGGCCGGCGTCCCGCGCTGCTGATCGGACTCAGCGCCTCCGCGGCCGCCTACGTCGTCTTCGGATTGGCTACCAGCGTCTGGGTACTGCTTGTATCCCGGCTGGTGCAAGGCGCTGGTGGTGGGACCACCGGTGTGGCCCAGGCCTACGTCGCCGATACCGTCGAGCCGGCGGACCGGGCCCGCGCGCTCGGCTGGCTTTCCGCCGCGACCTCCGCCGGCGTCATGGTCGGCCCCGCGATCGGCTCGTTCGCGGCTCACTTCGGCCAGGCGGCACCGGGGCTGACCGCGGCCGCGCTCTGTCTCATCAACGTGTTCTTCGCCTGGCGCTGGCTACCCGAGTCGAGGAAGGAGGCTGCGTCTGTCGCCGGCCGGCCTCGCAAGCCCCTCTGGCATCCGGCGTGGATGGCCCTGCGGCATCCCACCACGCCCATCGCGCGGCTGCTGTGGATTTACGGGGTGGGTATGATCGCGTTTGCCTCGATGACATCAGTGCTGGCGTTGTACCTGGGGGCGGAATTCGGCATCGATGAGAAAACCATCGGCTACGTCTTCTTGTATGTGGGAGTGCTCTCATTCGTGATGCGCAGTGTGTTGCTCGGCCCCATCGTGGATCGCATCGGTGAGACCTGGGCCATGAGAATCGGCACCGTCCTGCTGGTGGTCGGGCTCGCGCTGTACCCGCTGCCGCGCGATCTCTGGACTCTCGCGCTGGTCATCCCTCTGGTCCCCATCGGTACCGCCCTCCTCTTTCCGGCGACCACATCGTTGATGTCGCGCTACTCGGAGCCGGGAGAGCTGGGCACGACGATGGGTGTCGCGCAGACGTTCGCCGGGCTGGCCCGAGTGATGGCGCCGATTCTCGCTACGATCACTTTCCAGCGCCTGGGGCATGGGTGGCCCTTCTATGTCGCGGGCGGGTTCGTAGCCCTGGTTGGTATCATGGCATTTCAGGTGGACGTGCATCCGAGGGTCGCCCAGCCGGCGGCGGAAGGAGCGGAAGCCTGATGAGCGATGGAGATCGGATTCAGCGCCTGGAGGAGCGGGTTGTCCGGCTTGAGGAGCTGCTGGGGACACGGGCGGCCAAGCCGGAAGTGCAGGCCCCTACGTCGACGGTTGGGGAGTCTCCCAGGAAGGGTGCTTCCCCGCCTCCCCGCTTCCCCGCCTCCGCGCTTTCCTCCGAACAATGGATCGGCCAGCGCGTCCTCCTCGCCATCGGCGTGGTCGCCCTCATCCTTGCCGCCGGGTACCTGCTCCGCCTGTCGTTCGATCGGGGCTGGATCTCTCCCCTGATGCGATGCGTGGGAGGCGCCTGTGCCGGGGTCGTGGTCGGAGCGGTCGGGTGGCGGCTGCAGCCTCGCTATCGCACCTATGGCGCCGCCCTCATCGGCTGTGGCGCGGCGATCATCTATCTCTGTGTCTGGGCGGCCGCCCGGCTGTACGATGTGCTTCCTCCCACCACCGGCATCATAGGGCTCGCGCTGGTATCCGTGGCCCTGGCGATGCTCGCGTATGCCATCGATGTCGAGGCGCTGGGCACCACCGCGGCGCTGGGTGCCTTCTTCGCTCCCATTTTGCTGGGCCGCAATTACGCCAATGCCGATCTCCTCCTTCTCTACCTTGCCTGCATGGCGGCGGGACTGGGACTGGTTGCCTCGAGGCGCGGCTGGCGACTCACCATGTTCGTCATCGCGGTCAGCTTCTTCGGTGTCGCCTACGGCGGGGCGGCCGATCGGGGCACTCCCTGGGCGGTGCTGTTGTACGGGGTGATCGGCGGAAGCGCGGGCATTCACATCGGACTGCGCGAGCGGTGGTGGGAGACTCGACTCCTTTCATTCACCGGCGGGTGGACGTTCGTGGCCGCGGCCAGCGACCGGTTAGGACATCCCTGGGCCATTCTCTTCGCGGGTATCGTGCTGGCGACGCCGGTCTGGCTATACGCCCTCCGGTCCGGACCGGTGCTGCCACTGCGCAGTCCGGGATCGACCGAGCCCGGATGGTCGCTGGGCGAGGCGCTCTATTTCCTGCTCACACCGGTGCTCCTGGGATGGGCCGTCCACCCATTAGCCCCGAAATGGTTTGCTGCGGAGCCCGGTGCCGTCGCAGCGCTGGTTGCAATACCCTACTTGATCGCCGGTTACCAGCGACCCAGGCCGGCTTTCGCTCTGGTCGGTGCCGCGGCGGCAGGGCTTGCCGCCTGGCAGCACTGGGATGGCGTTGCGAGAGTGTGGGCCTTGCTGGCCCTGGCGATCGTCTGGGCCGCCTTGGACCACCTGCTCGATCGCCGGGACGGCCGTTGGTACGCACTCGGGACGCTCTGGGCCGCGCTGGACCAGCTCTTCACTGGTGCTATGGCCCGGCGTACCGCTGCCGATCCGGCGTTCGTGGGTTCCTGGGCGGTGGCGCTCTGGGGTGTCGTGGTCACAACCGCGGGCTTGGCGGCGGGACTCTGGCGCCAGGGGGGCGACGTGACTGCCGCTCCCCTGGTTCGCGGCAGCCTTTGGGCCCTGAGCGGAAGCATGGTTCTGTTTGGCGTCACCGGCGAGATCCAGCGTTTCTTTCAACTGAAGAGCCTCACGGTCGAGACGGCGAGTCTCGCCTCCGGTCTGGCCGTCAGCGCCTGGTGGCTGGTGTTCGCCGCCGCTCTCGTCGGTATTGGATTCCGGCGCGCCTTGAGGCCCGCTCGACTGGCCGGTCTCGGTGTGGCGGGACTCGCCGTCGGAAAGGTTCTCCTCTACGACCTGTCATCGCTCGACGCGCTCTACCGGGTCGGCTCCGTCTTCATCCTGGGTTTGGTGTTTCTGCTGCTCGCCTACCTCTATCACCGGCAGGCCGGCGTTGCGGGGCGGAGCAGGGCGGAGAGCGCCACCTGATAGTTCGACTATTTTGTACCAGTTCTTTTCGGGACCCAGCAGAGGAGTCCACGTGAGCGTGTCGGTTTTACCTCCGTCTCCATCGGCCTTCGCCAAGGCAAACTGGGAAGATGTTGCCCCGTATTTCGACGAGCTGGCCGCGCGGCCGCTGGACCGTTCGAACATCGCGGAGTGGTTAGCTGAATGGTCCCGGCTCGAAGAGCTGGTTACCGAGGCGGCGGGCCGGGCGATGATTGGGTATACCATCGATACCAGCGATGCGGAGAAGGAGGCGGACCACCTGCGTTTTTCCACCGAGGTCCTGCCCAAGATGGAGGAGCGGAGCGTAGATCTGGCGCGCCGCCTGTTGGATTCCGGACACTCGACTCCCGCGCTCGCCACGACTCTGGCGCGGTTCCGCACTCAGATCGAGATCTTTCGGGAGCAGAACGTTGCCATCTTCGCCGAGCTAGAGGAGCTCAGCGCCCGATATCAGCGGATCACCGGTTCCATCATGGTCGTGTGGGACGGCACTGAGCGCCCGCTCCCGCAACTGCAACCTTTTCTCAAGAGTCCCGACCGCGACATCAGAGAGCGGGCCTTCCGTGCCGCCAGCCGGCCCTATATCGAGCGGAGGGATCAGCTCGCCACATTATTCGACCGGATGTATCAGCTCCGGATGAAGGCGGCGCGGAACTCCGGGTTCTCCAATTTCCGGGACTACATCTTTCCCGCCAAGTTCCGCTTCGACTACACCCCCGCGGATTGTGAACGCTTTCATCTTGCCGTCGAGCGCACCGTGGTCCCGGCCGTCGAGCGGGTTCTCGAGGCCCGCCGGCAACGACTCGGCCTGGACGCGCTCCGACCCTGGGATCTCGCGGTGGATCCGTACCGGGATGCGGCGCTGCGGCCGTTCAAGAACGCCGCGGAGCTCGTCAGTAAGGCAAGACACGTTTTCGAGCGGGTCGATCCGCTTCTCGGACGCGAGTTCCAGACCATGATCGACGAGGATTTGCTCGACCTGGATAGCAGGAAGGGCAAGGCCCCCGGCGGCTACTGTGAAACGCTGCACTTCCATGGCAGGCCATACATTTTCATGAACGCGGTCGGTCTGGTGGACGACGTCATGACCCTGATGCACGAAGCCGGTCACGCTTTTCACGCGTTCGCATCCCACCCTTTGCCGCTGATCTGGCAGCGTCATCCCGGCTCGGAGGCGGCGGAGCTGGCTTCGATGTCGATGGAGCTGCTGGCCACTCCCCACCTGGTCGAGCCAACCGGCTACTTCACCGAGCACGATGCCCGCAGCGCCTGGCTGGAGCATCTGGAAGACATCCTTCTCAGCCTGGCCCACATCGCTTCGGTCGACGCGTTCCAGACCTGGATCTACACCAGCGGCCAGGGCGGAGACCCCGATGCGCGAGATCAGGCCTGGCTCCGGATCCGAAACCGCTTCGAGCGCGGAGTGGACTGGAGCGGCCTGGAGGAGGAACGCGCGGCCCGCTGGTACCGGCAACTGCACATTTTCATGTATCCCTTCTATTACATCGAGTACGGGATCGCACAGCTCGGGGCGTTGCAGGTATGGCGTAATAGTCTGGACGATCCGGCCCGCGCCGTCGCGAGCTACCGTGAGGCGCTGTCACTCGGCGCTGTGCGCAGTCTGCCCGAGATCTACCGGACCGCCGGTGCCCGGCTGACTTTCGACCAGAATGAGATTGCGGAGCTGGTGCAGCTGGTCGAGCGTCATATCGAGAAGGTCAGGTCGGAACTGGGCCACGGTTGATTCCGGCCCCCGGAGCGGCAAGATTGCAGCGCTGCGGAAGCCAGGCTGGACCGCTTGCGGGTATGCCCGAGACCCTTGGGGAGAGGCTGGATGGCTAAAGAAGAAGGTATCGAGATGGAGGGGGTGGTCACGGAAGTGCTACCCGATCGGAACTACCGGGTCATGCTGGAGAACGGTCACGAAATTCTGGCCTATGCCGCCGGCAAGATGAGCAAATTCAAGATCCGCGTGTTGGAGGGCGACCGAGTAAGCGTGGTGCTCTCGCCGTATGATTTGACGAGGGGTCGAGTAATTTATCGTCACAAATGAAGGTCTAGAGTCTAGGGTCTATCGCATCCTTAGACCCTCGACCCTAGACCAACAAAAAGGGCCGCTCTTTTGAGCGGCCCTTTTGTCTAGACCGGGCCCGCCAGGAGGCGGGGCCCTATTTCACCTTGGTGACGTTCTCGGCGGCGGGGCCCTTCGCACCCTGCACGATGTCGAACTCAACCCGGTCGCCCTCGGAAAGGCTGCGGAAGCCTTCCGCCTTGATGGCGGTGTGGTGGACAAAGCAATCCTTGTCCCCGTTCTCCGGGGTGATGAAACCAAAGCCCTTTGCGTCGTTGAACCATTTCACCGTGCCGATGGTGCGAGCCATTGCGCCTACTCCATGTTTATTTGCCAGCGTCGGCGCCGGGATATCCGGGGCCGAGTTCTTATGAGCGCAGGCCCGTCCTGCGTCATAAAAAATGAAAGACCCGTGGGGCGATGCACCCGGGTCTTTTAGTTGCCGTAACGCCGGTTGTCGAACCTGAAACTGGTGCGAATCGCGGGGACAAATCTGTATAGCACCCGTATTTAGTCAAGGGGCGAGCCGCGGAGCCAGCGGGCCGCGGCGCGAGCCCAATCGGCCACCGGCTCGCGCTCCCCGGCACCCACGGCGTGATTCACGGCCTGAAGAAATTCGGCCGCCGAAGGATAGCGTTGGCCGACATCCGAGCTGAGCGCCCGATCGAGCACCCGCTCCAACGCCTCGCTGACGTCGTCCCGCTGGCCTCTCGGGGTGGGGAACTGGTTGGTGGTCTGCTTCGCCAACACCTGCTCGACGGTTCGGCCGGGAAACGGCGGTTTGCCGAGCAGAGCGTAGTAGCCGACGCCGGCCAGACTGTAGAGGTCTGAACGCTGGTCGACCCGCTCGCCCAGCAATTGCTCGGGACTGGCGAACTGCGGGGTGCCGCTCTGGCTGGTTGCGCCGGAGTATTTCCCCCGGATCGCCAGGGCCAGGCCGAAGTCGGTGATCTGGAGGCTGCCGCTGAGGTCGAACAGCATGTTTTCCGGTTTGATGTCGCGGTGTACCAGACCGGATCCGTGGGCGTGCGCCAGGGCGGAGAGCGCCTCGCGCAGGAGCCGCAGGACGCGGTCGAGGGGTAGCGGCCCTTCGCGCTCGACCAGCTGTGCCAGGCTGGGGCCCTCGATCAGCTCCATGGTGTACCAGAGAAGTCCCGAGCGGCCGCCGATATCGTAGATATTGACGATGTTGGGATGACTCAAGCCAGCTGCCAGCTGGGCTTCGCGCCGGAACCGTTCGACTACTTCAGGATCGCGAGTAAGCAGAGGTTGCAGCACCTTGAGCGCCACCTCGCGCTCCAAGTGCAGATCGCGGACTCGATAGACTCGCCCGAAACCTCCCGTTCCGAGCAGACCCAGTAGCTCGTAGTCGTCACCCAGCGCCCGGCGCAGCCGTTTCTCCCAGCGGGCCTTATCCTCGGCGTCGCCGAGTGGACCCTGGCCCACGGGCACGAGAGCCGTCTCGAAGGTCCCGGCATCGGAAGCGAAGTCTTCCAGCATCTCGGCCGCGGTGAGGTATCGGTCATCCGGCTCCGGCTGCATCGCCCGCAAAACGATCCGCTCGATCGCTCGGGGACAGGCGGGCCGGAGCTCGGTGGGACGGCGTAATGTCCGAGGGTCGAGGGCCGGCTCCTGTCCGGTAATGGCGACGTAGAGCACGGCGCCGGCGGTGTAGACGTCGCTGGTCGCGTCACCGGTGGCGCCATCGCGGATCTCCGGAGCCATGTAGGCTTGCCCGGTCGGGACGATGCCTGGCGGAATGGCCGAGAGAGTGTAGCTGCAGAAGCGCAGGTCGGTCACCATGCTCCTGCCGGCATTGCTGAGCAGCAATGACGCCGGCACGATCCGCCGGACGGTGATGGCGCTGGCGTGGGCGTGCTCGAGCGCTCCCAGGAGATCGCGCGCTAGAGTATGCACCACCGGGATCGGGCGGGGCCCGCGCCGGAGGGCGTCCTGCAGCCCCTCACCCTCGATCCAGTTTCCCACCCGATACGCCAGATCGCCGATGACGCCGGCATCATAGACGTGACGAATGGCGGGGTGGTCGAGCCGGCCCAGCGCCTCCGCTTCGCGGAGAAACCAGCCCCGAACGGCGGGATCGAAGTCCACCCGGAGGCTGACCCTCCGTTTCAGGAGCTCGTCCCAGGCTTCGAAGAGGACCCGCTCAGGAGAGGCGGCGACGGTGCGCTCGAGGCGATAGCGGGCGCCGAGGGCGTCGTGGGTACGCCGGAAGTACTGTAGCGGCTCGGTGGTGCTCAGCGCAGCAGCCCGCGGCGCCGCTCGATCTTGGTCTCGCGGCCGCATAACTCGGCCTTGCACCAGCGACGGCTCTGGTTGGGAGAATCATCGCTGAAGAAGAAGGAGCAGCTTTGACCGGCGCACTGCCGCACGAAGCGCAACGAATCCGCAAGGCTTGCCGCCGCGGACTGGGCAATGGCTTCCAGGACTCCTGGACACCGTTCCGCCGCGAACCGCAACCGCCATTCTCCGCTTACCCGGGTGAGCTGATGACAGCCCCCGCCCGGGGCGAGGTGCTCATTGATCGCGGAGATGGAGGCGGCCGGCGGCTGGAGTCCGGCATGGAGCGCCTCGGCCAGAGCGGTCAACCGTTCCCGAAAACGAATGACGGCGCCGAGCAGGGGAGGACCTCCGTTGAGCTCGAGACTCTGAATTGCAGCCCAGCGGAGAACGGCCGGGTCGTCCGGGAGGAGATCGGGCGGAACGGCGACGCGGCCCCGGGCGGTGTTGACGAAGTCGAGCCAGAGCGCGTCGGCCAGAAAAGTGAACTCTTGCATCATTCCTAGACCTCCGCCACCTCGACGGTGTTGCGGCCTCCGCGCTTGGCCCGGTAGAGCGCATTATCCGCCGCGGCCAGGACGCTGCTGACGGTGGTCCCGTGGTAGGGCGACTCGGCAATGCCCATGCTCAGGGTACAGGCGGCAATCTCCGGATTGGTCTTCTCGATCTCCCGGAGACTCGCCTGCACTCGCGCCACGAACACCTTGGCTTCCGCCGGCTTGGTCATCGGCAGGATGACCAGGAACTCGTCTCCGCCCAGGCGTCCCACCACGTCCAACGCGCGACATTGCTTCCGCAGTACCTGGCCTACCTGGACCAGCAGGCGGTCGCCCGCGGCGTGTCCCATGGTGTCGTTCACCACCTTGAAACGATCGAGATCGAGCAGGAGCACGCTGGTATGGAGCTGGTGGCGCAGGCTGCGGGAGATCTCGGCGGCGAGCCGGTCCTCCAAAGCCCTGCGGTTGCAGAGGCCCGTCAGCTCGTCGGTTGTGGCGGCGCTGTGGAGCTGTTCCACCAGCTCCGAATTCTTGAGCGCAATGGCCGCCGCAAACGAAAGTGTACCGGCCAGCTCCGACTCGGCCCGCCCGTACAGCTTATCGCTGATGCGGGACCCGAGCACGAGCACAGCCATTCGCTCCGCACCGGCATCGAGCGGCACCACCAGCTCGGCGCCCGGGCCCACCAGCTCCGCCAGCGACACGTCGTCCCCTCCGGTGGCCGTACTCCCCGGCGGGAGAGCCTGGTCCAGCGCCAAGCGGTCGATCGGGGCGGGCCGGAGCCGGTCATTGAGCGACCGAAACACGGTCGGGGTGTAGACCTCAGCCTCGGGCCGGTACAGGCACGCCCACCAGGCAAAGAACACCTCGGCCATAAAGTCGAGGATCAGCTGTTCGGTTTCTTCGGTGGAGTGGACCGATGAAAGGAGCCGGGCTACCTGGCGAAGGGCCCTGAGCTGGAAGACGGCATCGTCCAGCGCCGCCTGTCGCTCGAGGAGAATGCTCCGTAGCTCCAGCACCACGCTGAGCCCCAGCGCCAGCGACATGGCCACCGGCCGCATCTCTTCGGCGACCAGGGGATCGGCGTGGATGACCACTTCGGTCTGGCCGCTGGCCAGCCGCGCCACCTCGACCGCATCCTCGAAGCCGGCGGCCGGCCCTACCCGGGGCGGGCTTTCCGTCGGAGAGCTGAGGATGAACCAGATCCGCTCGCTCTGAAAGCGGCGGACCAACGCTATCCGGCAGCGCTCGAACAGCTCTCCCTCGGTTCGAGAGAGCCGGCAGGCGGCTGCAAAGGCGCTGGGTAGTGTGACGAGGGAGGGGTACGGCGTCAAACCCATGGCCTATAATACCAGGAGCCGGGGACTCCCGGGAGCGCCGGACCCCGGTTGTGTTGCCGGGGTGTACCCACTAGATTCATGCAGCAAGTAGTTGTTGAGCATAGCCCTTAGGGGCCCCAGGGATTTCGGCTTTGCAGCCTGGGTGATTAAAATCTGCTAAAGCTGACTGGTCCCGGCGAGCAATAGCTCAGCCGGGATTTGTGTTTCTGGTCTCCACCACCCGGTGGGCTTCCGGGGTATCGATCCGGCCTTTCAGCGAGTCGGTGATGTAGCGGGTCAGCAGGTCCCCGGCGCGGGGGGCTGTGCCTCGGCGGGCGCATGCCGGGGCCGCCTCGGGTACCGAGTATCCGTCTCCGCCCTCACACGCCGGGTAGACGGCGAATGCCACCACGACTGTATCACGGGCCCCCAGGACGCTTCCCGTCCCCCGGCGAATCTCCCCCTGGATGCGCTTGCCCGAAGGCTTGGCCCGATCAAAGGTGAATGAAAGCCCGGACACCTGAAGGAAGCCGCCGGTCCCCCACACCGCCTCCGACACCCCGTGCTCCAAAATCCGTCTCAGCCCGGCACCGGAAACCGGAAAGGTGACCACGCGGGTCTGGTCGGCGAACGGAAGCATCGCCTCGAGCTGGTAATTGGTGACCGGTCCGGGTCCGATGGTGTTTTCCAGGCGAAGCGTGCCCGCATTGAGGAGGCCGACATCGGCCCCGGTCCCGGCCCGCATGGCGTCGGTCACCAGGTCTCCCAGCACCGACTCCCGCCGCCGTGATTCACTGCTGGATGGCTCCAGGGTCACGGCCGTGGTACCGACCTGGCGCAGCGGGCCCAACCGGCGCTCCAGGCTGTCCTGCCAGGCGGCGATCACCCGGGCCACGGCGGTATCGGTTGGGAGGTTGGCATCGATCCGAACCAATCCGGTTGCCTGCCGCCACTCGCCTTTGCCGCCCCAGACGGTAACGAACTGAGCCGTCCGGGCGTTCGCATCAGCCTTGACCACATGACGGTTGGACACCACCGAGTCCATGGCCACGTGATCGTGTCCGCCGAGAATCAGATCGAGCTTGGGCTCCCGCCCGAGCAGCTCGCGATCGGCCGCCATCGGCTGGTGGGTGAGGCCGACGATGAGATCGGCCCCTTCGTCGCTGAGGGTCTGGATGACCCGGTGCGCCGCGGTATCGGGATTGGCGCAGCGCACGTAGTCGGGATAGTGCCCCTGCAGCGTGAGCCCGAATATGCCGACCTTGTGCCGTGAGATACGCAGCGTGTCCCACGGGAGCACCTGGGGAAACGCCGATCCGTCGGTCCGGTTGCAGTTGCTCGAGATCCACTTGAACTTCGATTCCGCGATCCGGGCCAGAAGAGTATCGGCTTCGAAGTCGAACTCATGATTGCCGAAGGTGGCGTAGTCGAGCTTGGCGGCGTTGAGCGCCTCCACCATCTGGCGCCCGTGGAAGTATTTGCTGCCGAGGCTGGGACTCAGCAGGTCACCTGCCAGGACGAACAGAACCGGGCCTTGATCCTTCAGCCGTTGCCGCACCGTCGCCACCCGGGCCAGGCCTCCCTGACCATCCTGGGTCGTGTCCGCCACATACACGTCATTGATGACCAGGAACCGGACCGGCCTGAGGGCGATGGGTGGCGGTGCGTTGCCGATGCAACCTGCTCCGCCCAGTAGCAGAGCGAGCGCGAGACGTCTCACAGGTCCTCCTCTCTCTGCCGCAGACTTCTGACCAGGTCGGCGCTCATCAGCCGCAGCTCGGCCATCATATCTCGTTGGGGCCAGTCGGAACGGCTGGCCAGGATTTCCAGCATGGAGCGGTACCACCAGATTGTCTGGTCGGAGCCGGCCCGGGACACGGTGCGCAGATACTCCACTCCGAGCCGCCGCAAGGCCGTGCTGGTGGAACCGCAGGCGTGGATCTCATCGGCCACACAGATATCGAGCGCCCGGGGCTCCGCGATGGCCAGCTGCGTCAGATACTCCTGCTTGCAGGCCTGCCAGGGGCGCTCGTTTCCTCGCCGGTCGATCTTGGGCTCGAGGGCGTCCCTGGCCACCGCGAGCGCCACCGGCCCGAACTTGTCGCTGATCTTTCGCTCCAGCAGGGGACGGGCGCTCGGAGACGCCTCCTCGAGCACGTGGTGCAGGATCCCGGCAACGATGGTGATCTGCTCGCAGTTGTAACGCGCCAGAATGATGGCGACGTTGGCCGGATGGGCCAGGTACGCCATGCCGGCACCAACGGGTGCGACGGCGCCGTGATATTTCGCGGCAAAGGCGAACGCGTGATTGATCCGGTCGGAATAGCCGTGCATGCTCTCAGCGGGGCAGCGGGAAAGCGGGGCAGCAGAGCAGAAATAGTGCGGGGATAGACGTAGGTCACCGGAGCAATACTGCCCCGCTACCCGTCTGCCCGGCGGCCCCGCTTACGGAATCCCGAGAAGCTTATGCGTCTGCAGGCTGAGCCGCCAGCGCGGATGGGCCAGGCAGTATTGCAGCGCGGCGGCGGTGTTGGCCTCCAGCGCGGGGCCGTCCATCGGCTGAAGAAAGAAGTGATCGAAGGCGAGCCGCTCGAACTCTGCCGGCGCAGCGCCGGCCTGGGGAAACACCAGCTTGATTTCGTCTCCACCAAGCAGAGTCAGCTCGGCTCCGGCCTTGGGGCTCACGCACAGCCAATCGATTCCGTCGGGCGGCGGCAATGTTCCGTTGGTCTCGACGGCGATCTCAAAGCCCGCCTCGTGCAGGGCGCTCACCAGCGCAGCATCCAACTGGAGCAGCGGCTCGCCCCCGGTACACACCACGAATCGCGGTCCCGAGTCACTCTCGGGCCAGGTAGCCGCCACCGCGGCGGCCAGAGCGCTGGCTGAAGCGAACTTGCCCCCACCGGGTCCATCGGTGCCGACGAAATCGGTGTCGCAGAATTGGCAGACGGCCTCCGGCCGGTCTTCCTCGCGGCCGGTCCACAGATTACAGCCGGCAAAGCGACAGAACACCGCCGCGCGTCCGGTATTGGCGCCTTCGCCCTGGAGGGTGTAGAAGATTTCCTTGACGGCGTAGGTCATAAAACCGGTAAACGGGAAAGGAAAACGTAAGCGGTAAGCGGGCAGTCTCCGAGGTGTCTCCCCACCCGTTCACCGCGCACGCTTTCTCTGTTCCCGCTCACGCTATTCATCACCGACCGCCTGACCGCCCGACCGGCCCACCGCCTGATACGGCGCCGGATCCTCCATCCCACCCTCGTGGAACCCCTTGAGCCGAAGGAGGCAGGCCTCACACCGCCCGCACGCCGCACCCTCTGGCGAGGGGTCATAGCACGTGAGCGTCACCGAGTAATCGACGCCGAGCGCCAGCCCCCGGTCGATGATCTCTCTTTTGGAGAGCTCGATCAGCGGAGTATGTATCGTGACGCTGCGGCCTTCCTCCACGCCGGCGCGAGTGGCGAGCCGGGCCAGATTCTGAAAGGCTCTGAAGTACTCCGGCCGGCAATCCGGATACCCGCTGTAGTCCAGCGCATTCGCGCCGATGAAGATATCGGCCGACTCGAGGACCTCCGCCAAGCCGAGCGCCAGCGACAGGAATATCGTGTTCCGGGCCGGGACGTACGTCGCCGGGATCCGTTCTCCGATCTCATCGAGCGGAGTATCTCGGGGCAGGGCTAGCTCGCCGGTCAGCGCGGAGCCACCGATCGGGCGGAGGTCGATGTCCAGTATCACGTGGTTCCGGATCCCGAGTTGCTGCGCGACGAGCCGGGCGGCGTCGAGCTCGGCCGCGTGGCGCTGGCCGTAACGAAAGCTGAGTGCGTGCACCTCGAAGCCGAGCTGCAGGGCAATCGCGGCGGTTGTGGCGGAATCCATCCCGCCGCTCAAGAGGACGACTGCCTTGGGCTTCGTCATTGAGGAAAGTTAGTCCGGTGCTCGCGTCCCAGCACGTGCCGCAGAGCGCTCTCCAGGTCGGGATGCGCGAACGGATATCCGGCGTCGATCAGCTTAGCCGGCACAGCACGGATACTCGCGAGGACGGTGCCGGTGGCCATCTCTCCCAGGGCGAGCCTCAGGGCCAGCGCTGGTACCGGCAAAGCCGCCGGCCGGGCCAGTACCCGGTCGAGCACCCAGGTGAGCTCACGATTGGTGACCGGCTCCGGCGCGGTCACGTTCACCGGCCCTTCCAGTTGGTCGTTCCCAATGATGTGGGCGACGGCGCCGGCGGCATCGTCGATCGACACCCAGCTCATCCACTGCCGGCCCGTTCCCAGCCGGCCACCCAGACCCAGACGAAACGGCAGCAGCATCTTGCTCAGGGCGCCGCCGGCCGGACTGAGCACGACGCCGAACCGCGGGTGCACCACGCGCACACCGGCCGCCCGGGCCGGGCCGGCCGCTTCTTCCCATTGCTGGGAAACCGAGACCAGGAAATCCTCGCCCGGATTACCCGCTGGGCTGGTTTCCGTGAGGATCTCGTCTCCCCGGTTGCCATAGATCCCGACGGCCGAAGCGGAGATCAACGCGGCCGGCAGCCGGCGCATGCGGGTGAGAGTCTCGCTTAACAGACGGGTCGTGCCCACTCTGCTGGACCGGATCCGTGCCTTGCGCGCGGCGGTCCACCGCGCGCCCACGTTTTCTCCCGACAGGTGGATCACCGCGTCCGTGCCCTCGAGTGCCTCCGGATCGAGCCGTCCCTGGGCGGGATCCCACTCGATCTCGCCCGCTCGAGCCGTCCGGCGCACCAATCGGCTGACGCTATGGCCCTGTGCCGTCAGCAGTGGCACCAGCGCCGAGCCCAGAAGCCCTGAGGCCCCGCTGACTGCGATGTGCAACCGGGAGCGGAGGCGCTGCGTCAGTCGACCTTGATCGTCTTCATCATCCCGTGCGCCAGGTGTGGCTTCCCATCCTTGGCATCGGGAACAAAGCACATCAACCCGTATTCTCCTGCCATCAGATCCGCGGTAAACGTCCCGCGCGCACCCTTATCGAGGAAAACGACGCCGCCGACCGGCTCCGCCGGTGGAGGGCCTTTCATCCCCCCTTCAGCCCAGAGCGCGAAGTCCTCCACCGTCTTCCCCGGTGCCAGACGCAGCAAGGCCAGCTCATGCGGCTGAGGTCCATCGTTTTCGACCATGATGGTGTGCGGTCCGGCGGTGAGTGAGCCCGAGGGCTGATAATCGTAGTCCGCCATCCTGATGGTCACGTCGGCGGGAGGCAGCTCCGCCGCGGCCTGAGACCGCGCACCCGTCACCTCGAACTGCCGCATCATGCCCTTGGCCGCATGGAGGACACCATCCGGCCCGAACACGAAGCACAGATACGCGTAACGGCCCGGGGTGAGCGAAGCGGTTGCGTTCGACTCCTTTCCCGGTAGGATGGCATTGGGTCCTCCCACGAACTTGATCCAGGACGGTGGAGGCCCGCCTTTCTTGAGCGCTGTGGCGACGTCCTCGGTGGTCTTCCCCTCCTCCAGCCTGACCAGCTGAGCGTGGTGCAGCTCTTTGCCGTCATTCACCAGGCGAACTGTGGTGACTCCCGCCGTAATCTCGGCCGGTGCGTCAAAGGCGAAGTCCGTGGCCGTCACGGTTACGCTGGGCGGTGCCGCACTCCCAGTCGAGCCGATTTCGGGAGTGTCGCTGGAGGGGCGGTCGGACTTGCACGCAACCACTAAACCGGCCGCCAGCAAGGCGAGCCCGGTGCTACGAAGGCAAGGCATGCGATCTCCGGTAAAGAGAGTGAAAACGAGAGCGGGCCAAGAATGTCCGGTTCCTCGCGAATCCGCCAGGGGGAATTTCGGGCTGCTTGCCAGCCCGGTGAGTGGGGCTAAGTTGTCGCCATCAACCACCCCGCTGGAGCTCTCATGCTTCGCCATGTGCTCGGCCTCTCCGTCTTTGGTTTTGCTTTTCACGTTCCTGCCTCAGCTCAGTCACGGGCCGGTGATACCCTACCGGTCGCGCCCTCGGTCTTTCGCGCTTTGCCGCTGCCGGCGCCGAACGAGTATCGCACCGGCTCCGGTCGTCCCGGGCGGAGTTACTGGCAGCAGCGGGCGGACTACCGCATCACCGCCACGCTGGACACCACCCGGCGGCAGATCCAGGGCCAGGAGACCATTCACTACACCAACAGCTCGCCCGATCCGCTCGGCTATCTCTGGATGTTCGTGGAGCAGAACATCTGCAGCCGCGCCGGTGTGACCGAACAGCTGGACCAGCCTCCCCTGGTGTTTCTGGGCTCCACCTTTGACTTCTCGTGCAAGGGATTCGATGGGGGACTCATGCTGGACCGCCTGAGCGTTGCGGGCCGGACGTTGCGACCAGTCATCTACGGAACCACGATGCGGGTGGACCTGCCCCGGCCGCTGGCGCCCGGAGCCTCGCTGGACATCCAGGTGGCCTGGCATTTCACGGTGCCGGATTATGGGGCCGGGCGTATGGGACGGGACGGGTCACTCTACCAGATCGCCCAGTGGTATCCCCGCCTGGCGGTGTACGATGATGTGAGGGGTTGGAACCACGAGCCGTACATTGGCGCGGGAGAGTTTTACCTGGAGTACGGCAGCTTCGACGTGAGTCTCACCCTGCCGGCGGGCTACATCGTCGCCGCCACCGGTACACTGCGAAACCCGGAGGTGGTGCTCACGGCGGAACAGCGAGCGCGGCTGCTCGCGGCCCGGGGATCCACCGAGCCGGTCGCCATCATTACGGCGGCAGAGGCAGGGCAGGGAAGCCGGAGCCGCCCGACATCGGCGGGGCAGCACACCTGGCGTTTCACTGCCGAAGGCGTGCGCGACTTTGCCTTCGCCGCCGGTCCCGAGCTCCGGTGGGATGCCTGCTCCTACGACGGGATTCTGATCCAGACCCTCTACCGTCCCAAGGCCAAGCGGTGGGAGGAGGCCAACCGGATGGCTCGCGAAGCCATCAAGTACTTCAGCGAGCAGTGGTACCGCTATCCCTATCCCCAAGCCACCACGGTGGAGGGCCCGATCGAGGGCATGGAGTATCCGATGCTCACCTTCGTTCCGGACAGTCCCTCGCGCGAGGAGCTGCAGTGGGTGCTCTCCCACGAGTTCGGACACCAGTGGTTCCCCATGGTGGTCGGCTCCAACGAGCGGCTCTACCCCTGGATGGACGAAGGGTTCAACACCTTCATCGATCTGGCCGGGGCAGCCCGCTACTTCGCCGGGACCGCATACGGCGATTCGATCGAGGTCCACCCCCTCCACCTCTATGCCGGTCACGCGGTCGCGGGACAGGAACAGCCGCTGATCAGCCGCCCGGTCGAGGTAAAGGATCTGTTCTGGGCCGGGTATCAGAAGCCTGCTCTCATGCTTCAGACGCTGCGCTATGAAGTGCTGGGGAAGGAGCGGTTCGACCACGCCTTTCGGGAGTACATCAAGGCCTGGGCGTTCAAACACCCGACGCCGGCAGACTTCTTTCGCTTGATGCGGGATGCCTCCGGGATGGACCTCGACTGGTTCTGGCGCGACTGGATCTTTACCACCGCCAGGCTGGACCAGGCGGTCGATTCCATCGGGACGGAGAGGATCTACCTGTCCAACCGGGGCAGCATGACGCTCCCACTAGAAATGGAGATCACGTACGCCGATGGATCTACCGAACGGGTCAAGCTGCCGGTGGAGATGTGGAACTTGGGAACCCGGTTTGCGTACCGGATACGGGAAAGAAAGGCGGTCCGTCGCGTGGTTATCGATCCCCGGCACGTGTTACCGGATGTAGACCGTAGCAACAACGACAGGTAAAAACTTTACCACGAAGGCACGAAGGCCACGAAGGCCACGAAGCGCTGCTTGTAGATCGCGCAGCCAACTTTTGGTCAACAGCACACCCACTAAGTCCGACTCATTGGCAACGAACCTGGGTGGTGTGCAGTTGATTAAAACATTTCGTTGGTGAGCCGCGACTCGGGCGTCTCTTCGTGACCTTTGTGTCCTTCGCGCCTTCGTGGTGAAGCTTTTGCGGAGCGCAATCCGTCAGCCACCGGCGCGACGCACGAGCAGCAAGTCCGTGATGTTGTCCTGGGTCAGCAGCCCTACCAGCGCTCCAGCTGCGTCGACGACCGGGAGCGCCGGCAAGCGGCTGGAGCGGAGCCGCTCGAGCGCCTCCGTGAAACCGAGATTCGATGACACCACCGGTACGTCCGCCGTCATCGCTTCCGCCACGGTCGAATCGGCACCGCGTTGGGAGAGGCCGCGGATCAGGTTGTCGCGGGTGAGGATCCCCTCGGTCCGGCCCAGGTTGTCCACCACCGGAAATTCGCGTTGCTCGCCGCTCAGCAGCAGGTTCACCGCCTGCGACAGGGTCGCGTGCACCGGGATGGTGCGGAAGTCGGTCACCATCATCTGCCCCACCTTGAGTCCCTGGCCGGCAACCCGGGTCTCGACCGCCGCCGCTTCCGCGTTGGCACCCAGGAAGACGAAGAAGGCAATCAGGATGAGGAAGGGTTCGTTCCCGATCACACCGTAGAGCCCGCCGGCCGTGGCCAGCATCTGTCCCAGGCCGGCGGCAATCCGGGTTCCCCGCACCAGGCCCAGCCGGCTCGCGAGGAGGGCGCGCAGAACGCGGCCGCCGTCCATGGGGAACGCCGGGATGAGGTTGAACAGGAGCAGGTAGGCGTTGACCGCCATCAGCTGCGCCAGGAACGGACCCTCGGGGTTCAGCTGGCCCAGGGTGACGGGAGTGCCGCTCAGCCGCAGGACCAGGAACAAGACCACGATGATCGCCAGGGTCACTGCCGGTCCGGCGAGCGCGATCAGCAGCTCCTGGCGCGGCTCGTCGGGGATCCGCTCCAGCCGGGCCACGCCACCGATCGGAAGGAGGATCACGTCGGGGGTACGCACCCCGAACCGGCGGGCCATGAGAATGTGGCCGAACTCGTGGAGCAGGATGCACCCGAAAAGGGCGAGCAACGCGAGAGCGCCCGCCAGCGCCCCGCTGGGCCCGCCCTCCTCATACCCTCTGAACGCCCAGAGTCCCACCACCAGCAGGAAGGTCACATGCACTTTGATGTCGGTGCCTGCGATCCGCCCGATTCGATACGACCATTTCATGTGCTCCGCCGCCTCTCGCTCGGTCTAGCCTAGCGGAAACATAACGGGAGGTAAGCGGGTAAGCGGGGAAGCGGGGAGGCGAGTAAGAGAATGTCACCCTGAGGGCCGTAAGGCCCGAGGGGGCCAGAATTCAGTAGGTCCTGCAGCACCATTCGGCCATCGTGGAGCTATTTGAGTTTCGGCCCCCTCGCTTCGCTCAGGGTGACATTCTCTTCTTGCCCGCTGCCCCGCTGCCCCGCTGCCCCGCTTACACCATAACGCGCAGCCCGAACTCGCTGCGGGACCGCCCATCCAGCCGGAGGTGGTCGCCGCTGTCTGTCCCCTTCACGAACGCCTGCGCCTCCCCCGGAAGCGGGTGCAGCTCGGCCCACTGCGCCATGGCCTTCCGGAAAATCACCTGACCGTCCACCGCGGGGAGATTGAACGTGCGAACGTAGTGCAAGATGGCTTCGTCCGGTGTCACCTCGTCGGCTAGCACCTGGGCCATCTCCAGTGCGCCGCGGACGTGGGTGGCGGCCACCGCCTCATCCGACATCGAAGCCGCGAGGCGGCAATCCAGATTGGTCGCCTCGACATGTTCCACCCGCCGGCGGAGCGCCTCGAGCAGCTGGTCCGGCCGGAGAATGGTCCAGGAGTAGGCTCGCCTCTCGTGGCGGGGGCTGTGCTCGATCAGACCGGACAGCGAAATGAGCGCGCGAGCTCGTACCGTCTCCTCGATGGCTGCCGGGACGCCCACCTCGCGGAAATACCGTTGCAGCGCTTCGTCGACGCTGAGCCGGGACTTGAGGCGGCGCACGAACTCCGCGGCCTGGGTCTGATAGGTGTCGGCCAGCGCTTCATGGGCCTTGGCCAGCGCCAGTTGAACCCGGAGCCGGGTGGCTGCTGAAAAACGGCGGCTGGACATCAAACCGGATACGGCCATGCTTCCCCCTGGTATTCCCACCGAGCGGTACAGATGAATGATGCTTGTGGCTGCAGGTGCATCGGCTTGGGGAATGCGAACTTTGTGCCGACCGATGAGCCGGGCCCGGCACCCCGGGGAATCCGTTAAACAGCACGAGTCAAAGAAGTTAGGTAGGCATTCCAGGGGTATTGAGGGGTCCATCGGCGCTGGTCTGTAGCACACTCGCTACTGAAAGTGGCGCATAGCCGCAGGTGCCATTACAATTGCCCCTTCGCCTGCCCTAAGGAGCCACCATCACCGTAACCGTCTCCCCGCCGAGCTGGACCTCCAAGGACGCTGAGAAGCTGTACAACATGAGCGGCTGGGGTCTGGGCTATTTCCGAGTCAACGCCGACGGTCACGTTACGGTCCATCCCGACGCCAACCGGAAGCGCGGGCTCGATCTCTACAATCTGGCCATGGACCTCCACGCCCAGGGCGTGGGCCTGCCTCTACTGCTGCGCTTCTCGGACATCCTCCGCTCTCGCATTCAGGCGCTCGCCACCGAGTTCAGCAACGCGATCAAGGAGTTCGGCTACGGGGGGACCTACACCACGGTCTACCCGGTCAAGGTCAACCAGCAGCGGCACGTGGTGCAGGAGATCGTGGAGTTCGGCGCTCCCCACGGGGTGGGGCTCGAGTGCGGCAGCAAGCCGGAGCTCCAGGCGATACTCGGACTCAACGAGAGCACCAATCACCTCATCGTCTGCAACGGCTATAAGGACGAGGAGTTCATGCGTCTGGCGCTCATGGGTCAGAAGCTCGGCCACAAGGTGATGATCGTGCTGGAGCAGCTCAGCGAGCTGGAGGTGCTGCTCAAGGTGGCGGACGAGATGAATGTCACGCCCACGGCCGGAGTCCGCATCAAGCTCGCCACCGAGGGATCGGGCCGGTGGGCCAAGAGCGGCGGCGAGCGGTCCAAGTTCGGGCTCGACTCGGTCGAGCTGATGAAGCTGCTGGACCGGCTCGACCGGCTGGATCGAAAGGATATCCTCAAGCTGGTCCACTTCCATCTCGGCAGCCAGATCACCGACATCCGGCACGTGAAGGCGGCGCTGGAGGAGATCGGGCGGTATTACGTCGAGCTGCGCCACATGGGGTTCGACATCACCCACGTCGACGTGGGAGGCGGCCTGGGGGTGGACTACGAGGGCTCCCGCTCGACCCGCCCGGCCAGCGTGAACTACTCGATGCGGGAGTACGCCAACGACGTGGTGTACACCCTGGGGGCGGTCTGCCGGACCGAGGAGCTCCCCATGCCCCACCTCATCTCGGAATCGGGGCGGGCCCTCACGGCGCACCATGCGCTGCTGCTGATCAACGTCATCGACGTGGAATCCCAGGTGGAGCCGGCGGCGCCCAAGCTGCGGGAAGAGCCGCACCAACTCCTGGTGGAGATGGCGGAGAACCTCGAGGGTCTCACTCAGGACCGGATCGAGGAGGTGTTCCACGACGTTGTGTTTGCCAAGGAGCGGGCCCAGGAATATTTCGCCAGCGGGGTATTCTCGCTGCGCGACAAGGCCGACGCCGATCAGTTCTATCTGGTCACGCTCAACGCACTCTCAATCGCCATGGGCGACGACAAGACCACGTATCCCGAGATCGTGAGCCACATCGAGTCGGTCCTGGTCGACCGCTACTTCTGCAACTTCTCGGTCTTCCAGTCGCTGCCGGACAACTGGGCCATCGACCAGCTCTTTCCCATCATGCCGATCCACCGGCTGAACGAGGCGCCGACCCGCCGCGGCACACTGCAGGACGTCACCTGCGATTCCGACGGGGTGATCGACCGTTTCACCGGCGGCCGCAAGGGGAAGCCCTCGCTCGAGCTCCACCCGGTGGATGAAGGGCAGCCGTACATCCTGGGCATCTTTCTCACCGGCGCCTATCAGGAAATTTTGGGCGACCTGCACAACCTCTTCGGCGACACCAACGCGGTCCACGTCCGGCTCACCGAGCAAGGCTATGAGGTCACCGATCTGGTCCACGGCGACACGGTGACGGAGGTGCTCAACTACGTCCAGTTCCACGCTACCGATCTGCTGGCGACGTTCCGCCGCAAGGTGAGCAACGCGAAGGATCTCAGCCGGCAGGAGGCCAACAGCTTCATCGCGGATTTTGTGGCGGGGTTGGAAGGGTATACTTACCTGGAAGGCGACGTTCCAGTAGAAGAAAAAGCGTAACAAACCGTAAGCGGGAAAAGCAACAGCGTAAGCGGGGCTGTCACCCCGAGTGAAGCGAGGGGGCCGAACCCGCCTTTGCAGTTCCCGCTTACCGCTTACGCTTTTTGCTTTTCCCGCTCATGTTCTTTTTTCCCCTTCACCTCGTGCTGATTCTTTCTACCTCGCCGCTGAGTCTCTCCCCCCGCCGCTCCAGCGGCACGAAATCCCGCTCCTCCGAGCCCACATAAATCTGCCGCGGACGGGCGATCTTCTGGTCCTTGTCCAGCAGCATCTCCTCCCACTGGGCCAGCCACCCCGGCGTCCGCCCGATGGCGAAGAGCACCGTGAAATAATCGGTCGGGTATCCCATCGCCTGGTAGATCAGTCCCGAGTAGAAGTCGACGTTGGGGTACAGCTTCCGTTTGATGAAGTACTCGTCTTCCAGGGCGATCCGCTCCAGCTCCAGCGCGATCTCCAGCTTGGGATTGAGTCCGGTCTGCTGGAAGACATCGTATGCCACCTTCTTGATCAGCTTGGCCCGGGGATCGTACGACTTGTAGACCCGGTGGCCGAAGCCCATCAGCCGGCCGGAGCCGCTCTTCACCTTCTCGATGAACGCCGGGATGTTCTTCTTGTCACCGATCTCGTCCAGCATCTGGAGCACGGCCTCGTTGGCGCCGCCGTGCAGCGGCCCGTACAGCGCGGCGATGCCGGCGCTCACGGCGGAGAAGGGATCCACATGGGACGACCCGACCGCCCGCACCGCGCTGGTGGAGCAGTTCTGCTCGTGGTCGGCGTGGAGGATCAGGAGAACCTCCAGGGCCCGCTGGAGCACCTTGTTCGGCTGGTGCCGGCCGCCGATGCTGAACGTCATGTTCACGAAGTTCCCGATGTAGTCCAGATCGTTGCGGGGGAACTCGTAGGGCAGGCCGCGCGAATGGCGGAACGCGAAGGCGGCGATGGTCGGAAGCTTGGCCAGGAGCCGCACCCGCTGGAGGTAGCGGTTGGCCGGATCGTGGATGTCCTTCGCGTCGGGGTAGAAGGTGGAGAGCGCGCCCACTACGCCGAGCAGCATGCCCATGGGGTGGGCGTCGTAGCGAAAGCCTTCCAGGAACTTGGTGATGTTGGTGTGGACGTAGGTGTGGTACTTGATCATCTCCTCCCATTGGTCCAACTGCTCCCGGTCGGGCAGCTCGCCTTCGCCCAGGAGATACGCCACCTCCAGGAACGAGGCTCGCTCGGCCAGCTGCTCGATGGGATAGCCCCGGTAGCGGAGGATGCCGTTCTCGCCGTCGAGCTCGGTGACCGCGCTGGCCGCGCCTGCCGTGGTGCCGAAGGACGGGTCGAAGAACCAGATGTTGGGC
>JBJMPK010000095.1:0-3759 GCA_045803245.1 Gemmatimonadales bacterium
CGGCCCACCACGACGTGTCGGACAGTCACCAGTCACCAGTGACCAGTCACCAGTCACCAGTCACCAGTCTAGCGATGTGCTGACGACTGGCGACTGGCGACTACGACTGGCTCGCGGCCCCAGTCGAGAACACCCCGGCCTGCTTGAGCAGCGACTGGACGGTGTCCGACGGCGTCGCCCCCTTGGCGATCCATTGGCGCGCCTTCTCGGCATTGATCTGTACCTTGTCGGCCGCCGTGGCGCCCTTCGGGTTGTAGGTGCCGATGATCTCGATGAACCGCCCGTCCCGGGGCGATTCCTGGTCGGCCACAACGATGCGGTAGAGCGGGAGCTTCTTCCGGCCGATCCGGCGCAAGCGAATACGAGTCGACATGTGCGTTCCTGTGTGTGCGGGTTACCCGGGGAATTCGCCGCGTCCGAAAGGCAGCTTCAGACCGGCGCCTCCGGTCTTCCCCGCGATCTTCATGAACTTCTGCATCTGCTTGAACTGGCTCAGGAGCGTGTTGACCTCCTGCACCGTACGCCCGGATCCCTTGGCGATCCGCAGCCGCCGCTGCCCGTTGATCACGTCGGGGTTGGAGCGCTCCTTAGCCGTCATGGACAGCACGATCGCCTCGACGTGTTTGAGCTTCTTGTCGTCCAGCTTGGCGGCCTGGAGCATGGCCGGATTCACCCCCGGCAGCATGCCGAGCACGTTCTTGAGCGGCCCCATCTTCTGCATCTGTTTCATGGCGCCGAGAAAGTCGCTCAGATCGAGGCCCTTCTTCGACTGGACCTTCTTCGCCAGCCGCTCGGCCTCCTTCTCGTCGACCGCCGTCTGCGCCTTCTCTACCAGGGAGAGGATGTCGCCCTGCTGGAGGATCCGTCCGGCCAGCCGGTCGGGGTGGAACGGCTCGAGGGCATCGAGCTTCTCGCCCACGCCGATGTACTTGATCGGGGCGTGGGTGGTTCCGTAGATCGAGAGCGCCGCCCCGCCGCGCGCGTCGCCATCCATCTTGGTGAGGACCACGCCGGTGATGCCGAGCGCGTCGTGGAACCCCTTCGCGATCCGGACCGCGTCCTGGCCCGTCATCCCGTCGGCTACGAGCAGGATCTCATGGGGCGACACCGCCGACTTGAGCCGCTTGAGCTCGTCCATCATCTCGTCGTCGATCTGGAGCCGTCCCGCGGTGTCGACGATGACGCTCCGGGCTCGCGCCTTCCCGGCCGCCACTACGCCGTCGCGGACGATCTTGACGACGTCCTGCGACGCGGTGTCGCTGTGGACCCCGACCTCGACCTGGCGGCCCAGGGTGTGGAGCTGATCGATGGCCGCGGGGCGGTACACGTCCGCCGCGACCAGAAACGGCGCCTTCTGCTCCAGCTTGAGCCGCTTGGCCAGCTTGCCGGCGGTAGTTGTCTTGCCCGAGCCTTGGAGTCCCACCAGCAGAATGACCGTCGGTGGAACGGTGGCAAACGCGATCGGCGCCTGCTTCTCGCCCAACAACGCCACCAGCTCGTCGTACACGATCTTGACCAGCTGGTGACCGGGACGCACCTCCTTCAGTGAGGCGAGCCCAACGGCTTTAGCCTGCACCCGCTCCAGAAAGTCGCGGGTGAGATCGAAGCTCACGTCGGCCTCGAGGAGGATCCGCCGAATCTCCCGGAGTCCCTCCTTGACCGCGTCCTCTGTTAAAACGCCGCGCCCGGTGAGTCGCTGGAGCGTGGCGTTGAGTTTGCTGGAAAGCTCGTCGAACATAAGCCCGTAAGAGTAGCAGCGAAGCGGACTTTGTTCAAGGCGGACGGGCGGACGGGCGGACGGGCGGACGGGCGGACGGATGTCAGCTACACCGACCTTTCGGCTCCTTCGCCGCGCTTAGAACCTGCCCTGAATGCAATGAAGGGATGACAACTGTCCGGCCGTCCGTCTGTCCGCCCGTCCGCCCTCCCGCTAACCTTCCTCCATGTCGACCATGCAGGACATCAGCAACCCCGAGGAGCGCCAGCGCAACCTCGACCGGATGAAGCGTCGAGCTACCGGCCTGCTGGTGTTGATGGGCGCCATCTTCATCGTCACGAGCCTGCTGGAAGCCCAGCACACCTGGGTTGGCTACATCCGAGCCACCGCGGAGGCATCGCTGGTCGGCGGCATCGCCGATTGGTTCGCCATTACCGCCCTGTTTCGCCATCCTTTGAACATCCCCATCCCCCACACGGCGATCATCCCCAACCGGAAGGACCGCATCGGCCGGAGCCTCGGCAACTTCGTGCAGAACAACTTCCTCTCCCCCGACATGTTGATCGCCAAGCTCAGGGCGGCTCAGATCAGCCGCCGGGCTGCCGAGTGGCTGGCCAACCCGGAAAATGCCCGAGCGGCAGCGCGGAACATCGCCTCTATCCTGCGGAGCGCGGGCAACGTGGTCCGGGACGAGGATGTACACGCCTTGCTCGACCGGAGCGTGATCGAGCCGCTCCGGCAGGTGCCGATCGCTCCGGTGCTGGCCAAGGGACTGGCACTGCTCACCGTCGACGCTCGCCACCAGCAACTGCTGGATCGGGTGATCCACGGGCTCACCCGGCTGGTGGCCGAAAACGAGGCCCTGATCCGGGACCGCATCCGGGAAGAGAGTCCCTGGTGGGTGCCTAAGGTGGTGGACGACCGGATTCACCAGAAGGTCCTGGGCGGGATCGAGCGCACTCTCTTCGAAGTAGGAGCCGATCCCGACCACCCGCTGCGCCACCAGTTCGACCAGCTCCTGGCCGACTGGATGGTGCAGTTACAGGAGTCGCCCGAGGTCATCGCCCGGGCGGAGGCGATCAAGCATCAAGTGCTCGACCCGGAGACCAGCGGCCGGCTGGCGGCATCGCTCTGGCAGGAGCTCAAGGAGGTGCTCGGCCGGCAAAATCCCACCGACGACGGTGCACCGGGAGCGGTGACCCGCGGCCTCGCGGCGCTGGCCACGGCCGCGCTCGAAGACGAGGCCTTGCTGGAAAAGATCGACGGCTGGGTCATCGGCGCGGTGCTTCGGGTGGTGGAGCAGCATCGCGGCGAGGTGGGTCAGCTGATCGCCCAGACGGTCAGCTCGTGGGACCCGGAGGAGACCTCGCGCCGTATCGAGCTGCTGGTGGGGCGAGACCTTCAATTCATCCGAATCAACGGGACGCTGGTAGGCGGCCTGGTGGGACTGTTGATCTACACCGTGACCCACGCGTTATAGATCCCGGACCCGTTCGTCGCTGGATATCTACGCCCGCCTCCGGCGGGCCTTTGTTTTATGCATCGGCGCGGATTGCCATGCCGGCCCTTACGGGCCGGCCTCCTGCTTTGGCGCGGTCCTCCGGACCGCGGACGCTCCGATCCCCGTTTGGTCCCGATTTCACTGCCGACCCAGGCCGCCCTCCACACACTCCGGAAGACCGCTTGCTTCCTTTGATCCAGGAACTAGAGGTATATGCGGAGTATCCGCGGGCCGGAGGACCGCGCCATAGCAGGTGCCCGGCCCGTAAGGGCCGGGTGGCGTCGACGCCAATAAAAAAGAAAAAGGCCCGCCGAAGGCGGGCGTGTTCGACGCGACATCCAAGCGGCTATGGGCTCACGTAGGCCTTGGGAATTTGCCCCCATCGTTCCCACCCTTCCGGCGCGAGTACGTACAGGGTCGCAGGTTTCCCCTCCAGCTGCATGCTCTCCAGCACGGTCCGATAACCCGGGCGCGATGTCGCCCTGAGCTTCCCCCCATAGCCCCAGAGGAACCGCTCGGCCGACCGGGTGTCGTCCCACAC
>JBJMPK010000096.1:0-3697 GCA_045803245.1 Gemmatimonadales bacterium
CATACCCGACATGAAGGAGGCGAGCAGGGCGGTGAGGCCGAGTCCCAGCATGCCCGCGGGGAAGAGCCGGACCAGCATCATCGGGGTGGCCAGGTCATAGTCGAGCACCACGTGGCCGGCCCCATCCATCAGCGGCGCGCCATCGGCCGCGAGCTTGGCCGGCACCAGACCCTGGCCGATGCCGGCCGCGTGTTCGGCGCCGAGCACCAGGGCGATCATGCCCGGCAGGATCACCAGGAAGGGAAACAGCATTTTGGGGAACGCCGCGATGAGCGGCGTCCTTCGGGCAGCGGTCATGGAGTCCGCCGCCATGGCTCGCTGTACCACCAGAAAGTCGGTGCACCAATAGCCGAACGACAGGACGAAGCCGAGGCCCATGACCAACCCAAACCACTCCACGCCGACGGGATTGCGGGCGGCGTCGCCCATATTGGCCCACGAGCTGGTGAGCGCGTCACTGGGCAGCCCCCGGCTGGTGGCGACCTCCGCCAGGCGGGCGGTGAGTCCGTCCCAGCCTCCGACCGCGTGGAGACCGAGTGCCACCAGCGGCGCGAACCCGAAGACGATCAGGAAGAACTGCAGCACCTCATTGTAGATGGCGCTGGTGAGCCCACCCAGCAGCACGTACGCCAGCACGATCACCGCGGAGACAAGAACGCTGATGTCGAAGCTCCAACCGAGAAGCAGATTGAGCTGCTTGCCCATGGCGTACATCGAAACGCCCGAGGAGAAGATGGTCATCACCGCGAAGGACACCGCGTTGAGGGTCCGGGTCTTCTCATCGAAGCGCAGGCGAAGATACTCCGGCACCGAGCGCGCTCGGGAGCCGTAATAGAACGGCATCATGAAAAGACCGACGAACACCATGGCCGGTATGGCGCCCACCCAATAGAAGTGGCTGGTGGCTATGCCATATTTGGCGCCCGAGGCGCCCATCCCGATGACCTCCTGAGCCCCCAGATTCGCCGAGATGAAGGCTACGCCGGTAACCCACGGCGAGAGCGAGCGGCCGGACAGGAAGAAGTCGGTGCTGGTCCGGGTGGCGCGCCGGAGACTCCACCCCACGCCGAGCACGGCGGCGAAGTAGAACGCCATGATGACGTAGTCGATGGGGGCGAGGTTGACGATCGGATTGGATGTCATGTCATCTCAGCGCGTACTGCACGGTGGATACGACTCGCACCACTTTCTGGAGCTGCCCGCTCTCGCTGACACCAGGTGCCTGATCCCTCGGCAGGATGACGAATACGCCCTGGCTCGCCTGGCGGATACCGCCCAGCGCGGTGCGTGAATCGGTGGCAAACTGCTGGGCCGCTTCGCGTGCGTTGGCGGTGGCTTCAGCCACCATCGCGGGCTTGAGCTGGTTCAGACGGGTAAAGATGAAGGTGGGACCGCCGATTCCATATTCTCCACTGGAGGAGAGGATCACTCCACCGGCCACCAGCTCGCTGACGCGCTGGCTCGCCTCCATCACGACCTCGGGTGTGCGCGAGCGCACGATCACCGTCTGCTGGATCACGAACCGGGGGCCGGCACGCTCTCCCGGAAAACGGTTGGCGTCGGCGTCGGAGACCTCCAAAGCCTGCAGCTGAACGGCGGCCGTATCGATGCCATGGCGAGTCAGGAAGGCAAAGACCTGGCGGGTGCTGCGGGTGAGCCCGGCCTGAGCTACCGTCAGATCATTCCCCGTACTGGCATAGCGCAGCGGCCAAAGGGCCAGATCGGCGGTGACCTCGCGCTCGGCCAGTCCCTTCACTTCTACGTAGCGATCCGATCTGCGGCCCTCGCGAAAGCCCTGGCCGATGAGCCCGCCGGCGAGCGCGAGACCGAGCGCCAGCACCAACGCGGGGAGGATCGGACCGTCCATCATGTTGGATCGGCTCGGGGGCGGCATGCGGCGAATCTACTTCGGCCGGGCCGCGCCCGCGAGCCAAGCCGGGACGCGCTACCTTTCCGTCTCCTTGAACGGCGGGTGAGCTCATTGGGGTAGCGACTTCCGCGCGCAGCAACCAGAAGGTCGAACGATGGATGCTGGTGGCCAGCATTCTCGGCTCCAGCATGGCGTTCATCGACGGCACCGTCGTCAACGTCGCCCTGCCGGTGCTGCAAAAAGCGCTGGGCGCGACGGCTACTGAGGTCCAGTGGGTGGTGGAGAGCTACGCGCTGGCGCTGGCGGCGCTGCTGCTCCTGGGCGGAGCATTGGCCGACAAAGTGGGCCGGCGACGCATCTTCACCCTCGGGGTGGCGCTCTTCGCCCTGGCCTCCGCGGGGTGCGCCCTGTCTCCCAACATCAATTGGCTCATAGCGGCTCGCGCCGTGGAAGGACTCGGTGGAGCGATGCTGGTTCCTACCAGCCTGGCTCTGCTCGGTGCCGGGTTTCCGGCAGAGCGTCGTGGACGGGCGATCGGCAAGTGGTCGGCCTTCTCGGCTGCCGGCGCCGGCATCGGCCCAGTACTGGGGGGCTGGCTGATCCAGGTAGCTTCGTGGCGCTGGGTCTTTTGGATAAATATTCCGATCGCGGTCGCGACCCTGGTCATCACTACGCGAAGCGTGCCTGAGAGCCGGGACCGGCAGGCCCACCACCTCGATCTGCCGGGAGCCGCACTCGCTACCCTGGGTCTCGGGGGCCTGGTCTTTGGTCTCCTCGAAGGCCCGCGACTGGGCGTTGTGAACCCTGCCATTCTCACCGGACTCATCGGTGGCGCGTTGTTGCTGGCGACCTTCGTTGTGGTCGAGCGCCGCGCTCCCGAGCCCATGGTGCCGCTCGACCTGTTTGGTTCTCACACCTTTACCGGCGCCAATCTGTTGACGCTGCTGCTCTACGCCGCCCTGGGCGGCGCGTTTTTCTTCGTGCCGTTTGATCTGATTCAGGTGCATGGTTATCCGCCGGCCGCTGCCGGGGCCGCGATGCTTCCACTCATCGTGCTGTTGTCCTTGCTCTCGAGCCGGGCCGGCCGGCTGGCCGACCGCTATGGGGTGAGGCGTCCCCTCATCGTAGGGCCGCTGATCGCCGCGGCAGGATTTGCTCTGTTGGCGCTCCCGGGAACGGGAGGGTCGTACTGGAGCACCTTCTTCCCCGGGATGATCGTGCTCGGTTTGGGAATGTCCGTTACCGTGGCTCCGCTGACGACGGCCGTCATGACCTCCGCCGGTCCGGAGCGGGCCGGCGTGGCGTCGGGCATCAATAACGCAGTCTCGCGTACCGCAGCGTTGCTGTCGATCGCGGTCTTCGGCCTCGTGGCTTACGATCGGTTCGGCCGGTCGCTGGCGCACCGGCTGGCCACTGCCGGCGTGCCGGCCGGAGTTCGCCAACTGCTCTGGCGAGAGCGGGGAAAGCTGGCGGCCCTCACCATTCCCCATTCCTTGCCGGAAGGGCTGCGGACCAGCCTGGAGCACACGGTTGCAGCGGCGTTCGTGGATGCCTTTCGAGTGGTCATGCTCCTCGCTGCCGGTCTGG
Organism: Gemmatimonadales bacterium; assembly: GCA_045803245.1. Lineage (GTDB taxonomy): Bacteria > Gemmatimonadota > Gemmatimonadetes > Gemmatimonadales > GWC2-71-9 > CAVVWJ01. The sequence goes on from JBJMPK010000096.1 coordinate 3,458, forward strand.
CTGTGGCGGCGGGCGTGGTCGCCTGGTTTCTGATCGAGCCTTCCCAAAAACCTGAGGCGGCGCCTGATACAGGTCGTTAAGATGCAAATGACCGGCTCAAGGGGAGGTGAGAACCATGGCCTGTTCCGTGCTCTTGGCGGAGAGCAGGGCAGGGCAGTACAAGCACGCCGACATCCAGCTTTACTTTTTGGCAGCGGGAGTGACTTGTACGGCCGAAACCCGCCATTTGCCGTCGGGGTC
>JBJMPK010000097.1:0-6515 GCA_045803245.1 Gemmatimonadales bacterium
CGGGTTGGTAGTGTAGGGAGGGAAACGCTGCAGCGAGTCGACCACCGCGCCGAGCGAGTCGACCGGGGAGGCGGAGAGCTCGAGGTGGAGGTGGTCGTTGGTGGCGCGGCCGGTGTTCCCGACCAGCGAGATCAGCGCGCCTTTGCGGACCTTCTGGCCGACTTTGACCTTGAGCGCGGAGTTGTGATAGTAGGTCGAATAGAGGCGATATCGTTTCCCGTGCGCGCTGACCGTGGTGTCGTGCCGGATCGTCACCGTCAGTGCCCCCTGCTCCGCCCGGCCGGCGTACACCACGGTGCCCGACCCGATCGCGAACACGCGAGTCCCGTCCGGATTGTTGAACTCCACCCCTTGATGTTGCTGGAAGTTGCCGCCCATGGTCGACCCGTACCGGTAGGTCTGGTCGATGAAGCTGTTATCGGTGAGCGCGATGGGGCGGCGGAACCAGATGGTGAGCGGCGCGCGAGCCGGCTCGGCTGAATCGGCTCGCTGGCGGAGACATGGCAGAGTATCGCTGGCCGGCTTGAGTCCGCAGGGAGTGCCCTTGATCAGCTGCCGGCCGAGCAGCAAGGCGTTCGCCGGCGGAAATGCCGTGAACGCCAGGGGCTCGGCCACCCAGCCGGCTTCGATATGGCGAACCCGCTGGTTGCCTCTCAATGTGGCGACAGTCCAGCCCCTGCGGTCCGTGGCCACCCGGCGGACGTACTCGCTCGTGAGCACCGGGAAGACGGTGTCGGCCGGACCTTTCGAGCGGGGGCCGGTGGCATCGCCGATGGCGGTCCAGTTGGCCCCGTTGTTGGTCGTCACCTGCAGACCGTCGGCGGTTCCGATGACGGTGGTGTCCCCCCGGACCACGATGCCCGACGGGGCGACGTACTGCCACTCCGGACCGAGCTGATCGTAGGTCCAGTTCTTCCAGGTAGCGCCGCCGTCGGTCGAGAGTCCCCAGCCGTTCCCGATCGTGCCGTACCAGATCTCACCCCGAGACCCGAACGCGAGCGCCTGTACGAAGTCGCTGGAGATCGATTTGTCGGTGCTGTCGTGCCGGATCGGTTGCCAGCTCGTTGCTCCGGCCTGGAGCCGGTAGATCCCCTGGCCATAGGTGCCGACCCAGATGGAGCCCTGGACATCCCGCGCTACCGCGAGCACGTGCACGCCCCACCCGGTGCTGTCGGGCAGCGGCGGCAGCGTGTGCTGACCCTGTGCTGCCCGCATCGGGATCAAGCTGAGAGTAGTCAAAAGCATAAGCCGCAGATGAACGCAGATGACCGCAGATACACCCGACTTTACTGTCATCTGTAGCTCCCACGGGGGGTGGTGGTGTGATGAATTACCAGCGCCTTGGTTGAAACTGTATACTGAGTGTGCGGCTGGGGTGCAAGCCGATCTATCTGCGTCTATCTGCGTTCATCTGCGGCAAATGCTTTTCCTGCGGGGCCAAGACGAAGCCAATCGATGTGCACGTGAGCCGGTCGCGTCGCAACAAAGACGATCGCCTCGGCCACGTCGGCCGGGCGCAGCATGCCGGCTCGGGGAAGGAATCCTTCCCGCTGGTCCGGATCGTAGGGATCCCACACCGCTGTATCGGTCGGCCCGGGAGAGACGAGGGTGAGCAGGACGCCGGTGCCCCGGTACTCGGCCACCAACGTCTCATGGAGACCACGTAGCCCATACTTGCTCGCGGCGTAGGCCGCGTTCTCGGGAAACCCGACGTGGTCGGCGACGCTGCCTACCGTAATGAAACTGCCCCGGCCGGCCCGGCGCATGGCGGGAAGAAACGCTTTTGCCACCGCGAACGGTGCCCGCAAGTTCACGGCGAGCTGCTGCTCCAGATCGTGGGCCTCGGTGCTCTCGAGCGGGCGGAGGAGAAAGGCGCCGGCGTTGCTCACCACGATGTTCGGCGGACCGTACCGCTCCAGCACTCGGCCGCCGAGCCGTTCGACTTGCCGGGGGTCTGTTAGGTCGCAGCGAATGTTCTCGGAGCCGGGGCCACCCTCCTCCACCGTCCGGGATACTCGAATCACCCGGGCGCCTTCTTTTGTGAGCGCCTCCGCCACCGCCGCCCCGATGCCACGTGACGCGCCGGTCACGAGGGCCACCTGGCCGGCGAGCCGGCTCACTCGGAGAGGCGGCCGGCGTGGGCGAGGCGGAGGAACTCATCCCGCGTCTTCGAGTCGTCGCGGAAGATGCCTCGGAGCGCGCTGGTGACCGTGCGGGAGTTCTGCTTCTCGACGCCGCGCATCATCATGCAGAAGTGGGCCGCCTCGATCACCACCCCCACGCCCGCGGGCTTGAGCACGTCCATGATGGCATCGGCGATCTGATCGGTGAGACGCTCCTGGACCTGCAGCCGCCGGGCGAAGACATCCACGACCCGCGCGACCTTGGAGAGGCCCAGGATCTTGCCGTCGGGGATATACGCCACGTGCGCCCGTCCGAAGAACGGGAGCAGGTGATGCTCGCACAGCGAGTAGAGCTCGATGTCCCGCACCATGATCATACTCTGATGCGTCGCCTCGAACAGCGCATCGCCGATCACCTCTTCGACCGTCATCCAGTAGCCCTGAGTGAGGAACCGCATCGAGGCCTCGACTCGCTCGGGTGTCTTGAGCAGGCCCTCGCGGCGGGGGTCCTCCCCCAGCGCGGCCAAAATCTCCCGCACCTTCTCGGCAAAGGGCTCCGGGCTCGGTGCGGGCAGTTCGGGGTGAGTAACCTGGGTGCGCGGCGGCCGGGCGGGGATGCCCGGCTTCGGTGGCTTCATAGTAGAGCAGCCTCATCTCGGGTCACTGCCGCCACGGTTCTGGATACTTTGCTGAGCGGCTGGCGGGCCAGGATGGCGAATACTTCCGCGAGGTTCTCCAGCCGGAGAGCACACATCAGCGCCTGACGGGCCGTCTCGAGGGTGTAGAACGGCGCAAAGAAGGAGGTATAGTCCGAGCTGTAGTAGGGGAGAACCTGGACGACCTCCAACCCGGCGTCGCGACAGGCACGGGCCAGAGCGCCGGGCGTACAATCGCGATAGAGCGCCGGAAAGCCGCTGTTCTTCCGCTTCTCGGGAAAGACCGAGAACAGTACCCGGCGGGCCATGCGATTTCCCAGCCAGCGGTTGAGTACAGCGAACGGAGCGTTACGGCAGGGCATCACATGCGCCATGATCCCGCCGGGACGCAGGACCGCCGCGAGATTGGCCACGGCGCCGGCCGGATCGGCCACGTGTTCGAGGACGGCGCGGGAGAAGATGAGATCGTAGGTGCCGGGGATACTGACCGTTGCGACGTCGCCGACGACGATGCTGTCGTAGGCTCCCCGTGGCGCAGCCGTGAGCTCGGACTCGGAGAGATCGAGGCCCACGATGTGCAGATCGAGGTCACGCTTGGTCTGCAGCGGAATGCCGGGGAACTTGCCGCCGCCGACATCGAGAACTCGAGCTCCCCGCTGGAGCAGGCTGGGAAGCACTCGATCCCGGAAATCGAGCTGGCCATCCGGCGCACAACCGGGAACCAGGCGCGCCACCAGAGAACGTTCCCACCGCGACAGCCGACGATTCAGTTCAATAAACCGGCGTACTGCAGTCATTCGAGCCGTCCCCCTCCCGGGACTCCGCGCGCGCCGACCGGGCGGCGGAGGGGAGGAGCGGTGCGGGTTCGGTCCCATCGCACCGTCGCTGCCGATCGAGTGGCGGCGGCTATCGTCGACAGGCTTACCAGAAAGCCCAGAACAAACCAGGCCACCTTCCGGTCTTCCCAGGTGAGGGGGAGCATGGTGACGATGACGGTGGCCAGAAGAACCAGGGCGAACCGACGCTCCAGTGGTATGGGGATGCTGATTACTCCCATGAAGACCACCACGAACATCATCCCGTAGATCACGAGGCCCACCAGCCCCTCCTCCACCAGAACCGACAGGAAGGAGTTGTGGGCGACTTTCGTGTTCGCTCCCAGGACGGGCTCGACTGCGGCTTTGAAGCCGGACGTACCATACCCGAAGATCGGCTTCACGGTGAATGCGCTTAAGCCCACCTCCCAGATCTTGAGGCGGCCGCCGAGTCGGCCCTCCTCGACTTCGCTGGAGGTCGAGCCCAGGCGCTGGATGACCGTGGTGGGGAGATACGCCACCGCCAGGGTACCCGACAGCGCCAGGCCGGCGATGCCGGCCGCGAGTTTCCCCGGAGACATCGTCGTCAGAGTCATGGGAACGATCAGGAGCGCCACGATAGTCGCCACCATGCCCCCACGGGAGCCCGTCAGTCCGATGGCAAACACGGCGACCGGCACGTAGCCGCGCCAGATCCATCGCATGAGGGGGTGCTCGGAAGTCAGCGCCAGGTACCAGGCCATCGGCAACCCGAGAGCAAGTACCATCGCGAGATCATTGGGGTCGGATTCACCGGTGGAGAACCGGCGCATGAGCGCGGCCTTGGACCGAAACGTCATGATCGTGTCGAGCGCCGCGATGTAGCCACCGAGCACGTAGCCGGTCAGCAGCCCGAACAGGCGCTTCCGGGTGGTGGCGATCTCCCAAACGATCAACAACATGATGAGGAGCTGAACGAAGGTCCAGAGCTTTCCGGGAATCTGGGGCAAATGGTTGGCGAATACACCGACGCCGGACCAGAGCACGAACAGCAGTGCCGTCACCTGCAGTGGGTGCCAGCGGCGCACTCGACCGTTGACCACCATGGCAAAGAGGGCGCCGCCCAACGCCACCGCACCGGTGATCTTGGTCACGTAGCCGATTCCGGGAAGGATGGCGGCTCGCTCCCAGGGCAGCGAGAAGATGAAGATCCATAGGGCGGCGTAGGCGGGCGAAGGCATCAGACCTTTTGGTTCAGGCGAAGGTAGCGGTCGACCGCGTCGTCCATGGTCCACGGCGCCAGAGCATGATTCATGCCCTCTCAGGCACCTTCATAATCGACGTAGTTTCGGGGTGTTTCCCACAGGCGAAGCCGCAGGGCGAGTTCGGCCGGTACCACAGCGCGCAGCTCGCGCCAGCAGACCAACGCGATGTTTTCTGAAGTGGGGATCAGGGTCTGGAACCAGGGTACGTCCAGGTTGAGGTTCTTGTGGTCGAGGTGCCGGAGCAGCCGCTCCTGAGCCAGCTCCTTGAGCTTGTTGAGATCCATGACATAGCCGGTCTCCGGATCGATCTCGCCTTCCACCGTGAGCTCCAGCTCGTAGTTATGTCCGTGGTAGTTGGGGTTGTTGCACACGCCGAAGGTCGCGCGGTTCCAGTCGTCCGAGAACCGGGGGTTGTACAGACGGTGCGCGGCGTTGAAGTGCACGCGACGGGTGACGGCGCAACGGGGCATGGATGGGGGCTGTTGGCTATTGGCTATTGGCTATTGGCCAAGCGCGTACGGTGGTCGCCATGAAGTACAACCTACACGGTTCGGAGAACAGCCCATAGCCAATAGCCCATAGCCCATAGCCCCAAAACAAACGCCGATCTCGAAAGACCGGCGCGCGAGTGAAACGGCAACGGAGAGGATTATTGAAGCCCAATGAGAAAGCTTGGGGCCCTCACCATAACATCTGTCTTCCCCCGAGGGGCATGACATCAGCCACAGCATTCGGACCCATCATCGGACCTGTTGGCTCAATAATGTGGCTCCCCGCTACCGCCCACTCGGGTGTAAAATAGGACTCCGCTCCGACACCGTCAACCGATTGCAGCCGAGGTTCTCAATGCCCTGGACACTCCTCATCGCGCTGGTCGCGCTGGCGGCCTGGGTCTTCTTGACCTTCGTGCGGGGGCCGCAGCCGGGGGTGGTCCACCTGCTCCTTGCCCTGGGGACGGTGCTCCTGGTCCGCTGGTGGGCGCTGCGTAAGTAGGTCTGTTGCATTACGGTTCGGCCATGTTGACGAATCACCACACGAATAGCCCTTCTTGACGAGCTCCGTCCCGCGGAGCTAATTCAATATTCATCAACACCTTGCAAATTGATCTCCGGGCCCGCACGGGGCCGTGCTGGGTGGGCATAGATCGTGCTCTCCCGACAGCGACTTAGCTCATTGCGCTGTCCGTCTGCCTGGGGTGGCTCTCGTGAAATCCCGCAGTACGTCGCCTCAGGGCGTTAACCAGGTGGCTCGCGGATGATGCGCTGGATGGAGGCTCTGGTTGAACGGACCGGATCCGGCGCGCTGCCCACGATCCAGAAGCTCTGGGGCGCCGAACGGACGCAGCCCGAAATCCACGACCCGGCCCTCGAGCGGTCCGGAGGGGCCACCGAGGCAATTAACTGCCTGCTATCGCTTGCCGCACTCGTCCTGTCATTCCCCGTACTCGTAATCATCGCCCTGCTGATCTGGCTCACGTCTCGCGGGCCGGTGCTTTACACCCAAGTGCGGGTCGGCCTCGACCGCCGGCAGCCGATCCGGGGGGCCCAGAACCACCGCCGCGAGCGCGACCTCGGCGGCCGGCCCTTCACCATTTATAAGTTCCGCACCATGTGGCTCGACGCCGAGCACCACAGCGGCGCGGTCTGGGCCCAGCAGCGCGACCCCCGGGTCACCCCC
>JBJMPK010000098.1:0-4587 GCA_045803245.1 Gemmatimonadales bacterium
GCGCCTGCGGGTCATGGGAGCGACCCTGGGCCTGCAGAACGTCATCGTCCGGGGGGACGAAGCTCGTCTCACCTTCCGGCCCGGCACGACGCCCAGACTGGCCGGACTCACCTCGGCGCTGGACGACGTGCAGCTCGCGGCCGAAGTCCGTCGGACGGTGCCGCTTTCGCTGCGCTTGATCCGGCTCGGCGGAGAACCGATCGTGCCGGCGTTGGTGAGGGCTTTGCGCAAGGCTTCGTAAAGTCGACCCTAGACCTCTTTAATCGGAGTACCAATGGCCCGGCTTTCCCAGCTCGTGTTCCTCGTTTCCGTTGCCGCCCTCGCCGGCTGCTCCGGTTTCCGTGATCTCTTTTCGGCCCATGCCGATGTCGTCGCCGAGGCCGGGGGCCAGCGGCTGACACCCCAGCGACTGAGCCAGATCATGACGGGCGGCAAGGCCATGCGGGCCAATCGTGACGCAGCAAACTTCATTGCCAACGTCTGGATCGACTACACCCTCTTCACCAACGCCGTAGCCGAAGGGAAGCTGCCCGTCGACTCCGCCAGCATCGCCCAAGCGGTGTGGCCGGAGATCGCCGAGCTGCGGGGCACCCACTGGCATGACTCGCTCATGGCCCGGCGGTCGAAGTTCTCTCCCAACGCGGCCGACAGCACCTACCAGGCCAACAAGGTTCGGGTTCTCCAGCACATCCTCTTCCGGGTTCCCCAAAACGCTGCCCCTGCCGTGAAGAACGCCGCGAAGAAGAAGGCGGAGCTGACGCTGGCCCGCATCAAGCAGGGCGCCGAGTTCGGCCGGGTAGCGGCGGAGGTGTCGGACGATCCCGGGAGCAAGCGAGACAACGGCTTTCTGCCGCCCAGCCCCAAAGGACGGTATGTGCCCGTCTTCGACAGCGTGGGCTGGGCGCTCGATCCCGGAGCCATGAGCGGAGTGGTCGAAACCCAATTCGGCTATCACATCATCAAGCGGCCGAATCCGGACGCGGTACGCGACCGGTTGACCACGTACCTGGTGCAGAGTGTCGGAACACGGCTCGATTCGATCTACATGGACAGCCTGGCCATCGTCAAGCAGATCAAGATTTCCCGGGGGGCGGCGGCCGCCATGCGCGATGCGGCGGAAAATCCGGAGGAAGCCCGGACATCGAAGAAGGCGCTGACGACGTTCAAAGGGGGGGAGCTTACGGTGGGGGAGTACATGCGCTGGGTACGGGCATTGCCACCTCAATATTCCGCCCAGCTCAAGCAGGCGAATGACAGCATGCTCACCAACTTCGCCAAAATCCTGACTCAGAACGTGCTGCTGCTCCAGCAGGCCGATTCGGCGAAGATCGGCATTACCGCGGAAGAGTGGAATGGTCTGGCGTCCAACTATCGCAGCCAGCTGGACACGTTACGCGCTGACATGGGATTGGACACGGCAGCGCTGTGGGACTCGACCACCGCCGCGGCCGACCGGAACAAGGTTGCCGCGCTAAAAGTCGACCAGTACTTCGACCGGCTTGTCGGCGGTAAATCCCGGCTTCGACCGATCCCCTCGGCGCTTGCCACCCTGCTGCGGGAGCGCTCCAGCTATCGGATTTACGACGCCGGACTGAATCGGGCGGTCGAATTGGCCGAAGCCGAACAGAAGAAGGCTGACTCCTCCAAGGCCAAGGCGGGACCGCTCCAGCCGGCACCCGGCCCGGCTCCCATACCCGGTATGGCTCCAGCGCCCGGCGCAGCAACCCCGCCGGCGCCGAAGGGCTCTCAGCCGCCCAAGAACCCACCCCCAACGGAGCGCGGCGACAGCGCGGCTGCTAAGAGGTAATCAGGATGAGGATAGTTGGACTTCTCCGAGCGATGGGATTGGTGTTGCTGGCTGTGTCGGCCACGGGGCCAGCGCTCGAGGCGCAAGACAGCACGTCGGTCTCGGCCGATACGAGCGCCGCGCCAGCAGATTCAAGCCGTCTCTCAGCCGACACTTCTGCGCCTTCCGAGACCCGGGAAGCCGCTGCCGATCCGAGGACTATGTCTCACGACACAACATTTGTCGTGGACCGCGTAGTGGCTGTGGTGGGGAACCGGCCCGTGCTTGCGTCCCAGGTCGACGAAGAGCTCTTCTCGCGCCAATCGCAGGGCGCCAAGCTGCCCAACACGCCCGAAGGTATTCAGGGGGTTCGCCAGCAGATCGTTTCTTCAATTGTGGACGAAGAGCTCTTGGTGCAGCAGGCTCAGCGGGACACTTCCATCAAGGTCACCGATGAGGAGATCGCCAGCGGGGTCGAGGAGCAGGTGCGCAAGGTGCGGACCAACTTTACCACTGAGCTCGAGTATAAGTCCGAGCTGAAGAAGGCGGGGTTCCAGACTCCGGAGGAGTACCGCCGGTGGCTCACCGATCAGCAGCGGCGGGCCGCATTTCAGAATCGTCTGATCGAGAAGCTTCGCGGCGATGGTAAGCTCAAGCCGGTCGCTCCCACCGAGAAGGAGATGCGGGCGTACTTCGACGAGCAGAAGGGCAGCCTGGGCACCCGGCCGGCCACGATATCGTTCCGGCAGATTGTGGTGGCTCCGAAACCTTCGGCCGAGGCCAAGGCTCGTTCCCGGGCGCAGGCCGACTCCATCGTCCTGGAGCTCAGGCGGGGAGCTGATTTCGCTACCGCTGCCCGCCGGTTCTCTCAAGATCCCGGCTCGAAGGAGCAGGGTGGCTCGCTGAACTGGTTCCGTCGGGGAGTGATGGTTCCCGAGTTCGAGCGGGTGGCATTCAGCTTGAAGCCGGGAGTGGTATCCGATCCGGTAGAATCGCCCTTTGGCTACCACATCATCCAGGTCGAGCGGCTCCAACCGGGAGAGGTTCAGGCCCGGCATATCCTGTTGGTGCCGCAGATCGACTCCGGCCATATCGCTAGTGCCAGAGCGCTGGCCGATTCGGTGCGAACCGCCTTGCTGGCCGGTGCCTCCTTTGATTCGCTCCAACGGCTCTATCACGATCCCTCGGCCGAGCGGGATGCGCAGGCCGTGCCGGTGACCAAGCTGCCGGAGGCCTACGCCAAGGCAATAAACGATACCGCTTCGACCAAAGTGCTCCCGGTCTTTACCATGCCGGGTCCGGGCGGGCGGGACCAGTTTGTGGTGCTCCAGGTGACCGACCGGCGTCCCGAGGGAGCAGTGAAGTACGACGACGTGCGGGACCGGATTCGCGAACAGCTCGGGCAGCAGCTCGCGATCCGGCGTTATCTCGACCGGCTCCGCAAGGCAACGTACGTCGAGATGAGGTCCTGAAGAGGGCGGCGAAGACGGAGACGACTGGCGGAGGTCGCAGCAGACCGCGGTTGGCAGTGGCGCTCGGCGACCCGCGCGGGATCGGTCCCGAGATTACGGCGCGCGCCCTGGCTGAGCCCCTCGACGCAGACGTTACGGTGATCGGGGCGGAGGACCAGATCGCGGCCGTCCCGGCCCAACAGCGCATTGCGGTAGGTAGCTGGGGACAAGGAAGCGGGGAGGAAGGCTCCGACCGCAATCGGACGATCCGCGCCGGCCGCATCGCGGGCCACGCGGTAGAAACCGCTGCCCGGCTGGCGCTCACCGGTGAGGTCGATGCGATCGTCACCGCTCCCGCCCACAAGCACGCTCTCCATCTCGCCGGATTCCCGTACCCGGGCCATACCGAGTGGCTGGCTCAGCTGGCCGGCAACGTCGATGTGGCCATGATGCTTGCAGCAGAGGCCGAGCCGGACCGGCCGTCGGACGGTGCCTTACGGGTCGTGCTGGTCACCACCCACGTAGCGCTCCGGGACGTGCCGGCGCTGCTCACGGTCCAGCGGGTGGTACGCACTGGCGAGATCGTGCAGCGAAGTCTGCAAGAATGGTGGGGCATCGAGCGTCCGCGCATCGCGCTATGTGCACTGAACCCTCACGCGGGCGAGTCGGGTCTCTTTGGTGACGAGGAGGTGCGCATCCTGAGCCCCGCGGCGGCGGAGCTCGGTGCCGCCGGTCCGCTCCCCGCGGACACCGTGTTTGTGCGGGCCATGCGAGGGGAATTCGACGCCGTGCTGGCCCCCTATCACGACGTAGGAATGACTGCCATCAAGGTCGCCGCCTTCGGCCGTGCCGTGAATGTCACGCTGGGACTCCCCTTCCCGCGCACGTCACCGGACCACGGCACCGCGCTCGACATCGCCGGCACCGGGAGGGCGGATCCGTCGAGTATGCGGCATGCGATCGAGCTGGCGGCTGGGTTAGCCAAGCGCGCGTTGTAAGCTCGCTCGTGGCCGCTGCAGGTGTGGTCTCCTCGCGTGCCCCGTTCGCTCATTGGTTTCACGATCCCAACACAACCGGCCGCTCACTGACGCACGCTTCGGAGCGCCACATCCGCGGCGTTGTTCCAACAAACAAAGTTTCGGCGCGGCGGTCGGGATCGCTCCCGAAGGTGCGTTAGTGAGCAGCCGGATGTCGTCGAATATTGGGGCGGCGGTTGGTCAGCCGGTCATTTGACCGCCTGTCCGCCTGACCGACTGTCCGCCGTGGTCACCCGCTCAAGCCGTTCCATGAGATCCAGATATGCGTCGAGCTTCAACTTCTGGCTGGCTCGGTTGGCCACCAGCACCGCCC
>JBJMPK010000099.1:0-8748 GCA_045803245.1 Gemmatimonadales bacterium
ACGACTTCAGATATGGTCCTCGTTCTCGCCATGCCAGCAGTTGAAGCCAAACTTTCAAACTTTAATGTTCAGGTGGCGGGGATGGGTCTTACTAACAGGTAAGAAGGTTGTGATGCCCGCCTGGCGAGTACGAGGACTCTACTTGTTGTCGTATCCTCTGTGTCCTCTAAGCCCTCTGTGGTGAATCTGCCTGTCATGTTCATCGAGCTCACCGACCATCTCCGCTGCCCCGCCGACCACCTCGAAAGCATTCTGGTGCTGCTCCCCGACCGGATCGAAGGCCGCTCGGTCCGCGCCGGTCAGCTCGGCTGCCCCATCTGCGGCCGCACGTTCGAGCTGGTTGATGGGGTGCTCGATACCAGGGACGGGCCGGCACCTGAACCGTCCGGCTCCGGCTCGAGCCGGCTCGATGCCGATGCGGTCACGGCGCTGGTGGGACTCTCCGGGCCCGGCGGCTACCTGGTGCTGGTGGGTGCGGTGGCCGATCAATGGCAGAGGCTCTCGGAGGCCAATCCCGGCGTGGCACTGGTGGCGGTGAATCCGCCGGCGGAGGTTCGCGACACGCCGGGAATCAGCGTGCTGTGGAGCGGAAGAATTCCGCTCAAGTCCCGCTCGATGCGCGGGGCGGTGTTGAGCCGTCCTTACGCCGATGATGAGCACTGGGTCAGGGAAGCCACGCGGGTCGTGCTACCCGGACTGCGCATCGTGGGGGAAGGAGCGGAGCCGCCGGCCGAGCTCATCGAGCTGATGGCGAGCGCGGGGGGCGTGTGGGTCGGAAGTGGTAAGAGGTAAGCGGTGAGCGGTGAGCGGTGAGCGGTGAATACACCGGCTAGACCCAACCGCTCAGGTCCCGATCCAGGAGTCGTGACAACAGCGCCACCTCGTCGCGGAAGGCCTCGACCAGCTCGGCGCGAAGAGTTGCTGAAAGTGGAGGACGCCGTTCTTTCACTGTGTTCAGATCGGCGATCTTCTTCTGGACTGCACTGATCTCCTCCTCACCCAAGGCCTGCTTGAGACTACGAAACACCCGCCGCAGACCGGGCGGCGGCTTGCGGGCGAACCGGCGCAGCCAGGCGAGTCTGGCCCGCTTGCTCTCGTTGATGCGGGGAAACTCGGTCCGGCCATCGTGCGGAATCTCCAGAAACTCGATCAGCTCATCGTACACCTGCCCGGGAGACGCGGCGAAGTCGTCGTATAAGATCAGCTTGACCTGCGACCGGGGAAACGAAGACAACAGCCGCTGGGTCTGCGTCCCGAACTGCCCCAGTTGTTTATACTGGACCAGGAAAGGGGCTCGGATCTTGGGCGGAAGATCGATCCCGCGACTCCGCCGCTCCTGCATCCGCCAGGCGGTCTCGAAATCAGGCACGTTCTCGTGCGAGACATAGAGAAGCTGGGCATGAAACGAGTACACCATGTCGACCGGGTTGCGGAACATGGCGACGAGCTTTGCGTTCGGGTTGAACTCCCGGATACGCGGAATAGCCACCGAGGAGCGGAGGTAATACACCGAGGCTTCTCCGACGACTCGGTGTTGTTCGGCGGTGGCGGCAAACAGCCCGGCATACTCCTCCGGCGTCTTGACTCTGGCGTAGTCCAGGTCCGGGGCGAAGTAGTGAGGCTCCTTGACCGTCGACATGAAGATGTTGGGATGCTGACGGAGGTATTCATAGATCGCGGTGGTGCCGCATTTGGGCGCTCCCACGATGAACAGATTCGGTTTGACAGCCAAGGCGTGCACTCGTAGTTCCTCGACCAAACTGTTGAAATGCCGCAACAGCGTTGTGGGCGCCATACCGGCCGGCGCACCCGAAACCGTCCTCCCCCGTCGGGGCATTGCAGCGCTGCTATCTTCCCCTACCGGCCAGAGGCATGGATCGTGCTCATTGGCTGCCCCCGAAATTACGCAGATCCTGGTTGAATTTGGCCCCCATCACCATCCAGCCTCGCAGGACGGGCAAGGACTAACGTGAACGAGAAACCCCGCGGGCTGACCCGCAGCGCGCTCGGAGGCATGGTGTGGACCGCGTGGGGGGCCGGCGCCATGGCCGTGCTGAAGCTCGCGGTCCTGGTGCTCCTCACCAGACTCCTGTCTCCCGCTGACTTCGGCGTCGTCAGTGCCGCCCTGGTCGTCATCGCGTTCTCGCTCAACTTCTCCCAGCTCGGGTTGGGGCCGGCGCTGGTGCAGCGACCGGTCCTCGAACCACGTCACGTGAGTACGGCGTTCTTCGCCTCCACCGGCTTCGGTCTCCTCGTGGCCGCGGCCATCTGGCTGGCGGCTCCCGCCATCGCGCAGTTCTTCAAGATGGACTCGCTCGCCCAGGTCGTCCGGGTTCTGGCGCTCCTGTTTCCTCTGGCGGGCGTGTCGGCCGCCCCCGAGAGTCTGCTGCAGCGGGATTTGCGCTTTCGCCTGCTGGCCAACCGCGATGTGTTCGCCTATGCGGTGGGTTACGGAGGAGTCGGCGTTGGCCTCGCGCTCCTGGGCTGGGGCATCTGGGCGCTGGTCGGAGCCCAGCTGGCTCAGGTGACGATCCGAACGGTAATCCTGTTGCGAGCCGCACCTCCCCTGTTCCGAGCCCGTCCTACGTGGGCCAGTTTTTTGGAGCTGGTCGGATTTGGGGCGGGGCAGAGCATCGCCCGCATGGGCATCATCCTGGCCAACCAGCTCGACAATCTGGTGGTGGGGCGATGGATGGGCGCCGTCGCGCTGGGCAATTACAGCCGGGCCTTCCAGTTCATGGCGGTACCCACCGGCCTGCTGGGGGATGTGCTGGATAAGGTCCTGTTTCCGACCATGGCCCGAGTGCAAGACGACCCCCGCCGTCTGGCAGCCGGTTATCTGCGAGGCACCGCTCTATTGGCTTTGATTCTCGCGCCGGCCGGTGTCGTAGCGGCCGTGCTGGCCCCCGAGCTCGTGGCGGTGGCATTCGGAAAGAAGTGGGCCGGCATCATACCGCCCTTTCAGGTGCTGGCGCTGGGGATGATGCTGCGGACCGGGTACCGGATGAGCGACTCGCTGTCGCGGGCGACCGGGAAAGTGTACCGCCGGGCCTGGCGTCAATGGCTGTTCGCCGCAATGGTTTTTACCGGCGCCTGGCTGGGCCACTATGAAGGGCTGACCGGCGTGGCTGTCGGCGTGCTCATCGCGTTCTTCATCAATTACGTCTTGATGGCGCAGCTCAGTCTTGCCGTCACCGGGATCACCTGGGCAAGGTTTGTTCAGGCGCAGCTGCCCGCGCTCCAACTGGCCAGCTTGCTCGCGCTGGTTACGCTCGGCGTCACCGCCATCACCCGGCACCTCGCGTTGCCGGCCGCCGTAGGACTCGCGATCGGCTGCCTGGCCGCCGCGGTGACAACGGTGCTTGCGATCTGGCTGGCTCCGACTCTGGCCCTGGGAGAGCATGGAATGGGCACCCGCGATATCGTGCGAGCGTATCTGACGTCCCGGATACAGTCGGCGAACCTGCGGCGCTCATAGGGACCGGGATCTCCGCAGCCCCGGGTATTCGGGGCACTGTCAAAATCTTGCCCTTGACAAATGTGACCCAGATCACGATTCTCTATGCGGCGCGAGCTACGACAACGAGATGACACCACCTTGGTGCTCATTCCTTCGCGCCCTGTGCGACTAGCCCCTTAGTCTCAGCGTAACCGAACTCAACACGCCCAAACCATAGGGACGGCAGACTACCTGCCATCCCCCTGCGTCAGGACTCATCTCGATGAGCCGCCGCTCTGGCCGAAGCCGAGCGCTGGCCCCTCACCTGCCGCGTCAATGGACCTACTCCAAACTAACGGAGAGAGGAAACGACTGCGTATGACTGACATTTTTAAGGTGTTCCGTAGGGCCACTCGATTTCGAGTACCAGTGCTGGCTGGATCTGTTCTCGCCTGCATTGCGTGCAACAACACCGACTACCTAAGCCCCGATGAGAGTACGCCCGCAGTAGTGGCTGAGCCCGCCGCGGCGCCCGAGCTGTCCGCGATGTCGGTTGCCAGCTATCGCAACGGAATCCCCTTCGGTACCACCGCCCAGCCCACCTCCACGTTCGGGGATTTGTATAACGGCGCCCTCCGGAACATCTGGCCCAAGTACCTGCTCCACGAACTGAACGCCATCAGAGTGCGCGGCGGCAGGGTGGTACTCATGTTTGCCGGAAGCGAGAGGTTCTACAAGGATCGCTACGGCCACTTCGACCTCAGCAAGTGGAAGGCCCGGGTCGCCCGGTTCAGAGGCGTGAACTTCTCCTCCTACCTCAAAGATGGTACCATCGTCGGCCATTATCTGATCGACGAGCCGCAGGACCCGGCCAACTGGAATGGCCGGCCGATCACGGGGAGGACGCTGGAAGAAATGGCCCGGTACAGCAAGCAGCTCTGGCCCAACATGACGACGATCGTACGGGCCGAGCCGGCCAAGATCAGGTGGAGCGGAAGGTATCAGTACCTCGACGCCGCCTGGGCTCAGTACGTCTACCGCCGGGGTGACGTCCACACCTTTCTCCGGACCGCCGTGTCCGATGCCCAGCGGATGGGTTTGGGGCTCGTCGTTGGCCTCAATATTTCCAAGGGCAGCCCCTCCAAGTCCCGGATGAGCCCAACCCAGATCCTGAACGCGGGCTCGGCGCTGCTGAGCAGCTCCTATCCCTGCGCCTTCATCAGCTGGCGGTATGAGTCAACCTACTTGTCCACCAGCGGCGTGAGGGCTGCGCGGAGAAATCTGCGGAACAAGGCTCAGGCTCGTAGCATCAAGACCTGTCGCAGCAGTTAAGCGTTGCGGGACCAGAATAGCGCGGGGGCCTCGATCATATCGAGGCCCCCGTGTGATTTTTAGTCGGAACCACTGTTACTGTTCACGCTCCTCCGCATAGAGGGCCTCGATCGCTTCCCTGTGCCGTTGCTCGACGACCCGGCGCTTGATCTTGAGCGTCGGGGTCAGCTCGCCGGCTTCGACGCTGAAATCTTCCGGCACCAGCAGCAGCTTCTTGGGCACCTCGAAGCTCGCCAGGTCGCGCAGGGTGGTGCGGACCTCGCGCTCCATCTTGTGCTGCACTTCGGGGTGCGCGGCCAGGCTGGCCGCATCGGTGGCCGGGATACCCTTCCGGGTGGCCCAGGCCATCAGCGTCTGCAGGTTGGGAACCACCAGCATGATGGGGAACCGTCGCCGGTCTCCCAGCATGACCGCGTTCAACACGAACTTGCTGGTCTTGGCGAGACTCTCGATCGGCTGCGGAGCGATGTTCTTGCCGCCCGCCGTCACGATGATGTCCTTCTTCCGGTCGGTGATCCGAAGAAAGCCGCCGTCGAGCCGGCCGATATCGCCGGTGTGGAACCAGCCGTCGGGGTCGATGGCCTCCGCAGTTGCTTGCGGCTTCTGGTAATACCCCGCCATCACGCTGGGTCCCCGCACGACGATCTCGCCGTCATCGGCGATCTTCACCTCGACGCCGGGAATTGGCCGCCCCACCGTCCCCAACCTCAGCGCCTCGAAGGTGTTCACCGCAATGACCGGCGACGTCTCGGTGAGGCCGTACCCCTCGAGGATCGGCATTCCGGCGGCATGGAAGAACTTGGCGATCTCCGGCGAGAGTGGTGCCCCACCCGAGATGAAGAAGCGGATCCGCCCACCGGTCCGGGCCCGGAGCTTGGCGAACACCAACCGGTCCGCCAGCCTGCGCTGCAGGCTCAGTGCGGGAGAGAGCCTTCGGTTGGCCAGGCGCCGCTCCACCGCGGCCTCGCCCACCGACTTGCCCCAGAAGAAAATCCGCTGCTTGAGCCGGGAGCCGCCCCGCACCTGATCCAGCACCTTTCCGTAAATCTTTTCGTACAGCCGCGGCACCGAGGCCATCAGCGTCGGCCGCCAGCGCTGCATGTCGGCCGCGACCGTGTCCACGCTTTCGGCATAGTTGATCAGAACGCCGGAGTGGAACATCGAGTAGTGGCCGAACATCCGCTCGAAGATGTGGGACAGAGGGAGAAACGACAGGCACTCGTCGTTCTCGCTGAAGCTGAACATCTGACAGCAGGTGGTCACGTTGGACGCGATGTTCCCGTGGGTCAGCATCACGCCCTTCATCTCACCGGTGGTGCCGGTGGTGTAGTTCAGGGTGGCGAGATCGTCCGGCTTCACCTGCAGCGCGCTGGCCTGCCAGCTCCCCTGGCGGGCGCGCGCGGCGTGGCCCCGGGCGTAGAGGTCTTCAAGCGCGAGCACGCCGGGTCCCCGGCATTCCGGGTCGAAGCTGATGACGTGACGCAGCGCCGGGAGCCGCTCCTTCGCGGCCAGCACCTTGTCGAGCTGTTCCCGGCACGACACGAACACCGCCGCCGCGCCCGAGTCGCGCAGATTGTGCTCGGCCTGTTTGGAGGGGAGGGTAGGGTAAACCGGCACGTCGGTGCAGCGGGCGGCCAGGCAGGCATAATCGGCGATGGCCCACTCGGGCCGGTTCTCCGAGAGGATGGCTACCCGGTCGCCGGTTGCCAGTCCCAGGTCGAGCAGGCCGATGCTCAGGTCCTGCACCCGGTCGGCCAGATCGCGGTAGCTCAGGGCCTGCCACTCACCCTGACTCTTGGCCCGCATGGCCACCGGACGAGTGCCGAATCGCTCCAGCGTCCCGAAGTACAGCTCGTTCAGGGTGCGGGGCGTGCGCGCGAGCTTACTGGAAGTTGACGGTGAACCGCTGCCCGGAGCCGGGAACCGGGTCGCCCCGGGGCCGGAGGGCGGTAATCTGGACGAAGGCGGTAGCGGGTTGGGTTGTGCCATTGACCCTGTTCAGTGTGACGGTCGAGACCGTGCCGTTGGCGTCGGTGGTGAGCGTGTCGGTGAGGACACCACCCGGCAGCTCGACGGTATGCGGTCCCACATCAGGGGGTGAGGTGACGGCGTAGACCACCAGTCTTCCCGGTAGCGGATTATCGGTCGCGAAGTTCCGCACCTGCACCACCAGCGGCGCGGAGGCGGTCACTCCCACCGGAACCGTGAAGACCGAGTCGCCCACGATCACCACCGTGTCGGCCCGGAGGACGACGGTGAAGGTGACCAGGTTGGACGTCAGAGAGCCGGTGACGGCCTGCACCCGCCCGGTTCCCGGCGCCACCCCGGTGACGGCGCCATTGGCGTCGACGGTGAGCGTGGGGTCCGGGGCCCGCCACTCGATCGGCGCGGCGACGGCATTGCCGTCCTTGTCTATCGCCGTCGCGGTGAGCTGAACGGTTTCCGCGACCTCGACCGTCTTGACGGTGGGCTCTCGAATCTCCAGTCCCACCACGCCGCCCGCGCCGGCGGTGAGATCGCTGCAGCCTGCCATCACGATGGGGCAGAGCAGGAACCGCCAAGCCTTCACAGCGTCCCCGGGGCCGGGCTGCTCGCGATCTCCCGCAACGCGGTCTCCGCGTGCCGGACCCAGCGGTCGGCGTCGGGACCCTTGGGCGGCCGAGCCAGGAAGGCGCGCAGGTGCTCCGCCGCCTGTTGCGCGTCGCCCCGCTTCAGCAAGAGAAAGGCCACCCCGTAGTGCGCCCCGCCCAAGCTGTCGTCCAGCTCGAGGGCGCGCTTGTAGTGGCGGATGGCTTCTTCCGGCTGGCCCGTCTTGGTGAAGGCGATTGCCATGTTGAGCAGAATTCGCGAATCGGCCGGATTGTCTCGAAAGGCCAGCCGGTAGGACGTGAGTGCGGCCTCGAAGTCGCCCTGGCGCTCGAGCGCCAGCCCCTCGTTGAGATAGTCGAGCCGTTGGGGGCTCAACTTCTGCCGGGAGGATCCCTTGCCGAACATGCGATTCCAAAAGCTCATGAAAGGAGCGGGGGTCTCCGAGGAAAGTCGAACGGGGACAAGGTCTTGGGAATGGGCTAAGATAGAGGGAAAAGAGTCGAGGGTCTAGGGTCGAGAGTCGAGTCCGGAGTCGGGAGTCGGGAGGCAGTCATTGCGAGGGTGCGCAGCGCCCGAAGCAATCCCGTCCCTCCGCAACCAAAAAAGCCACTACAAAAGAGCCACCACAGAGGGTTTGGAGGACACAGAGGTTACGACTTCCGATACGGTCCTCGTTCTCGCCATGCCAGCATTTGAAGCCAACTTTCAAACTTTAATGTTCAGGTGGCCGGGATGGGCCTTCCTAACAGGTAAGATGGTTGCGATGCCCGCCTGGCGAGTACGAGCACTCTACGAGTTGTCGTACCCTCTGTGTCCTCCAATCCCTCTGTGGTGAATCTATTTGATAGTTGCTCGGCTCCCGGAACGAGCGTAGGTTGAGCCATCACGCTGTAGTCCTGAGGAGGAGTCATGCCCCGTACCCCCCCGACCGGCCCCCGAGGCGTCCTCGAGGTCGACTGGCCGTTCTTCGGCGAGATCTGCCGGGCGCTCGCCCTCCGAGTCGCCCGGGAGTATCAGCCCGAGATCGTGCTCGGCATCGCCAAGGCCGGCGTCATCCCCGGGGTGGTGGTCGCCTCGATCATGCAGTGCGAGTTCGCCTCGATGACGGTCACCCGCAACGATCCGGACGCCCAGCCGGTGATGGTCTCCGGCCCGCCGACCACCATCCGGGGCCGCCGAGTGCTGGTGGTGGATGAGACCTGCGACACGGGGAGCACGATGCGGCTGGCCCTGAACGAGGTGCGCGCCCTCCGGCCGGCGGAGGTGAAGAGCGCGGTGTCGTTCAAGACCGGCGAGTACGCCCCCGACTTCCACGCCTTCGAGACCGAGAACTTCATCATCCTGCCCTGGGACCGGGAGATCATTCAGAACGGGGAGCTGGTGGTGCG
>JBJMPK010000100.1:0-8774 GCA_045803245.1 Gemmatimonadales bacterium
GCTTGGGAATACAAAGGGCCCGAGCTCACTCCCGCGCTGCATAAGGAGTCGTTGGAGTTTGAGTACGTCCATCTTGCGCAACGAAGCTACAAGTAGGCCCGCACGGCGGTGCGGGCCCACAAATCAGGAATGACATTGAACCTCACCCTCCGCATCTGGCGCCAACCCGGGCCCTCCGCCTCCGGCCGCATGGTCCAGTACGACGCGCCCGGCGTCAGTCCGGATATGTCGTTCCTGGAGATGCTGGACGTGGTCAACGAGCGCTTGATGGAGCGCGGTGAGGTGCCGATCGCCTTCGACCACGACTGCCGCGAGGGGATCTGCGGGGCCTGCAGCCTGATGATCAACGGGATCGCTCACGGACCGATGCCGGGGACCGCCACCTGCCAGCTGCACATGCGCAGCTTCACCGACGGCGACGTCATCACGGTCGAGCCGTTCCGGGCCCGAGCCTTTCCGGTAGTGCGCGACCTCGTGGTCAACCGCAGCGCTCTTGACCGCATCATTCAGGCAGGGGGCTACATCGACGCCCCGACCGGCGGCGCGCCCGATGGGAACACGATTCTCATTGCGAAGGATGCGGTCGATACCGCCATGGACGCGGCCCAATGCATCGGCTGTGGTGCCTGTGTCGCCGCCTGTCCCAACGCATCCGCCTCACTGTTCACCGCCTCCAAACTGGCACACTTGGGCCTTCTGCCTCAGGGCCAACCCGAGCGCTACCGCCGGGCGTTGGGTATGGTGGCCCAGATGGATATCGAGCACTTTGGCGGATGTACCTTGTATGGCGAGTGCCAGGACGCATGTCCCAAGCAGATCAGCATCGACACGATCACCCGGATGAATCGCGACTTCCTCCGAGCCGGCCTCTCCGCCGGACGCGGTGCGGTAGCCGAATCCGACTGATTCGCGGTCGCACGATTGTCATTCTGAGCGCGACTGTCTTCCTGAGCCCATTCGCCTGGCTCAGGGCAGGCTTCGCGAAGGACCTCTCCGCCCAATCCTCACCCTGGATCCGGCTCGGAGCCCACGGGGTCCTGGAATACACCAGAGCAGACCCCATTCCCGGCGATCGCTCCCTCGGCGAGGTCCGGCTGGTACAGCCCACCATCATGGTGCACGGGGGGACTGCATCCAACCGGCTTCGGATGCTGGCCACGCTGAACCTGGAGGGGCTTACCATCCCAGAGGGCGAGCTTACCTTGGGCGACTGGGGTGAGGGGTTCGTCGACCGGCGGCATCCGCACACCTACGTGCACGAGCTGACGGTCACGTTGGACGATGCCTTGGGCAGGATCGATGGCCCCGCGCGGGTGTCGCTCGTTGCCGGAAAAGGCTTTGCCCCGTTTGGGACTGACGATCCGATGGCCCGCCCGATCCTTCGCTATCCGGTAAACCACCACCTGGCGCAGATCCTGGAGCGAGCGATTGGCATTCTGGGGGGCCGGGCCGGCCCGGGGATGGTCGAACTGGGACTCTTCAACGGGGATGAGCCTGAGCGGCCCGGTCAGTGGCCTCGACTGAGCCGTTTCGGCGACTCCTGGTCCGGACGGGTCACCCTCGAGCCGATGGCGGGTCTCGAATTGCAGGGCTCGCACGCCTCGGTCAACTCACCGGAGCACCGTGGGGGGGCCGGAACCGACCAGAGCAAGTGGAGCCTGTCGGGCAGGTGGTCCCGCCCGGTTGGCCGCTTTCCGGTATACGGCCTTCTCGAGTGGGCCCGCACCTCGGAGGCGAATGGCTTCTTCGTCTTCCATAGCGTGCTGGCCGAGGGTGCATGGACCGGAGGCCGTAATCGTCTCTATTACCGGTTCGAGCGGACCGACCGGCCGGAGGAAGAGCGCACCTCGAGCTTCTTCCGTTCGCGGCGTCCTCACTTCGAAAACTCCATTCTGGGCCAGACCAGGTGGACCATTCACACCGCGGGCTACGCCTTTCATTTGGAATACCCTCCGGCGCGCCTGGACCTCTGGCCTCTGGTGGAGCTGTCCTTCGGGACCATGCGGGACGTTGGGGGAGGGCTCTTCAACGCCCGCGCTTTCTATGGAAAGACTTCTTTCTGGTCCCTGAGCCTTGGGGTTCGACTCGATCTGGGCATGCACATCCATCGGATGGGTCGGTACGGTGTGGCGGAGGACACGGCGGTAGGGACGGGAGAGGTACATCATGCGCACCATGAGCATTAGACGAGCGGTGTGGTTGCTCTCCCTTCTGCCCGCCGCCGGAGCATGCGGTGACAACAAGGCTGACCTCCAGCCGCTGATCCCGGCCTCCATCACCTCGATCGATGGTGACAACCAGACCGCGGCGGCCGGCGGTACCCTCCCCAACCCCCTTCGGGTAAGGGTGATCGATGGAGGAGGGAATGCCGCGCCCGGCGTCGCGGTGTCCTGGACCGTGGTGGACGGCGGGGGCACCGTTGATCCTGCCCAGTCGACCACCGGTGGTGATGGTATCGCGGTGGCAGAGTTCACCCTGGGTCCCGGCCCCGGCCAGCAGCATGCGCAAGCGTCCCTGAGCGGCGTCAGCGGCTCGCCGGTGCTATTCACTGCCACCGCCACCGTGATCACCCCCCCGCCCCCGGACGGCATCCTCAAAGTCCTCAGTGGGGGCAACAATGTGCCGGAACGATACAGCTCGGATCTGTGGGTTCACGGGAGCTACGCCTATACCGGTACCTGGGGACCTTTCTTCCGGAAGAATGACCCGGGTGACGTGCTCAAGGTCTGGTCGCTCAGCGCCTCCGGTGTTCCGCGCCTGATCGACTCGGTCAGGATCGGGGGCATCAGCACCGTCAGTGACGTCCAGGTGAGCGAAGACGGCCAGATCCTGATGCTCACCACGGAATTCGACCCTGACGGTGGCCTGTACCTCTACTCGCTGGCCGATCCCGCTCAACCGACGATACTCGGCCGGGCCCTCGCCGAAGGCGGCCTTCATACCGGCACTCTCGCCGAGATCAACGGCCGCCGCTATGCCTTTGGGGCGCGGAACCCCGGCCTGCAAGAGCCTGCGATGCTGGTCTATGACGTAACCGACCCGACCAACATCGCGCTCGTCGCGACCGTGCCTGAGCCGGCGGATTACGGAATCCACGACACCTTCGTGCGCGATGGACTCGCGTTCGCCTTCGTGTGGAACACCGGAGTCATCATCTATGATGTGGGCAACGGGATCAGCGGCGGGTCCCCCGCCCATCCGGTGGAAGTAGGCCGGCTGGTGACGGCGACCAACGGAGGGTCGGGGGCCGAGGTCCACAACGGCTGGTGGTTCCACAATCCGGTCAGCGGAGAGAACCGCTACCTCTTCATCGGGCAGGAGGGCCCCGGCGTCATTGGCTCCCGCTCGAGCGGCGACATTCATGTAGTCGACGTATCGGACCTGCACCATCCGCAAGAAGTCGCGTTCTTTCACCTGAACGGTGCCGGCACCCACAACTTCTGGATGGACGAGCAGCGGCAGATCCTCTACGCGGCGTACTACAATGCCGGCGTTGTGGCCCTGGATGTCTCTGGTACGCTGTCAGGGAACCTCTCCGGCCGCCTGCTGTCGCAGATCAAACCGGGGGGCAATGGGAACACCTTCACCTGGGGCGTGCAGCTGGCCAACGGATCGTTATATGCGATCGATATGTTGAGCGGGCTGTGGCAGCTGGGGGTGGAGTAGCCCCTTCGCTTTGCTCAGGGTGACGTCGGCGCCGCTTCCGCCGTCTTCGGAGCATCCCACCGATTGTTCTCCCGCCGCACATCCGGATAGACGTTCTTCGGGTCTAGCGTCACGCCGACCACCTTCCTGGGCCCCGGCACGACAGCCGTGTACCGGCCTCCCCCCAGCCACACGTCCACCGGAAGGCTCAACCGCTGAGTGGTTCCGTCATCCAATCTCAGATCGAGCTCAACCGGCATGGGCATGGAGGTAGCGCTGCGCAGGTACACGTTTGAGGCGATCATACCCGCAGAGTCCGACACCGTCACCGAATCCACCGTCTGATCCAGTCGCTCGGTCGTATAGAACCATGAGCGCCAGAACCAGCTCAGGTCCTCGCCGACTCCATCCTCCATGGTGCGAAAGAAATCCGCCGGCGTGGGGTGTTTGTAGGCCCAGCGGCGGGCGTATTCCCTGAAGGCCGGGTCGAACCGCTGCCGTCCGATGATGTGATCGCGGAGGAGAATCAGGCCTAAGCCCGGCTTGGTGTACGCCGTCATGCTCAAGCTGCCGCGGATCCGGTCCGCCGGTGTCATGATTGCCTCTTCTTTGCCGGACAAGGCGAAGGGGAGGTAGAGCCCTGGATCGCCGCGGCGGTTGTACTCGCCCGGGTATTTCGCGTCCCAGTCGTAGTGGTTCATGAAGGTGTTGAAGCCCTCGTCCATCCAGGCGTACAACCGCTCGTTGTTGCCCACGATCATGGGGAACCAGGTGTGGCCGATCTCGTGATCGGTGACGCTGAACAGCGCCTTGGGATCAGTCCGGTTGTGACAGAACACGATCATCGGGTACTCCATCCCACCTTCGATGCCGTTCACGTTGATCGCGACGGGGTAGGGGTATGGGAACCAGGAGGAATAGCTCTCGACCGCGAACTTCACGTCCTGGGTCGACTCCTGCCACACCGGTTCGGCGGAGGGGGGATAGAAGCTCATGGCCAGCGTTTTCCCCCCGTTGGCCCGGGCGGCGTCCCACACAAAGTGGCGAGCAGCGGCCCAGGCGAAGTCCCGCACGCTGTCGGCCGTGAAGCGCCAGGTGAGCGTGCCGGAATGCGTTACCGGTCGGGATGCCGGATCGGCGATCTCGTCCTTTCCCCGGATCACGACCGTCGAGTCGCTGCCGCGGGCCCGGGCGAGACGATTCCGCTGGGTGGCGGTCAACACCTGGGCCGGATTCTGTAGCGTCCCCGTCGCGGCCACGAGCATGTTGGCCGGTATCGTGAGGCTTACGTCGAAGCTGCCGTACTCCAGGTAGAACTCGCCCTGGCCGAGGTATTGCTCGGTATTCCAGCCCCGCACGTCATCGTACACGGCGAGCCGGGGGTACCATTGCGCTGCCTCGAAGACGTAGCTCCCATCGATCAGCTCGACCCCCATGCGATTGCTGCTGGATACGAAGGGGAACGACCAGGCAAGCTCGAGTGCCTGGCGGCCGCCGGGGGGCAGCGCCCGCCGTAGATCCACCTTCATCACCGTGCCGTTGATCAGGTAGCTCAGCGGCGTGGCCTTGCGAACCGGCCGGCCGCTCGCCGCGGGCGTGCCCGGCTCGGCCACCTTTGTCAGGGTGAACCCACCCTCGGCGCCGGCGCCACCAGCATTCAAGCCCTGGTTGAACACGCGGGAGCCTCGGCTCGTGCTGGCGAAGAGGTTCTGATCCAACTGAAGCCAGAGGTAGCGCAGCGTGTCGGGCGAGCGATTGGTGTAGGTGATCCGCTCCTCACCACTCACCCGCCGAGCCACGGTATCGAGCGACGCGCGAATCACATAGTCGACCCGCTGTTGCCAGTAGTCCGGTCCGGGCGTCCCGGCGCCAGTCCTGATCGTGGTGGGCGTCGGCAGATCCAGCCGCCGGAAGGGCGAGTCGTCCCCGTGTGCCGGAATGGTATCGAGGGTTGCAGTGCGGCCGGAATTCTGTTGTGCCGGAAGCTGTGAGGCGAGGAGAAGAAGCGTCAGACCGGCTACGAATCGCATGTCAAGTTCCTTAAAGGCAGCCACGGATGGACACGGATCAAAAGCACGGATTATTCCGCTCGCCGAGCTACTCCGCTTCAGAAGTAGAGGCCCTGCACTGTTTGTTCAAAAGCACACCGCGAGTGAATTCCGTTGTCGGTACGCAAACAAACTTTACTTGGTGTGTTGTTGAACCTTAAACCAGATGCTCGGGTTGAAGGAGGAGCCCGATTCCAGTCCGGAGCTATCCGTGCTTTGATCCGTGTTCATCCGTGTTTGTAGGGGGTGGGGGGCGGCTAGGGCGTGGCGGTGGCTGCCGGGCGTTTCCAGGCATCGTTTGTGGTGACGGCATCGGGGAAGGTGCCGTCAGGGTTCACCCGCGCGCTCACGATCGCCTTGCCGGGACCGACCTTGTAGACGTAGCGGTTCCCGGCATACCAGATCTCCACCGGAAGCTTTACCAGCTCGGTGGTCCCGTCGTCGAACCCCAGCTCGAGCTCTACCGGCATGACCGCGTCGCCCAGATTTGCGAGTGTGACCTCTGTGCTGCTATCCGGCACTTGCTTGACGCTCTCGACTGTCTGATCCAGCGCGGCGGTGGTGTAGAAAAAGCTGCGCCAGAACCAGGAAAGGTCACGTCCCGAGACCTGCTCGACCGTGCGGAAGAAATCGGCCGGTTGCGGGTGCCGGAAGGCCCAGCGCCGGGTGTACTCGCGGAAGGCGCTGTCGAACACTTCCGGGCCGAGCACCTTTTGCCGCAGCGTCAGGAGAGTGATCGAAGGTTTCACGTAAGCGAGGCTGAGGAGGTTGCTGCTCGTCTTGTACCGGTTGGCCGGCGTCATGATGGGCTGGGCGGTAGGGGTCTGATCGATGCCGATGACCAGCTGCCGCTCCCGCTGGCGGGTGGCCGAGTCGTCCCGGTGCCAGTACCCCTCCTCCGAGAAGGTGTTGATGAAGGTGTTGAACCCCTCATCCATCCAGGCATAGCGCCGTTCGTCGGACCCCACCACCATCGGGTACCACATGTGTCCGATCTCGTGGGTGAGGACACTGAAGAGATCGGGACCATTGTCCCCCTTGGCCTCCATCGCCAGCATCGGGTACTCCATCCCGGAGACCGGCCCCTCGACCGCCGAGATCTGGGGATAGGGATAGCCAAACCAGCGGGTGCTATACTCCTGAATCGAGTACCGGCTCATCTTGGCGGCGTCCTTCCACACGTCAGCCGCCGAGGGGCGGTAATACGCCTGGGCCAGCACCCCCTCCCAACCCATGGCATCCCATACGTAGGTGGGCGATGCTGCCCAGGCGACGTCGCGCACGTTCTCGGCGCGGAAGCGCCAGGTGAGGGAGCCGTCTCTGACGGGGCGGGCTGCCCCGGAGCTCAGCTCCGAGTCGGTCACGATGTGAACCGCAGTATCGGATTTGAGCGCGGCGGCAAGCCGCCCGCGTTGCGCAGCTGTGAGCACATCGCCCGGGTTCTGGAGCACGCCGGTTCCCGCGACGATGTAACCGGCCGGCACCGTCACTTCGTAATCGATGGTTCCATACTCCAGGTAGAACTCACCTTGTCCCAGGTACTGATCGGTGTTCCAGCCGTGCACGTCGTCGTAGACCGCCAGTCGTGGATACCACTGTGCGATCTCATACAGGCTGCCGTCCCGCCCCATGCGGTCGGCGCCGTGCTCGGGAACGTTGAATCCGTAGGCGATGTCGAGGAAAGTGGTACCGCCGGGTGCCAGCGGACTGGCAAGCTCCACCTGCATCATGGTGTCGTCCACGCGAGTTCGCAGCGGGGCGGCGGGGCAGGGGGGCGGAGGGTTCCTAGAAGGCTTCACCCGCCTCTTTCGTTTCGGAGTTTCTGCCCCGCTGCCTCGCTGCCCCGCTGCCCCGCATTGAACAATCGAATCGATCTCGAAACCGCCCTGGAACCCGGCGCCTCCAAAGCGACTTTCCGACGTAAAGAGCAGCGAGCCGGTGCTCCCGGGCCGAAAGAGATTCTGGTCCAGTTGCATCCAGATGAACCGCAGGGTATCGAGCGAGTTGTTGGTGTACCGGATTGACTCGGTGCCGGTGATCCGTTGCGCGGCGGTGTCGAGCGTGGCCCGGATGGTGTAGTCTGCCCGCTGCTGCCAGTAAGCCGGACCGGGTGCGCCGTCGGCGCTGCGGACGGCGTTGGCTGGGGGGAGCTCCACTGGGCTGAAGACTCCGGTATCGGCCACCGGCGGACGCAGCGTCGGTAAGGCAAGCGGGTGGGCCGGCTGGACTGGCTTGGGTCCGGAAGGCTGCTGGGCTCCGGCTCTGGCCCACCCGAGACAGATGGCAACCACCAGGAGGAGGATCGACGTGATGGAGCGCATGGTGTCCTTCATTCTGGCTCAGAGCTTCGGCAGGGTCACCCCGGTCTGCCTCTGATACTTCCCCTTCTTGTCAGCGTAACTGATTTGACAAACATCGTCGTCATCGGCCTCGAAGAACAGCACCTGGCAGATGCCTTCGTCGGCGTAGATCTTGGCGGGGAGCGGGGTGGTGTTGCTGATCTCCAGCGTCACATAGCCTTCCCATTCGGGCTCGAAAGGCGTGACGTTGGTGATGATGCCGCAGCGGGCATAGGTAGACTTTCCCACGCAGATCGTCAGGATGTTGCGCGGGATCCGGAAGTACTCGACCGACCGCGCCAGGGCAAAGCTGTTGGGCGGCACGATACACACTTCTCCGTCGAACTTGACGAAGCTCCGATCGTCGAAGTGCTTGGGGTCCACGATGGCGGAGAGCACGTTGGTGAAGATGCGGAACTCGGGCGCAACCCGCATATCGTAGCCATAGGACGAGACGCCGTAGGAGATGGCACCTTCTCGAACCTGGCCGTCGACGAACGGCTCGATCATCCCATGTTCCCGGGCCATCCGGCGGATCCAGCGGTCAGACTTAATGGACATTTATTCAGCGGGGAAGCGGGTAAGCGGGGAAGCGGGGAAGTTCGCTACCCCGACCAGGCGCGGAATATAGCCGTATCAATCTCATAGTAGACTATGTCGTGTTGCGTCCCCGCGTCCCCGCGTCCCCGCGTCCCCGCGTCCCCGCCTGGTTGAAACACTTCCCGGACGCGGTTAATTTCCC
>JBJMPK010000101.1:0-3533 GCA_045803245.1 Gemmatimonadales bacterium
ATCTACGCCGCCCGGACCGAGGACAAGATCCTGTACTTCAAGGCTGACAACCAGCTCAAGTACGTCAAGGTGCAGGAAGCGGTCGAGACGGCCCGCCGCGCCGGGGTGCGCGTGATGGCCGCCATCACCGAGCCGAACAAGATGGCGGTATTCTCGGACGATAAGAAGAAGGAGAAGAAGTAACATGGCCATGGGCACTGGAACCACATCCGGGACCGTGCAATCGGACATCAACGTCACACCGATGATCGATGTGCTCCTGGTGCTGCTGATCATCTTCATGATCACGCAGCCGCTCTCGCGGATGGCGCTCGACGTTCAGGTGCCGCCGCCGGATACGCCCATCACCAACAAGACCCCCCCCAGCCAGATCGTGCTGGAGCTGTTCGATGACGGCGGGTATGCCATCAACGGTCAGCCGGTTCCCAAGGATCAGCTCGATACCCAGATGCACGCCATCTATGACGCGCGTCCGGCCAAGTTGCTCTTCATCAAAGCGGGGCCGAACCGGATCTACCAGGATGTGATCGAGGCGATGGACGTGGCTCGGGGTGCCGGAGTCCAGATCATCGGATTCACCCCCCGAGAGGCCGACAAAAAGCCACAGTAGGGGCGCACAGCCTGCGCCCCAACGGCGCATGGTGTATGCTCCGAGGGGGCACATAGTTTGGCAAACCACACGCGGGGACCTTCGGGTCCCCGCGCGTGCGTTGGGCGTCGAATGGGCCGTCCCTTGGGTTATGTTGGATCGAGCTTCCCCGTTCGTCCCGCGAGGCCCTACGCGCGTACCAGTCGCACCAACCTTTCGACTTCCCACTTCACGGCGCCGGTACGCGGGTCTTGCCGCCTCCGCGGCGTTTCATCTCCTGCTCGTCGGGGTGCTGGTTGCGCATGGGGAACGGCTCTGGAGCCGCATGCTGACACCCGGCGATGCCGCGCTTCGGGGTGGGAGCAGCTCGCGCGGCGGTAGCGGGGGTAACCGGGTGGCGTATATTACCCTGCCTTCGCTCCCGGAGCCGGCGCCGGTGGTCCCCAAAGCGACTCCGCCGGTTCGCGCTCCGACGGCGCTGGCCCTACCGGTGCCGGAGCCCGCGCCCGTGTTGCAGCCATCGCAAGCGGCCGAGCCGGGAGAGACAAAGCCGGGTACCGCCGGGTTGGGCCCAGCAGGCAACGGCGGCGGATCACAGACCGGCGGAGCAGGGCAGGGCCACGGCGGTGGCGCCGATTCGGGCTCGGGCCGTGGACGTGCCCTGCCGCCGGAGCCGCGGGACATGGCGTTCCCGTTCGACACGCCGCCGAAGGAGCTGCGCGGCGTGTCGCTGAGCGTGACGTTCTGGGTCCGGGTGGATGGCCGAGTCGAGCGCTACGAAGTAGTTCCCGAGATCAAGGACCGCGACTACGCCCGGAAGTTCGACGAGGTCATGCGCGCGTTTCGCTTCACACCCGCGCGGGCGCCGGACGGCACCCGTGTAGCTGGAACAACCAAGATTTCATTCACCCTTCCGGGAAAGAGCAGCTCCTAGCAAGCTGCCACTTCCAACCATCAACCTCGGGCTCGTTGCAGTGCGAGGCACGGTGGCTTCACGCGTTCGAGGAAATTCATGAGCCGGCTCTTTCTCCGGAAATCGATCCAGGATTGCGAGAACGACATCCGGGAGCGCGGTGGGCTTCGGCGCTCGCTCAACAAGTGGCACCTTACCGCGCTCGGCGTCGGCGCCACGATCGGCGCGGGCATCTTCGCGACCACGGGTACGGCTATCGTGGGAGACCCGCTTCGTCCCGGCGCGGGGCCTGCCATCGTCATTTCCTTCCTTCTGACCGCGCTGACCTGCGGCTTCGCGGCGCTGTGCTACGCCGAATTCGCCGCCATGGTCCCCATCTCCGGGTCGGCCTACACCTACGCCTATGCGTCCTTGGGTGAGCTGGTAGCCTGGATCATCGGCTGGGACCTGATCATCGAATACGCCGTAGGGAATATCGGCGTCGCCATTGGATGGTCCGGATATTTCCGGGAGCTGCTTTCGCACTTCGGCCTTGCTCTCCCGGCCTGGCTTGCGACCGACTACCGGTCCGCCCACATGGCCGCGGAAGCCGTAGCGGCCGGAACCACGAATCCATCGATGCAGTACCTGGCTTCCGCCATTCCCAACGCCCCCCATCTCTTCGGCTTTCCCGTCATCGCCAACCTGCCGGCGTTTCTGATCGTTGCGCTCATCACCGTCGTGTTGGTCATCGGGATCCGGGAGTCGGCCAACTCGAACAACGCGATGGTGCTGCTCAAGATCGGAATCATTCTGTTCTTCTGCGCGGTGGGCGCGACGCTGATCAAGCCGCACCACTGGAACGATCCGGCACTGGGAGGATTCGCCCCCAACGGCTGGGCCGGCATCAGCGCGGGCGCCGCGATCATTTTCTTCAGCTACATCGGCTTCGACGCCACTTCGACCGCCGCGGAAGAGGCCAAGAACCCGGCCAAGGACATGCCGTTCGGCATCATCATGAGCCTGATCGTCTGCACCGTGCTTTACATCGTCCTATCGCTGGTCATGACCGGTATGGCGCCCTGGAATCAATTGGGCACGGCGGAGCCGATGATCACGGCGCTGCAGTTGGCCGACGGCTCACCGAAGCTGCTGTCGATGTCGCGGTTCATCGTTTCGCTCGGCGCGGTCATTGCGATGAGCAGCGTGCTCCTGGTCTTCCAGTTGGGCCAGCCCCGGATCTTCATGTCGATGTCGCGCGATGGCTTGCTGCCGCCGTTTCTCTCGCGGGTGCATCCTCGATTCAAGACGCCTTACATCGGGACCATCATCACCGGTGTCTTCGTGGCGACCTTCGCTGCCTTCGCGAACATCGCCGAAGTCGTGGATCTCACCAACATCGGCACCCTGTTCGCGTTCGTCCTGGTCTCGGCCGGCGTGATCGTGCTGCGGAGGCTGGAGCCCGACCGGGCGCGGCCGTTCCGGGCGCCTTTGGTGCCGATTACTCCTATCATTTCAATTGTCGCATGCCTGTACCTCATGCTTCAACTCCCCAAGCTCACCTGGATCCGATTCGGAATATGGTTGGCGCTGGGGCTGGTGATTTATCTGTTCTACGGGTTGCGGAATAGCCGGTTGGGAAAGCGAGCGGCCGGACGGGTCAGGTGAGTCAGACGGTGTCGGACGCCGCGAGGTTGAGCGCGCCGGCAACGGCGTCCACCGGATTGTCGCTGGGTCGAAAGACGGCTTCCTCGGCGAGCTTGGCGAGAAGGGTTTTCCTGAGGGGCTGGCCGGCGCCAAGCAAGCCACCGGTGACGGCCACGGGAACCGGCGGCGTGATATCCATTTTGGGTACCAGGCAGATGGCCAGCTGGGAGAGCTCTCTCGCGGCATAGTCCGCGATGCCTTGTGCCAGTGGGTCACCGGAGGCGGCAATCGCCAGCACGTGAGGCGCGAGCGCGGCCACCTCGGCCGGCGTGGCTGTGGCGGCCCAGCGGACCAGCTCGTCGTAACTGTCGCTCCGGGTTGCGGTGAGCAATCGGTCGCTCAACG
>JBJMPK010000102.1:0-3696 GCA_045803245.1 Gemmatimonadales bacterium
CAAGCGGCTGGGGCTGGAAGTGGTGATGCTCACGGGCGACGATGCCCGGACGGCCAACAGCGTGGCCCGATCGGTAGGCGTCGAAAGAGTGGTGGCGGAGGTTCTTCCCGAGCGCAAGCTGGACGAGATCCGGCGGATTCAGGAAGCCGGCAACGTGGTGGCGATGGTGGGCGACGGGCTGAACGACGCGCCCGCATTGGCCCAGGCCGACCTGGGCGTGGCGATCGGCACCGGAACCGACGTTGCCGTGGAGGCCGGCGCCATCACCCTCATGCGGGGCGATCTGCTCGGCGTGGTGGACGCCATCGGCCTGTCCCGCCGGACCATGCGCATCATCCGGCAGAACCTGTTCTGGGCCTTCGTCTATAACGTGATCGGCATTCCGATCGCCGCCGGTGTATTGTACCCGGCATTCGGGGTGCTGCTCAGCCCGGCCATGGCCGCGGCGGCGATGGCGGCGAGCTCGGTCAGCGTCGTAACCAACAGTCTGCGGCTTAGGAATTACCAGCGTGAGCAGTGAGTCATTGCGAGGGCGCGTAGCGCCGAAGCAATCCAGCAGGCCGTCACGGGATTGCTTCGGCGGCTGTGCCGCCTCGCAATGACTATCCGACTCACTTCGGTTTACAAACTACGGGATCAATAAGGAAATCAATCGATGGCCACGGACACGAAGGTCCTCCCCTGCGCGTGCGGCTCCCGGCCCGGCGACGGTACTCACGCCGTGGCAGTGGATCCCGATGTGAAGCACGCTATCGCCACCCGGCTCAGACGCATAGAGGGGCAGGTGCGGGGGATTCAGCGCATGGTGGACGAGGAACGTTACTGCGCCGATGTGCTCACCCAGATCTCCTCGGTACAGGAAGCACTCCGGGGAGTGAGCCGGACCCTGTTGCACAACCACCTGAAGTATTGCGCCACCGAGGCCATCCGCTCCGGCAATCCGGAAGAGGCCGATGCGATGTACGAGGAGCTGATGGACCTGATGTACCGGAGTGCGCGATAGATCCCTCGCTACGCTCAGAGCTTGCCCTGAACGGAGTGAAGGGAAATAGCGCCTGTCACCCGCGCCATATCGCGCCCCACGGTTCGGGTCGCGCCCAGGATGACCAGTCCTCCGAGGATCGCCACGGCGGGTAGCAGCAGCACGGCACGGTCGAGCCCAAACCGGTCCGACAGCGCCCCCACCAGCGGAAACGCCACCGCATCTCCCACCAGATGAATGAAGAGCAGGTACGCTCCGGCCACCGTCGCGCTGATGGTGGACGGCACCACGTCGAATATGACCGCGGCGATGGGGCCGTTGAACCAGGACAGGAAGAAAAACGCCGCGGCAAAGACGGGCACGAACGAGCCCAGATCCCGAAGGGTGAGCAGCCAGAGTGTCAGCGGGCCGCCGATCAGAAGCCCGAGGCTGATGGTCAGAACTCGTCCGGTCACGGTATAGCGCCGTAATACGTCGGCCACCACTCCACCGAAGAGCACCCCACAGATCCCGGAGAGCAGTCCCCAGGTCCCCAGGAGAGCCGCGGCTTTGGAAACGGAAAGACCCAGCTCGCGCGACATGAAGGCTGGGGCCCATCCCACCAGGCCGTTCATTCCGAAGGAGATGAGTGCTCCGCCGAGGAAGACGTAGACCAGTGTCGGAGTCCGGAGCACTGAGGCAAGCGATATGGCCCGCTCGCCGAATGCCCGCACCAGGGGGCTCGAGCCGATCGAGGGCGCGGCCGCGAACCGCTTGACCCAGATCCGAATGTTGGCCGCCAGCCCCAGTGTCACCGCCACCGCGAACGCGGCCACGTCGACCTTGGAGTCGGCGCCGTACACCCGATCGAGACGAATGGCCAGGGCGCCACCGACCACAACGCTCACGAGTAAAGGCAGAAACTGCCGCACCAGAGCCGTCAGTCCGACCTGGAGCTCTCCGAACGCCGACCGCAGCGATACGCTGCTGGGACGGCGCACCGGATCACGCAGCCGGGCAGTGAGAAATGCCAGCAGGAATCCGGGCAGGGCGACGATGACGAGGGAGTTGCGCCAGCCGTAGACCGAATCCAGTCGTCCGCCGAGGCCGATGCCGAGCACCCCACCGAGGGTGATTCCGGCGGCGAGGATTCCCATGGCCATGGCCCGTCCCCGGAGCGGGTAGTAGTCCGCCACCATCGACTGCGCCGGCCCGGCAAAGGCGGCCGCCCCGACGCCGACGAGAGCCCGGCAGATCAACAGCTCGCCGAAGTTGGTGGCGAAGCCGCTGGCGAGGGTAAACGCGGTCCACAACAGGATGCCAACCGAAATGACCATCCGCCGGGAGCGGAGGTCGCTCAGAATCCCCGCGGGCAGAGCGGTGAGCGAGAATACCAGGACGTACGCGGAGGCGAGCCAGCCGAGCTGGGCATCGGTGAGGGAGAGGTCCGACTTGATCGGCTCGAAGAGCGCGAAAATGACGTTGCGGTTGACGAAGCTGAGCAGGTTCGCGAGCGCGAGGACTCCCAGCGCGTACGACCCGTAAGAGCGCCAGGGGTTTTGACTCCCGCTCACCGGCGCGCTGCCGTCTCCGTTCCGCCGGCTCCGGGATGCATGTGAGCCAGTGACTCGTCGGCTCGCTGATCGCGGAACTCGAGCGCGGCCCGGTATTCCCGGACCAGGCGATCCATCATCGCTGCCCGCCTGGCGTAGAGCCGCCGGAGTGGGCGGGAGGGGCGTCGCTCGCGGGCGTAGGCGGTAAGCAGGGGAAGAGCGATCGAGCTGTCGCTGTAGACGACCACCGTGCCCGGCAGTTGGTCCGGGTCGATCTTGCCCCAACTCACCGCCTCGGCGGGGGTCGCGCCGGAGAGGCCGCCGGTGTCGGGGCGGGCATCGGTCATCTGGAGAAAGTAGTCGTGGCCTCGCTCGTCGATTCCCAGCACCTCCTGGATCTGCGGCTCGGTCTGGAGCATGAAGTTCTTGGGACTGCCGCCACCCACGATGAGCACCCCGCTCTTACCACCCCCCTGTTTCGCTTCCAGGACGATGCTGGCCGTCTCGTTGACGTCGGCGCTGACATCGAACCTGAGCTTGCTCCCGGCGAGCGCCTGCTCGGCCACATTCATGCCGATCGAGCTGTCGCCCGGCGAGCTGGTGTAGATCGGCACCTCCAGCTCGTGGGCCACTGCCAGGACCGATTTCCGGGACAGGCCCAGTGCGCGCTCCCGCTCCCGCACGTAGCCGCCTAGCAGGTAGTGATACTCCGCGGTGCTCATCGGCCGCTGGAACTCCTCCCGGGCCGACACTTCCCGGATGAACGCATCGGTGGAGAGCAGCACGCTGTAGTCAAAGAAGATGTCGTAGATCCGCACAACGCCCTTGTCGCGCAGCTCCACGTCGTCGGCATTGGGGGTGCCCCGGTGCATCGCCAGGCCCAGCGCGAAATGGGCGTCGTGGTAGAGGTTGGCACCGGTGGAGATCAGCCAGTCGACGAAGCCCGCCTCCATCAACGGAATCAGACAGCTCATCCCCAGTCCGGCGGGAGTCATGGCGCCGGTGAGCGTCATGCCTACGGTCACGTCGGGCTCGAGCATCCGTTGAGTGAAGAGCTGGCATCCCTCACGCAGGCGCCCGGCGTTGAACGCCAGGAACGCATTATCCACCAGCTCCGCCACCGATTCCTGGCCGGCCCTCGCTCTCGACTCCGTCCTGAGGGCCACGCTCGTCCTGGCCGTG
>JBJMPK010000103.1:0-6976 GCA_045803245.1 Gemmatimonadales bacterium
CAAGCCGCCGGGGGCAACCAGCTGGAGGATTCGCGGCATGCCGGCTCGGTCAAGATAATTGAATACCAGAACCGCATCAAAACTGCCCAGCTCCGGCCAGTCCTTCTCGAGATCCACCGCTCGCCACTCGATCGAGAGATGCTCGATATTCGCTCGGTCCCGGGCTATGGCCAGCCGGACAGCGTCACGATCGAGCCCGATGACCGAGGCGCCCCTCGCTGCCGCCGCAAGGCTGTGCCGCCCCTCCCCGCAGGCGAGATCCAGCACCCGGGCCCCCGGACGAATCCAGTGAGCCTGCCAGATAAACCAGGTACTGGGCCGCCCCAAGGAAGACGGTCGCTGGAGCGTGCCACCATGGCGCATCTCAGCGCTCACCCGGCGGACCTTCTGGTAATCGGAGGAGGTATCAACGGCGCCGGAATCGCCCGTGACGCCGCAATGCGGGGATTGCGCACGCTGCTGGTCGAGCAGAACGATCTCGGATCAGGCACCAGCTCCCGCTCCAGCCGGCTCATTCACGGTGGATTGCGGTACTTGGAGCAGGGCGAGTTCGGGCTCGTGCTGGAGGCCAACCGGGAACGGCGGACCCTGCTGCGAATCGCGCCTCACCTGGTGTGGCCCCTGCCATTCGTGTTCCCGATCCATCGCGGAGATCGGATCTCGCGCTGGCGCCTGGCCGCGGGAATGCTGTTGTACGATGTGCTGGCATTGTTCCGCAATGTGCGGACTCACCGGATACTGGGCAAGCGCGGCATGCTCGAGGCCGAGCCGATGCTGCGAGACCGGGGACTGGTGGGAGGAGCGCGCTATTACGACGCCCAGTGTGACGATGCCAGGCTGGTTATCGCCACCGCGAGATCCGCCATTCATCATGGCGCGCTGGTCGCGAATTACATGGCGGTCCGCTCGCTCGAGCGCACGGCGGGGCGGGTGGTCGGGGCCCAGCTCGAGGACCACCTCACCGGCGAGCAGGGTGTCGTTCGGGCCAGCGTGGTTGTGAACGCCACCGGCCCCTGGGCCGACCGGGTGAGAAGACTGGAGGACGCGGGTGCGGCGCCCCTGCTCCAGCCGACCAAGGGAGTCCACATCGTGGTGGACCGGTCCCGGCTGGATCACCGGGAGGCCATCGCATTCACCAGCCCCATAGATGGGCGGGTGATGTTCGTTCTTCCCTGGGGCGATCTCTCGTATATCGGCACCACCGATACCGACACGGTGGAACCACCCGACGACCTTCGGGTCAGTGCCGATGACGTCGTCTACCTGCTTCGCTCGGCCAACTCCCGATTCCCCAGCGCCCGCCTCAGCATGGACGACGTCCGCGCCACCTGGGCCGGGCTGCGGCCGTTGCTGATGGATCGGGACCGCCGGAGCGCTTCGAGCCGGCCGCGGGAACACGCCGTGGTGCGAGGCTCCGGCGGGATGCTGACGGTAGTCGGCGGAAAGCTGACCACGTACCGTTCGATGGCCGCCGAAGTGGTGGACCAGGCCATGCGAGAGCTGAAACACCGCGATGGCCGGCGCCGCCATGCCGTGGCCGCTACCGACGAGGAGCCACTCCCCGGCGGCGAGACGGCGGACCTGAGTCAATTTCGAGAGCGGGGACTGGAGCTCGGCATCCCGGCTCCGAGCGTGGACCACCTGCTGCGGCACTACGGCACCGAAGCCGCCGGAATATTCAACCTGGTGGGAGCCGACCGAGGATTACTCCGGCAGCTCGTGCCATCCCATCCAGCCATGGAAGCCGAAGTCGTGCACGCAGTGCGGCGCGAGCTGGCACAGACGGTGGAGGATGTGATGGTGCGGCGGTTCCACCTGTACTACGAGCACATCGAGCACGGCGCGCCCGCCGCGCAGCGGGTGGCTGAGCTGATGGGGGATGAGCTCGGCTGGGACCCGGCACGCATAGCGGACGAAGCGGAGCGATATCGAAGCTTTGTCGATGCTACCGGCTTCGGTATTTAGGGCGTGGGGAAAGGAGGAAGCTGGGCTGCCGGCATGCCCGACAGCCGAGGGGTGAGAACCTACTGGACCGTGACCGTACCTGACATGCCCAGTCCGCCTGGCCCGCCATGGTTAGCGCAATAATAGCGGTAAGTGCCCGGAGTATCGAAGGTAAACTGGTACGAGTGGGGCGAGTTCGCTAAGGCCCCGCTGGTTGCCGGGGTGGTCCCGTTGTCAGGAACAATGTTATGACCGAAGCTCGCGGTCCCCCAGGTCCAGGTTACCGTGGTATGTGCGCTGATGGTGATGGCGGATGGACTGAACGCGTTGTTGACGACGCTGATCGTGGCTGGGGCAACGGCCGTAGCCGTTGCGGTGAAGGTCTGAGCCCCGATAGCTCCGGCATCGGCTGTGATGGTAATCTGTCCAGCGGTTCCGCCCAGCGTCACCTGGACCTGCGATATCCCGGCCGCATCGCTGGGCACCGACCCGGCCGAAACGGTGGCACCCACTGCGGCCCAGGTGACAGCCACTCCTCCGACCCCGTTACCGAACTGGTCTTGAACCTTGGCCTGCACCGGACTGGCCAACTGCGCGTTGATGGTGCCGGTCTGCCCGTCCCCTGCGGCCTTCTCCAGCGCGGCTGCAGGACCGGCGGCGGCCGTAGCGGTGAAGCTCACGGGAGAGCCGGCGGCCCCGGTCAGAGCCGCCTGCGCAGTCTGCGCACCGGCGGTAGTCCCGAGTGTCCAGAAGGTGCTCGCGATTCCATTCCCATCGGTCACGCCGGAGGCTGGATCCAGGGATCCGCCTCCAGTTCCCGCAGACCATGACACGGTCACGCCGGAGGATGCAGTTCCATTGTCAGTGACCAGCACCTGAAGGGGATTCACCAGCGGCTCCCCCACCGTGCCGCTCTGGGCATCGCCGCTGTTGGTCGTGGTCTTGGCAATGGCCGTGGTGCTAGGGGGCGTGCCGGCGTCGCTCCCCCCGCCACAGCCGAGAGCAAGGAGCGCGATCGTCATCGACGTCGATACGGATGCAGTACTGAAGTGCCGCAGCATGTCTTTACTATACCCGTAGAATCGCGGCCGGCAAGTTGCCCCGATCTGCGGTCGGCTTTTCGAGCCGTTATCTTTCGTTACCCCCTTCCAAAGTCGGGATGCGACCGTGGATCCGAACGTGTTTGAGACGGCCAACGCAGGGTTTGCGCAGGCCATGTACGAGGAGTTTCTGAGGGATCCGGCCGCGGTCGGGCCCGAGTGGCGGCGCCTGTTCGAGAGCGGGGTGGTCGGGGAGCGGGACGGCCGGGACGCGGGTAAGCAGGTAAGCGGGGAGGCGGGTAAGCGGGTAAGCAATGAGGGCAGCCAAGCGGTTGAGTCGGGACCGGCCACTGGCCCAAGAAGCGCCGACCCAGCCTACCAGCCTACCCGCCTACCCGCCTCGGGCGTCAGCCCGATCAAAGGCCCTGCCGCCAAGCTCGTCGCCAACATGACCGAAAGCCTCACGGTTCCGACGGCCACCACCTTTCGGGAGCTTTCCGTGGCCGTGCTCGAAGAGCGGCGCCGGAGCCTGAACGCCGCGCTCCAGACTGCCGGTCGATCCGAAAAGCTCTCGTTCACCCACCTGATTGCCTACGCCGTCGTACAAGCTGTGAAGCAGATGCCCGTCATGGGACATACCCTGTCTCTGATCGATGGCGTGCCGCACCGGGTCCAGCCGGACGGCGTGGCCCTCGGCCTTGCCGTGGACGTGCAGCGGAAGGACGGGAGCCGCGGGCTGGTGGTCCCCGTCATCAAGCGCGCGGAAACGATGGAGTTTGCTGCCTTCCATGCCGCATACGAAGCGTTGGTCGAAAAGGCCCGCACCAACAAGCTGATGCCGGACGACTTCACCGGCGCCACCATGTCGCTCACCAACCCGGGCGGCCTCGGCACGGCCGCGTCGGTGCCCCGCCTCATGGCGGGACAAGGCAGCATCATAGCCGTCGGGGCGATCGGTTTTCCGGCGGAGTTCGCCCCGCTGCCCAAGGAGCGCGTGAATGAGCTGGGCATCAGCAAGGTCATGACGATCACCAGCACCTACGATCACCGCGTGATCCAGGGAGCGGAATCAGGCGCTTTTCTCGGCATCGTCGACCGGCTGCTCCAGGGCGAGCAGGGGTTCTACCAGCTGATCGCGGAGAGTCTCAAGCTCTCCGAGATCAAGTACCTGGCCGCGCCGAAGCAGGGGGGATCGCCCGAAGCCGTCCCGCCGGAGATGATGTACCACGTTGCCGCCGCAATGGCGCTCGTCAAGGCGTTCCGCATGCATGGCCACCTGGCGGCCAAGCTCGATCCCCTGGGCACCGACCCCATCGGCGACCCGGCGCTCGACCCGGCGGCACTCGGTCTGACCCCCAACATCATGGCAGCAATTCCGTCCCGGGTACTCCGCATCGCCGTTCCGGGCCAGACTCTGGCGGAGTCGCTGCCCTATCTCCAGGCGACCTACTGCGGCACCATGGCCTACGAGATCGAGCACATCTCCACCCACGAGGAGCGGGTCTGGCTCCGCGAGAAGATCGAATCCGGCGCCTACCGCAAGCCGCTTCCGCCCGACCAGCAGCGCCGCCTCCTACGCCGGCTCACCGAGGTGGAGACGCTCGAGCGATTCCTGCACAAGGCCTATCTGGGACAGAAGCGGTTCTCCATCGAGGGCGTGGACCTGCTGGTCCCCATGCTCGATCTCACCATCGAGAGCGCCGCGGAGTCGGGAGCCCGTGACGTGGTCATCGGCATGGCCCATCGCGGACGGCTGAATGTGCTGGCCCACACGGTGGGACGGCCCTACGAGACCATCTTCGCGGAATTCGAGGGCGGCCGGCAGGTCGAGGGGGGTCAACTCACGCCCGAAGGCGGCACCGGCGACGTGAAGTATCATCACGGGGCCGAGGGGGCGTACGTCACCCCGAAGGGCAAGGCGATAACGGTCAGCCTCTCGCCCAATCCGAGTCATCTGGAGTTCGTATCTCCCGTGGTGGACGGCCGGGCGCGCGCCAAGCAGACGCAGCGGCGGGGACGCGAGCCGCATCACGATCCGAGCGCGGCCTTACCGGTTGCGATTCATGGCGACGCGGCATTCGCCGCCCAGGGCGTTGTCGCCGAGACCCTCAACCTCGGTGCCTTGAAAGGTTATCGCACCGGCGGGACGCTGCATCTGATCACCAACAACCAGGTCGGCTTCACCACCGACATGGAAGATGCCCGTTCCACCCGCTACGCATCCGATCTGGCGAAGGGCTTCGATATCCCCATCGTTCATGTCAACGCCGACGATGCGGAAGCCTGTCTCTCCGCCGTGCGTCTGGCCATGGCATACCGAGACCGGTTTCACCAGGACGTGGTCATCGACCTGGTGGGCTACCGCCGCCATGGGCATAACGAGGGCGACGAGCCGGCCTATACCCAGCCCCTCATGTACGAGCGGATCAAGAACCTGCCCAGCGTGCGGGAGATCTATGCCGGCACGCTGGTGGAGGCGGGGGCGATCACCCGGGAAGAGGCGGATCGCGAGGCCGAGCAGGCATACCAGCGGCTGGTGGATATCCAGCAGGCGTTCAAGACCAGCATGGGTCGGGTGACCACGCAGGAGACCCCGGTGCGCCTGAGCGGGCCGGGACAGGAAGTCGAGACCGCGCTGGCTCCGGAGTTTCTCAAGGCGCTGAACGAGCAGCTGCACACCTGGCCGGAAGGGTTCGCGGTGCATCCCAAGCTGCGGAAGCAGCTCGAGCGCCGCCGCTCCGCGCTCGGTCCCGAGGGCGGTATCGAGTGGGCTCATGCCGAGACCCTGGCGCTCGGCTCACTCCTCACTGAGGGCGTGCCGGTTCGCTTCAC
Source organism: Gemmatimonadales bacterium (assembly GCA_045803245.1). Lineage (GTDB taxonomy): Bacteria > Gemmatimonadota > Gemmatimonadetes > Gemmatimonadales > GWC2-71-9 > CAVVWJ01. The sequence goes on from JBJMPK010000103.1 coordinate 5,817, forward strand.
CGGACAGGATACCGAACGCGGGACCTTCAGCCAGCGGCACCTCGTGCTTCACGACGTGAACACGGGAGCCGTCACAGCGCCCATCAGGAATCTGCCGGGTGCGCTGGCGCCGATCGAGCTGCACAACAGCCCGCTCTCGGAATTGGCGACACTCGGCTTCGAGTATGGGTACAGCGTAGCGGCGCCCGAGTCGCTGGTGCTCTGGGAAGCCCAGTTCGGCGATTTCGTGAATGCGGCGCAGGTGATCATCGATCAGTTCATCTCCGCCGGACTCGCCAAGTGGGGGCTGACCACCCGTCTGACGCTGCTCCTGCCCCACGGCTATGAGGGCCAGGGACCGGAGCATTCCAGCGCCCGCATGGCGCGGTTCCTCCACCTGGCGGCCGAGGGGAATATCAGGGTGGCAAACTGCACTACCCCGGCCCAGTACTTCCACCTGCTGCGCCGGCAGGCGAAGCGCTCCCGGCAGCGTCCCCTGGTCCTGTTCACCCCTAAGAGCCTCCTCCGGCATCCGCTGGCCACCTCGAGGCTGGAGGATCTCGCAACCGGGTATTTCCGGCCGGTCATCGACGATCCACTCTTTGCCAAGAATCCGGAACGGGCCCGTCGTCTCCTGATGTGCACCGGGAAGGTGTATTACGACCTGCTGCAAGAGGCGGAAAAGCTCGGCCCCGAGCGGCCGCCCATCGTCCGCCTGGAACAGCTATACACTTTCCCCTGGGCTGAGCTGCGGCAGCTGCTACCACGCTACAGCGGCGCCAGGGAGCTGATCTGGGTTCAGGAGGAGCCCCTCAACATGGGGGCCTGGCGGTATCTTGAGGCTAAGCTCCGAGAGCTGGTGAGCGAAGGCCACGGCATGGACATTCGGTACGTCGGCCGTCCCGAGCGGGCGAGTCCGGCGGAAGGCTATCCCGCGGCGCACGCCGCAGAGCAAAACCGCATCATACGCGAAGCGCTTCAGACCCCGGTATCGGTGGGCCAGCTGGAAACGGTGGCCAAGGCGGGACAGGGGCAGGACTGAAGCAATAAACAGGGCGGCCGACTCGGGCCGCCCTCTCTTCTGCTTCGTTCCGTCTATTCCTTGTCGGCTAACGGCCGTTCGGATGCCTGCCGGACCAGCTCTCTCAGCGGTTCGGAGAGGTGCTCTCCGTAGTGCAGGA
>JBJMPK010000104.1:0-5408 GCA_045803245.1 Gemmatimonadales bacterium
CCACCAGATAACCATGGACCTCCTCACCAAATTGCAGATACACCTGGATCCCATCGGCGTGGATTTCATCGGCCTCATTGTCCAGCCGGAGTGGCGGCGTCGCTGGGTCGCGCGGTATGACGTCCGGCTTGACCACGTCCACGGCCAGATAGAGCCCCTGGTCGCTCCAGTTGACATAGGCAGTAGCGGAGAACTCTTCGGGGCCGAGGTACGGCTCCTCACTCCTGCGATACTGGTCTTCATGGTCCAGCGAGAGCGGCTGATCGAGGTCAACGCCTTCGAGACTCCCGTCTAACGCCGGCGGTTCCACCACCGGGACCGCCACACCACGAGCTACCAGAGGCCGATCGTGCTGAATCAGCGGCTGAAATGGCTGGGGTTGCCGCCGAGCACCACCGAGCCGGACGACACCGGTCTCGCTCGCGATCTCCCAGCCTTCCACGGTGGCGGTGTGATGATGCTTGCCGGTGGTGGTCTCGACTTCGATCCCACCGTCTACCCGGACTCCCCGTACTATGGGCGATCCGATCACGGGTTCCAGCAGTGTCACGATGCGAATCTTCTTTCCGGTGGCTCGGGCAAAATAGAACGGGACCGGGTCGTGAGAGCCGGGAGCACCGGGTCCGACCGCCCGGATGAGATCGCCATCGAACACCAGGTGGGCGCGCAATGTGGCTCCGGCGCGTCCGCAGGCCTGAAGCACGATGGGTCCGGCGGACACCCGGTACCGCTCCAGCTGGCGGGCGAATTCGTCCTCCAGCTCGGCTGGCTCCCAGGCTCCGCCGGGCGAGACATCGGCCGGTCCGCTCAGGTGCCAGGGGAGCTCGAGCCGGTGCTCGTCCGCTGCGGCCAGATCGACCACATCGAGCAGATAGCCTGGTCCGGCGATCAGCGTGCGAGTCAGGTCGCCATAGCGGCCCCGCACCCAGGCCCATTCGCCACTCTCGGCGAAGTTCTCGCATAAGGCGTCACCCGGCAACTGGGAGACGCCATCCAGCCGGGGCGCGTTATGGGCCAGGGTGGAGCGATACCAGAACAGGTCGCGCGCCACATAGGAACCAGTGCCGAAGTCCGGTAGCCAGTATTCGCCATTGGCGTGGAGCACGAGATTGAGCCGGTCCGGGTGGCCGTGGCCTCCTCCCGAGGGGCCGCACTCGAGGCTGGCGTACCGGCTGCCCGAGCGCAGCACCGCCAGCCCTTGCCCTTCCGCCAGTACGTTACCGGGCGACCACGGACCCGTGTCGACCGGCAACGATGGCACCATCTCGAGCAGCGACCACCACGAGAGATCACGCCGGCTGCGCGGGCGGTCCGGGACGGATTCACCGGCTTCATGGAGATAGGAGTCGAATGTCTGCGCTTCCGGCGCGGGGGACTGGTACAACTGCGCCAGCCAGCTCCAGAGCTCATCGTTCCCTGCAGTGCCACCCAGACGAGCCAGTCCGATTTCCCAGAGCTCGAGGTACATCGGTTGCGCGAGCGAAACCCCGAAGCGAGAGTCCTTCCGGGCCGGAAAGCTGAAGTCCGGTAAGGCGGTCAACGCGGGAGCCCGAAGCGCGGCCGCGAGCCGGCCGGCCAGCCGAGGATCGCTCAGGAGATCGACTCCTGCCTGGCGGGCCCACCCCATCGCCAGGAGCTGGCCCCGCAGCGCGAACAGGTGGTAGTTATCGCCCTCGTACCACATGCCGTCCTCACCAAAACCGTGAAGCAGGTGGGCGAGGACTCCGCTCTGGCCTTCGATAGCCCGGGTTGCCAGATCGCCGTCCTCGAACCAGACGGCGATGGCGGCGAGCGCGGCGTTGTTCCAGGTCTGACGGTTGGAGAGGCCCTCATCGTAGTCACCGATCAGGTTGGCAGCCTCGTCCGCCACCATCGAGACGACTTCCGCACTCTCGTCGCTGAGAAGCTCCTTCTCCCGTAGGAGTATCGCGGCTGCGAGATAATTCGCGATCCAGATCGACTCGAGATAGGTCGAGTAGAAGAGGCGGCTCGGGCCCAGGACGTTGTCGCGGTTGGGATAATCGAGATAGCTCCGGTACCCCTGAAGCAGCTGGTTGGCGAGACGGCCGGCATCCTCGAGCCCGGCGATCACCGCCAGGGTCGCGAGGTGGGCCATTCGCTCGCCGAGCCAGAGGTGCTGATAGTGAGCCCAGGCACGGTCGTGGCGCGCACCGGCAAACTGGCGACCGCAATGGGGGCAGCGATGAGCTGTCGGGCTCCAGGGATCGAACGCGAGGCGAGTACCGTCATCGGGGCAGATGCCCCCATCGCTGGTCAGGAGTGCCTTCACGTTGGGTATGAGTGGCATTCGGGAGAGGAGCGGGCGGGCCCGTTCGATCAGCCGATCGCGAAGGCCACGCAGATCGGCTGCGGCCTCTATGACGTTGCGCCGTTCGGCCAGCTCGTCTCCGCTCAGCACTGATGCACGCCCCGGGGGGCCCACTGAACCGGAAGCAGTTGGGCCCCGAATGCGCGGGCCGCTTCGATCGCTGTGGACGGATCGTCGGGACCGAGAAAGAACATGCACCCACCGGCCCCGGACCCGGCTGCCTTCCCGCCGAGGGCGCCGGCCGCGGTCATCGCCCGCTCGAGACGGGCCATGTCTTCGGTGCACATCCGAGAATCGAGCGCCTGCTGGTACTTCCAGTTTTCCGTCAGCAGCCGCCCCACGGCCGCCGTATCCCCGGCTCCCAATGCCTCCGCCATCTTCTCGGCCACTGCTCGAATACCGTGCAGAGCGCCGACGACGTTACGCTCTCCCTGCTCGTAGGCTTGCATGACCCGTGAGATCGTGGTGCCTGAAAAACGGGAAGCGCTGGTGTAGCACAGCACCATTCTTCGGGCCAGGTCCCGGGCGAAGCCCGGCTCTACCTTGAGGCGCTGTACCTCAGCATCGGGATCACGAAACTCGAGGCGAAGAAAGCCACCGTGCGCGGCGGCAAACTGATCCTGGCGCCCGCCGGGTATACCGGCTTCCACCGCCTCGAGATGGCAGGCTGCCTCCGCGATCTCCACCGGATCGGGACTCTCGCCGCGGGCCCCCGATAATGCGGCAATGAGCGCCACATCCAGAGCGCCGGAGCTGCCTAAACCCGAGCCAGCCGGTGCATCGGAACGGCTGATCAGAGTGCAGGCACCCACCGGCAGCATCCGCAGTCCCGCTTTGAGCAGATCCAGGCGGCCGTCCCTTACGAGTCCCGACGAATCGTTCACGTGGAGCTCATCGCCGAGGTCCTCCGATATCAGGCGGAAGCCACGACCACCAAGCCGGACCTCGGCCCGGGCAAACAGCTGAACCGCGGCAGTCACTACCAGGCCGCCCTCCCGGGCTGAGAAGGGAGGCACGTCGGTCCAGCCGCCCGCCAGATCGAGACGGACCGGAGCCACGGCCGCGAAGCTGTCTCCCGGGCTCGACGCCGTCCTCATCGGGCAACCCACCAGTCGTGCACCGTCACCAGCTCGCCCCTGATGTCCATGGTGACACCGCGCACCCGCCGGTTCATCCCCTGAAGTCCTCGGACATGGTAGAGAAAAGCAACCGGCACCGAATCGGCGAACAGACGCTGAGCCGGAACCGGACCCGATGGAGCCGTGAGGCCGGCAAGAGCGGCGAGCGGGCTGAGATACCCGAGGCTCAAGTCGCCCGGAATCCCGAGCACCGCGGCCTCGAAATCGTGGGCGCCGTAGACTCGCGCGAGGAAAGCCGAGAGCTCCAGCTGCCGGATCCTGAGATCGAAGCCGGCACCTCTCAAGCGCGCCTGCAGCATCTGTTCGAGCGCAGCCTCGCCACTACCGACCGTCAGCAGCTCGAAGGCGATCCGCCCCTCTGGCGCCAGCGGGGCCGCCGCTCCCGCGACGATGGGAAGATAGTTCGGGGCGGTGGGAGGAACCGGTCCCTCGGCCGGCGTACCGAAACCATAGATGTATCCGTCGACCAGCTCCTGGCGATCGATCGCGCGACTCAGCGCGCTGCGGACCGCCAGCCGGTTGAACGGCGGCCGCCTGGTGTTGAATACGATGCCGTAGGTCATGAGCAGAGGATAGCTCACCACCTCGAGGTTGGGGTCTCGGCGGACAAACTCCGCGTGCGCCGGCTGAATCCCCGCGAAGTCGAGCTCGCCCGACACGAGGGCCGCGAGCTTGGTGGTGGGCTCGTCCACCACCACCACGATGAACCGCTCCAGCCGGGGCGGTCCGCCCAAAGCGGCGGGGAAGGAGCTGTCGGCGGCGAAGACCCAACGCCGGTTCGCCTGGTGGGAGACGAATCGAAACGGCCCGTTCCCCACCGGTGTGGTGTTCCACTGAGCCTGGCGCAATGCGGCGTGGGGTACGGTGTCGAGCAGATGAGCCGGGAGAATCGCGAGGTCGGTGAGCAGATCGGGAAAACCGGACTGCGGCGAGCCGAACGTCAGTACGGCGGTGGAATCGTCGGCGGCCCGGGCGGAGCGCAGCTGGGCAAGCTCGTTGGATCGAGGATAGCCGGTCTCGGGATCGCGGGCGGCCTCGAGTGTCCAGGCCACGTCCCGGGCGGTGGTGGGCCACCCGTCGTGCCAGCGTACCGACGGCTGGAGATGAAAGGTGAGCCGGGTGCGATCGGGTGACCACTCCCAGCGGCGTGCGAGATATGGCTGTGGGGTCAGCGTGCTGTCGTATCGCGCCAATGTCGTGAGTAGCACATAGCGCTGCACCTGCCGCGCCAGTGGATGAACCGTGAGCAGCGGATTGATGCTCTGGAGATCGGCGCCGGACGCGAAGAGCACCGTGGCGCCGCGACGGTCGGCACTCGATCCGCAGGCGGAGGTCAGGAGAGCAAACAGCAGAATGCATGAACGCGTCGAGAGCACTGCCTATTTTAGCGCAGCTATGCTGTTCGTTGCCAGCTTCCACGCTGCCCCCAGCCCTGCGCGGCTGGTGAGCAGCGGACCCATCCGGGCGCTGCACTGCGCACTTGTAGTAGAGATCACAAGCTGTTTGAGTGCGCACTGACGCGCCCTTCAGGGTCCACTGCTCACCAGCCGCTCCCCCGCCATGGCTGATTGCTGGGCGGGGCGGCCAGTGGAACTGGGCTGAGCCCCAAAGGCTGAGCGCAAGGGGCGGGGTAGGGGGAAGTCGGCGCTTGAAGCCGCACGGGCTCGGGCCGGTTCCGCTGGCCGATGGGGGGTGGTGGCTACGTACATTCAACTCATGATACGAGCCCTTCTCAAACGCGCCATGGTCGGCCTCGCGGTCGTCATCGGTGTCGTCACCCTGATGTTTTTTCTCATCCGGCTCGCCCCGGGTGACCCCGCTCTTCTCCTCGTTGGCCCGACCGCCACCCAGGAGCAGCTTGCGTCCCAGCGTAAGGCGCTGGGTCTCGATCGCCCGTTGGCCGAGCAGTACGCGACTTGGCTGGGACGTTTTGTTCGGGG
>JBJMPK010000105.1:0-18569 GCA_045803245.1 Gemmatimonadales bacterium
ATCCCAGTATCGGTCGAAGAACCGGAAACTTCATCGCAAACTCCTCGGGTACGTTCAGCGCCGGTCGGAACCGCATGGCGTGAACTATCGGCTCATAGGGAAGCTGTGCGACCAAGACCAGGTCACGATTCCGAAACAGCGTCAGGTCCGAGACTGCCGCCGTCCTGAAGGCAACCCACATGCCAAAGGGAGCACACCCTTAACCCCCGGACTGGGGCTTCCCGGTGCACCGCGGAGTGGGTCCGTCTACACGATTGTGGGATCGACCGGAAGAATCCGACAAAATCGTCGGAGCGGTTAGTGCCGTCGGAGCAGCGCCAGCTTCACCGCATCGAGCACGATTTGAAAGTCGTCCAGCTTGCTGATGAGCGGGACGCCCCGCTGCTCCAGCGGGTGATGCACCCGGGGGTCTTTGGCCGCGCCGGTCAGGAAGACCACCCGTTCTCTGAGGTGGGGTGACTGGGCCACCAGCGCATCATAGAAATCGACGCCGTTGATCTCGGGCATGAGGAAATCACTGACGACCGCGGAAATCCCGGGATCGGTGGCGATGGTCTCGAGGGCACCGCGCCCCGAGTCCGCCTCGAGCACGGTGAGGCCGGCCCGCTCGAAGAGTTTGCGCAAGGCTGCTCGCACCGAGCTCTCGTCGTCTACCAGCAGCACCGTCGGCATAGTCAGCCTGGGAAGGAGAGGGTCACGCGCGCCGAATCTTGGCGGCACCCGGCGGGTTCTGCAACAGTGGGTGCAACGTTTGGCGTTTTGAGTCCCAAATTGACCCTGGGGACAACGTCAGGGTAGATTCCCCCCACAATGGACCAAATCACCGTCGAGAAAACCGCCGAAGACTCCGCCTCCAAGTCACTGCGCGTGACTGTGCCCGTCGATCGGGTGCGCGAGGCCGAGGCCCGGGCGCTCAAGTACTACGCCAAGCGGGCCCGTCTCCCCGGCTTTCGTCCCGGCAAGGCCCCGGATACGGTCGTGCGGAAGCGGTTCGGCGATGCCATCCGGCAGACGGTGCTGGAAGAGGTGATTCGGGAAAGCTGGGAAACCGCCAAGACCGCCGAGTCCCTCAAGCCGATCACCGATCCCGCCATCCGGAATCTCAAGTTCGAGGACGGCAGTCCAATCGAGTTCGAGCTGCACGTCGAGGTTCGCCCCGAGCTCAAGCTCGAGCGCGTAGGCGGATTCCGGCTGGAGCGGCGGGTGGCGCCGGTGACCGACAGCGCCGTGGACGAGCAGCTCGCCCGCATCCAGGAGCACAAGGCCGCCTGGATTCCGACCGAAGCAGCCAAACCGACCCCGGGTCAAATGGTGCGGGTGGATGTAGCCCCGATAGAAAACGGGGTCGCCGGTGCGTCCCAGCCCCACGACCTGGTCCTGGGCGACAACCAGGCCATTCCGGAGCTGGAAGAGCGAATCATGCAGCTCGTGCCGGGCGAGACCAGCGAAGCCGAGGTGCGCTTTCCGGAGGACCACCCGGACGAATCGCGGCGGGGGCAGAGCCGGCGGGTCCGCATCACGCTGCACGAGGTGAAGCGCCAGGAGCTTCCGCCGCTGGACGATGCGCTGGCGCGGGAGGCGGGCGACTTCGAGAGCCTCGAGGCACTGCGCTCAGCCGTGCGGCAGGATCTGGAGCGCGAGGCCGTCCGGGAGGCCGACGCCGAGCTGCGGCGCAATCTGATCGGGCAGCTGGTGGACGCCAACCGGGTGGAGGCCCCTCACTCGCTGGTGCACCGGCTGCTGCACGGCTACGCCGAGATGTACAAGGTGCCGGAGGACCAGCTCGCCGGATTCGAGAAGCAGTTCCAGCCCATCGCCGAGGAGCAGGTCAAGCGGGATCTCGCGCTCGACGCCCTGGTCGAGGCGCAGGGACTCCGCGCCACCGAGTCGGAGCTGGACGAGCGGATCAACACCATGGCCGGGACCCGGGGAGTGCCGGCCGGCCAGGTCTATGCCTCCCTCCAGAAGTCCAACCGGCTCCAGGAGCTGGAGCGGGCAATCACCGAGGAGAAAGCGTTCGACTTCCTCCTCAAGCAATCCACCGTCGAAGACATCAGGTCTTGATCATGGCCACTTTGTACCCGCCTTACATCATCGAGCGTTCCAGCCGCGGCGAGCGCACCTACGACATCTTCTCCCGGCTGCTGATGGACCGCATCGTGTTCCTCGGCGCGCCGATCAACGACGATGTCTCCAACATCATCATCGCCCAGCTGCTCTTCCTGGAAGCCGACAACCCGGACAAAGACATCTACCTCTACGTCAACTCGCCGGGCGGGGTGGTGTCCGCCGGAATGGCCATCTATGACACCATGCAACACCTGAGGGCACCGGTGAATACCATCTGCATGGGGATGGCGGCGTCGATGGGCTCCTTCCTGCTGGCGGCCGGCGCCAAGGGCAAGCGCAGCGCTTTGCCGCACTCCCGGATCATGATCCACCAGCCCTCGGGCGGGGCCCAGGGCACCGCGGCCGACATCGAAATCCAGGCCCGCGAAATCCTCTACCTCCGCTCGAAGATGAACTCGCTCTACGCCCTGCACACGGGCCAGCCGATCGAGACCATCGAGCGCGACATGGACCGGGACCGCTTCATGAGCGCGGAGGAAGCCAAGGCCTACGGCATCATCGACAGCGTGTTCACGCCCCACAAGGACCTGGTGCCGCACAAGAACGGTAAGGACGGCAAGGAGACTTGACGCTCGGAGGACCCGGGGGCAGCTTTCCGGGCACCGATCCACCTCATCACGACGCGACTCCATGTCCAACGACAAGCATCTCCGCTGCTCCTTCTGCGGAAAATCGAAGGATTCCGTCCGGAAGTTCATCTCCGGTCCCTCGGTCTACATTTGCAATGAGTGCATCACACTCTGCAATGAGATCCTGGCGGAAGACGAGGAGCGTGAGGTCGCGGACAGCATTACTCAGGTCCCTACGCCCTCCGAGATCAAGGACGTGCTGGACCAGTATGTGATCGGGCAGGAGCGGGCCAAGCGGACCCTGGCCGTCGCGGTGTACAACCACTACAAGCGGATCAACGCCTCCAGCGGCCGGGAAGGCGACGTCGAGCTGGACAAGTCCAATATTCTGCTGCTCGGCCCCACCGGCGTCGGCAAGACGCTGCTGGCCCAGACCCTCGCCCGGATCCTCGACGTTCCCTTTACCATCGCCGATGCCACCACCCTCACCGAAGCCGGTTACGTCGGCGAGGACGTGGAGAACATTCTGGTTCGCCTGCTCCAGGCGGGTGAGTTCAATGTGGCCGAATGCGAGCGGGGGATCGTCTACATCGACGAGATCGACAAGATCGCGCGGAAATCGGAAAATCCGAGCATCACCCGGGACGTGTCCGGGGAAGGCGTGCAGCAGGCGTTGCTCAAGATTCTCGAAGGCACCATCGCCTCGGTACCACCTCAGGGCGGCCGCAAGCATCCGCAGCAGGAGTACATCCAGATCAACACCAAGGACATCCTCTTCATCTGCGGCGGCGCGTTCGACGGCCTGGAAAAGATCATCGAGGCCCGCACCGGCAGGCAGCAGATCGGCTTCAGCAGCACCGAGCGGAAGTCCAATCCCCAGCTCACGACGGGCAATCCGTACTCCGAGGTGGAGCCGGATGACCTGCTCCGATTCGGGCTCATCCCCGAGCTGGTCGGCCGGCTTCCGGTGGTGGTCTCGCTCGAGGCCCTCGATGAAGAGGCTCTGGTCCGGATTCTGGTCGAGCCCAAGAACGCCCTGACCAAGCAATACAAGAAGCTGTTCGAGCTGGAGGACGTCGGTCTCACCTTCGATCCCGAGTCGCTCCGGGCAGTGGCACAACGGGCCCTGAAGCGGGGCACCGGCGCCCGTGGTCTCCGCGCCATTCTGGAAACCATGATGACCGACATCATGTTCGACCTGCCCAACCGGGAAGACGTCCGGGAGATCGTCATCACCAAGGAAGCGATCAACGAGGGCACCTCACCCCTTATTGTGACGGAGCGCGCCCGGACCAAGCGCGAGGCGTGAGCGCGGGAAAGACGGGAAAAGCGGGAAGGACGAGAACGGCGCGACCGATGGCAGAGCACGTAGGGGCGGACCCTGGTCCGCCCTTTGTGCAACTGGGACCCGACCCATCCAACCCCCTGCACACCCAGCCCATTCGGTTCGTTGGCTCCTTCCCCGACGCGCAAGTCAGAGTAGAGCCCGAGCTTCCCGAAATTGCCTTCATCGGCCGGTCAAACGTGGGGAAGTCGAGCCTGCTCAATGCCCTGGTGGGACGGCCCGGACTGGCCCGGGTCAGCGGATCCCCCGGCAAGACCACGCTGCTCAACTTCTACCGGGCGCCCGAGCTCTATCTGGTCGATCTTCCGGGCTACGGTTACGCCAAGGCGAGCCACAGCGCCCGCGCCGGGTACCGCAAACTGGTCGACGGTTACCTTCAACGTCGCTCGACCCTGGCCGGAGTAGTCTGGCTGCTCGATATTCGTCGCGATCCTTCGAAGGAAGACCGAGAGATGCAGGATCTCCTGGTCCGGAGCGGGCGGCCGGTGTTAGCGGTGTTCACCAAGGCCGATAAGCTGACCCGATCCGCCGTGGAGCCCCGGGCCCGCGAGCTGGCCCGCGCCCTCGGGCTGGGCCCCGACGAGTTTCAGCTCACCAGTAGCCGAACCACCTCTGGATTGGCGGAGCTCGCCAGCAGCATCGTTGCCGTGGGGAAGGAGAACTCGTGAGAACGCTTGGAATGGTAGCGGTGCTCTGCCTGCTGGGCTGCGCCTCGCGGGCCGCCGGCCAGGATGGCCAGAGGGGCGGTCCCCTTCCCCTGGGCTATGGGTCGCTAAATCAGGACGACCTTTCCCTCCGGCTGCGCAGCGACGAGCTCGAGATCCGTTTCATCCCATTGGATGCAGAGCTGACACCCCTCATGGCACGGGACACGTACCTGGCTTTGCACGGGCTGATCGAGTCTCATCGCCGCGGAATTGACTCTGTGGCCTCCCGGGGTGGAGTCTCACGGCCGGGCCTGGCCCTGGTCAGCTTTTTCGGGTTCCGGCCGGACGTGCGATTCGACCCCCAGATCCTGGCATTGCTCATCAGGAGCCAGGTCTTCCAGCCGCTCGGCATCGTCCCCCTCTCGCCCCGGTTCACGTCCGGGCAACTGGGCGTGCGGGAACAGGTAAGCGCGATTTATGTTTTCGAGGAAGATATTCCGGTCAACGACTCATTCACGCTGTCGTATGGCGGGCTGACCTCGGATTGGCGGGACAAGCAGAGCACACTCGATCGGGAGCGGGCGCGAGTTGCGGCCCGGTCCCGAAGCCAGCGCCCGGACACGACCAAGTAAGCTTTTTTGCTGTTCCCTCTCACGCTTCTTGCTGTTCCCGGTCACGCCTTATAGTACCGCACCACGCCTCTATCCGGCCTCCCCGACACCAGCATCGCCGTCGACAGCGCATCGGACTCGACACCGCTTCGGGCTACTACCGATACCTGCACCAGCGCGTCGGCCGGCCAGCCTGACTCGGGATTCATCACATGGCCCCGAGCTGCCCGTCCATAGCGCACTACCGACGCTGTGTTGGCCGACGTAGCCAACGCGGCATCGCGCAGATGGGTGAAGCCCACTGGGCGCCCTCCCTTCACCGGAGGGGCGATCTCCACCAGCCAGCCCTCCGATCCCGGAGGCACGCCGACGGCTATGCAATCCCCGCTGACGTCGAGCAGGGCGCTCCCGATCCCCATCCTTCGCAGCACCGCCGCCGCCCGGTCCAGCCCGTAGCCGACACCGATCCCCCCCAAGTCCAACCGGGTCTCCGAGCTCGGCAGTGAGATGCGCTCGCCTTCCAGGACCACCCTTGCCGCCAGCACCGATGCGCGGGCCGCGCGGATCTCCCGGGCGCTCGGTTCGGAGATGCGCGGTTGGCGAAAGCCCCAGGCGCGCATCAGAGGCTCGATCGCCGGGTTGAACGCGCCGTGAGTCTCCCGCTCGATACGAAGGCCCAGGGCAAGCACGGCCGCTAGGTCAGGGCCAAACCGTCCGCCCTGCCGGCCGGCCCGCCGATTCAGCTCCGACAGATCGCTTGCGGCATCGAAGAGACTGAGGCGATCCTCGACCCGGCGCAGCTCGGCCAGGGCCGCGGCAGCCGCCTCGTACCCGTGATCGTCCGACGGGGCATAGAGCTGCAGATGGACCGCCTGCCCCATCGCCCAGGACCAGCGCTCGATGAAACGGGGGGACGAGCCTGCGCTGAGCGCAGCGAAGGGGCGGACAGCTGCGACTACACCGGTGCCCAGCGTGCCGAGGAATTCTCTCCGCTTCATGTCGGCGCCGGCGCCCGCGCGGAGCTCGTCAGCTCCCGCAGGATGAAGTACGTCTGCACGTAAAAGGTGATCGCCATGATCGCGCTCGAGATGGCCAGCAGCCAGCTAAAGCGGGGATCCACATACCGCATAAGCCACATCGCGGAGAACGAGACCAGCAGGGCCACGAACGGCTCCACGATGAGCAGCCGGCGCCACCGCTCGCCGGGACGAGAGCAGAGCGCCAACGCCAGCCCGCTAAAGACAAAGATCGCTGCCATGCTGAAGAGGTGCGTGTGAGTGACGGTCAGCATCTCGGCATACGATTTGGGGAACTGCATTGCACCCTGAACAGTGTCCGGATCGGAGCCCCGATATCGTGCCGCGACCCCCGCAGCCGTCATTCCCGTGGTGTGGTGGATGAACAGGAGCGAGGTGGTATATCCGACCAGCTGCACAATTGTCATCCAGCGTCCCAGCGCCCGTAACGGCTCGGGCAGGCTGTTCCAGGCAATCGGCCGGACTGCCGTCACTTGATTTTTCCCGCAGCGTGCCAGGCCGTTAGCTCGGCCAGCGTCTGCCTGACGGCGAGAGTGACCGAATTGGAGCTGATGGTGGCACCGGAGATGTTTCGGATGTCCTTGCCCACCTGCAGCGGCGCCGCCGCGGTTTTGCCGCGGAACTGTTTACGCCAGGGCTCATAAGCCACTTCACCGCCTTGAGGCTCGCGATACACCAGGATATCCACGTCGCGGAGCGCATCGGCCGGATCGATGGCCACGAGAAAGGTGATTGGCTGCTCCTTTCCTTTCACGTTGCGAACCCGGGCAAACCCGAGAAGGGTGCCGGCCTTCGAGATCCTCAGAACCGACGCGGTATCGACCTTGAGTGTGTCGACCCGGGTTCCCTTACCGAAGATCCGCTCGACCGACTTGGCCACCTTCGCCGGCGGAGCCGACTGCCCCAATCCAGCACTCGCCAGTAAGATCTGAAGACACAGAATGATCGTCGGAGCGCGTCTCATGTCTGTCCGCTGCCCCGCTGCCCCCCTGCCCCGCCTCTAGAACTGATACCCCACCCCCAGACTGAACACTTCATTCTCTCCCACTCCGGCGCGATTCCGAAGAAGCTGGTAATCGCCCTTGAATGCGACGTTATATAGCGGCTTGTACGTAAGGCCGACTGTGGTGACCCTCCGGGCGAGTGCGTCATCCGGCGTGACGCCGTCAGGGACCCCGGCCTGGGTGTTGTAGCGTTCGTGGCGAATAAATGCATTGAGCCGCTGGGGGGACTGAGGGACAAGGCTGGAGAGCACATTATAGGCGCCCTCGAGATAACCACCCGCGATCCGGCTGCCAACCTGGCCACCAAACGCCGCGTTGATTGCCTCGGCGTCGGAGATGCTGATGTTGGCGACAACGCCTCGGAACATAAATGCGCCCACGTCGTACCGCGCATCGGCGGAGACCAGCGCGACAGCATTGGCGAACGTGCCGCTGCCCAAAGCCGCGTCCTGATTGGCCGTGCCGCCATACCAGAACGAACCCCCGATACGCAAGCCGGGACGGGCCCACTCCACACGGCCGGTGAGAGACGGATTAGCGAAGCTGGCGAGTTGCCCCTCTTGCCGGCCTTCCCGGATCCCCTCCTCAGCCGTAAATCCGCTGGCCACCAGACCATTCAGGAGGTAGACACGGTAGCTCAACCCCGACGACCCGAGAGTGCCCACCAAGCCAAGCCCAAGATCGCGCCAGGTCGTGGGAATGACATCGTTCTCGAAGGCAGGCCGTTCCACTCCGTTGAAGGTGGTGGGTTCGTGAGTTTCGTTGATGATTCCGATCGGGGCCAGCAACAGTCCGGCCCGGACTGTTCCGGCCGAAGAAAGCTGATAGTCCAGGTAGACCTGCTCGACTGAGACCTCTCCCGCCTCGTCGTGGCCGGCCTCCACCTTGGTGTCCTCGACCTCGAGCTCGGAGCGGAACGCGATTTTGTCGTTGAACTGGTGAGAGACGAAAAGAACGAATCGTGCGACGTTGATGATCCCGGGCGAGTCCGGTCCGGAGGGGTTGTTGTAGTGCACCTCGCCGTACCCCCCGAGGGTGGTCCTCTCAGGTTCTTGGGCGGCCAGCGGAGCAGCAACCAGGACAGCGACCGTGAGAGAGGAGGGGAAACGCACGGAGGTCCTTTCCGGTGAGAAGAGTACTTGAGAATGGATTTCAACTAAACTCCTACTACTCTATTCCCGATTAGCACTGGTGTCAACAGTCGGGACCACCCATCATTGGACGGCGTCCGCACTTCCCTTGGCCCTGGCCGGCATCCCAACGAGCGCGTTATGGCCCACCTGCCCCTCCGCCCGGTCCGACTGCCCAAAGCCACCGAACAGTTTTTTGATGGCTGGCTGGCCGATCTGGCCGCGCTGCTGGCGCAGCCTGGGGCCGACTGGAACCGGCTGACCCGGGACCTACTCTTTCAGATTTATTACCCTGGGGTGCGGGACTACGAAGAGTTGCTCCAGGATCCGAAGACGCCGGAGGCCACCCGGGTGGCCCTGCTTTCGCTCGACCCGTGGAACATCACCCTCGAGCCGGAGTACTATGCCGACGTGGACCACGAGCGGTACGCCCGGGTAAAGCCCTTGCTGTGGCTGTGGCAGAGCTTCGACCGGTCATCGTTGGGCGGCGGGAACGTGCATCTGGGCGTACGGTTTCGCCAGATTCTGGCCCCCCACATCTTGGCCCGCGTCGGGAAGAACTTCAAATGCTTTCAGTTCGTGGAGTTCTCCTACGGCTACAATCTCGAGGTAGGGGACGACGTCGTGGTTCACCGGAACGTGTTGCTCGACGATCGGGGGGGCATTACCCTGGGCAATCGGGTCAGCATTTCGGATTACGCCAACATCTATAGCCACACCCATAGCATCGTCGATCAGAAGGACGTCACCAACGCGCGTACGATCCTGGAGGACGATGTGCGAATCACCTACCACGCCACTGTGCTGGCCGGCGTTCGCGTGGGCCGCAATGCGATGGTCGGCGCCAATGCGGTGGCGACGAAGGATGTCCGGCCGTATCACGTCAACGTAGGCATACCCGCCAAGTCCATTCGGGTGAAGCCTAACGCGCCGCCGGAAGCCTATGTGACCGAGCGGGTCGCCCGGCGCGATTCCCGGGAGTCCTGAGCTGCTCCGCCCCCTTGGCCGCCTGCCGTCGTCCAACGCGGCCCTCGCGGCTGTAGCACTGCTCGCCTGCGTCATCATCGGGGCTTTGATAGCCCATCCGCCGGCTGCACCGACGGTCCTGCTCGGTGGTGCCGCCGTGCTTCTCCTGGTCTCCAGCTGGCGCAGTGGGTGGGAGCTTCCGCTCCACCTTGCCGCCGCGACTCTGCTCGCGGGTATGGTGTGGTGGGCTCACGATCGCGTCTGGTGGCTCGCGGCGTTCGCGGCCGCCAGCATAGGAACCACCTTCTCGATCGCGGTCATCCGGTCGCGCAGACAGGTGCGGGAAGCGGAAGCCAGGGCCGACCGGCTCGCGGTGCAGGTGGATCGTCGCATCAGCGAGCTCTTCTCGCTTCAGGAGCTGAGCTATGTCCTCTCAGTCTCGATACAGCTGGACCGCATCGTCGATCAGGTAGCCCGCTACGCCGCCCGGTTCCTTCAGGCGGACGGAGCCATCGTCGCGCTGGCGGAATCGGAAGGCCGCTCGCTCAGGGTTGTTGCCGCCACCGGATCGCTCGAACCCTTATTGAGACAGGTGTGTGAGAGCGCCGAGGGCGCCTTGGTCAGGGTGGCAATCGGCAGCGACCGGATCGAGGTGGCGCAGGGTGGCGAGACACCCGAAGTGAATCTGATCGGCGAAGTAACGGTCCGATCGGCCGCGGTGGCGCCGCTCCGGGCTCAGGGGATGACGATGGGGGCGCTGGCCGTGGCCGACCGGCGCGGGGGCCCGTTTACCACCGAGGACCTCTGGCTGCTGTCGACCGTCGCCACCAACGCCTCGGTGGTGCTCGCCAACAGCCGCCTGTACGAGATGGTGCGCCGGAGTGAGGAGGAGTGGGAGACTACGTTCAACGCGCTGGTGGAGGGTATCGCCGTCGTGGGTCACGACGGCTCGATCCTCAGGGCCAACCGGGCGCTTTCGTCGCTGCTGGAGGTGCCGGAGTCCGAGCTGGTGGGGCGGAGCTTTCGCAAGCTGCTCACCAGCGCAGCGGAAGCCGTCGGTGGCCTCATCGACGCCGCTTACCGGCGGGACCGCACCACGCCCCTGGTGGTCCGATTGGAGCACAGCAATCGGGTGCTTCGGCTTACCGCCGCACCGCTCACCGGTTCCGAGCCGGGCTCGGTGGTGATCCTGGTAGAGGACGTGACCGAGCAGCGCCTGCTCGAAGCCCAGATCATTCAGAACGAGAAAATGGCCTCGATCGGCCAGCTGGTCTCCGGCGTCGCCCATGAATTGAACAACCCGCTTACCTCGATTGCCGGCCTGGCGGAGCTTCTGCTCGAGCGCGCGCCGCATCCGGAGCTTCCGCGCGAGCACCTGCGGGTGATACATGATCAGGCTGAACGGGCCGGACGCATCGTACGCAACCTGCTGACATTCGCCCGAAAGGGGGTACCGGAGCAGAGCGCCGTCGACCTGAACGACGTGGTCGCCCGAACATCCCTGCTCATCGATTACGAGCTGCAGCGGCACGGTATCGAGCTGATCTCGGATTTGAGTCGCGATCCGGTGGTGGTTCTGGGCGATCGCTACGAGCTCCAGCAGGTGCTGCTCAACCTGGTGACCAACGCGGTTCAGGCAGTTGCCGGGCTGGAGGCAGGAAAACCGCGCCGAATTACTCTTTCGACCGCCAAAGGCCAGGGCGAAGCAACCCTCCGGGTGCGCGATTCCGGGCCCGGCGTGCCGAAGCACCTGGCGCCTTACCTCTTTACTCCCTTTTTCACCACCAAGGCCCCGGGTGAGGGCACCGGTCTGGGACTCTCATTGAGTTACGGGCTGGTCAAGACCCATGGGGGTGCGCTCACCTACGAGCCGCCGCCGGAAGGCGGCGCCGAGTTCTGCGTCACCCTGCCATTGCATGAGCCCGCCGAACAGGATCGTGCGATGCCGCCGGCCGGCCCGCAGGCGGAATCTCGCCGGATCCTGGTCGTGGACGATGACCCCGCCGTCCACCGGCTCTTGAGTGCGCTCTTCGCCTCGGATGGCCATACCGTTGAAGCGGTTCGCTCGGGCGAACAGGCGTTGAGAATGGCGCGGGAGGGAAGCTATGACATGATCATCGCGGACCTGCGTATCGGGGCGGGCGCCTCCGAGCTCTTTGCCCATGCGTTGCTCGATAAGTGTCCGGAGATCCGGAATCGCCTTGTCGTTGCCTGTTCCAAGGGAGAGGAGCTTCCCAGCATCTCGGGCGGGGATCCCATTCGCCGCGTCAGCAAGCCGTTCAACCTTCGTGATCTCAACTCGGTGGCCAAGGAGATTTTTCAGTAGCCCGCGGCACTCGCCGGCTTCCAGGGCAACACACTGATTCGCCCCTTGACCTTTGCCGTGGCGCCGGATGCGTCGGTGGTGGCCCAGTAGTTTCCCCCAGCCGCCAGGTCAGGCGCCTCGATGAACCACCGGGATGCACGAAGGAAAACGTTGCCGGTAACCTCGGTGGCGTGCCCCGCGCCATCCAGCACCAGTCCGTCGCCAACTCCGTCGAACACGTTGCCCCGCAGCTGCGCCCGGGTGGTTCGCTCCACCACGATTCCCTGTTCCAGCCGGGCGAGCGCGTTGTCGTCGATTCGATATCGGCGACTCTCCTCCTTCCCGTCCCCCGGCGCACCTACTCGGATACCGACCATGCCGCCGATCAGCACGTTCGCGAGAATAGCCATATCGGTCCCGTAATTGCTCACGATGCCGGCCTCCCGGGCGCCGATGACGGTATTTCCTCGTATGGTCGTAGCGCCGGAGTGTTCCAGTTGGAAGCCGATGCCAGCGCTGTCGGCCCGGTTTTCCATAAAGCTGTTGGTCCATCCGTATTCCGCTCTGAAGCCGGCGCGCAACGCCCAGGATGCGTCGTTTCGGTAAACCAGGTTGCCAATCGAAGGCCGGCTGAGACGCCGATCACCCGTAATCAGAAATCCCTGGCTCGACCCGGTAAGGTCGTTGTCGACAATGGTGTTCGAGTCGCTGGCGTCGCGAAGCAGCACCGCGGCGCCGCCGCAGTCACCGGGCGGCACTTGACTCTCGCAGCGTCGGGTGTGATCCACCTGGTTGCGTACGAGGACATTGTGGGAGGAGCGCCAGAGATGGATACCCCAGCCGTTATTCGACGCCACATCGTTATCGCCGATATAGCTCTCTCGCGTCTCCAGAAGCGCGATGCCGTTCTGGGCGCTTCGGGCGGTAATCCCGGTGACGCTTGCCGCCACCGTGCCCCGGAGTAAGAGGCCACCGCCGTAAGGAACGAAGCTGTCCGGCCGAAGCAGCTCCAGCCGGTCAGCCGCGTCGGGCCGGGCCGGGGTCGAACGGACGCCCTGGTCGCGGCTGCCCGAGAGGTCGGCACCCGATATCCGGTGCGCCCTTCCCCCTTCGAGCCGTACACCATACCGGTACCCGTGAATGGCGCCCCCGGTCACGGTCACCCGGTCAACCCCACGACTCACGATGCCCACGCCCACGAAGCGGGCCGGTACCGAATCCCCGCTCTCGAGTATGACACCCGTGAGATCCACTCGGGTTCCCGAAGACGCGATGATGATGACGCCCTGCTCCGTCTTGTCGGAAATACGGTACCGGCCCGGGCAGACCCGCACCTCACCTTGCACCTGGGTGCCGGCGCGGGTGGGCCGGACACACGGCGCATCGTCATACGGCCGGACCAAAGAGAAGCCGGACCAGAGCACAAGAGTCGCGAGGATCATGGTCGAACCGGATAGCCCCGCTGGCGGAGGTACGCTCGCGCGCGGGGGAGTGAAGACTCCCGGAAGTGGAAGATCGTAGCGGCCAGAACCCCATGTGCGCCGGCCTCCAGCGCATCGGCCAGATGGGCCAGCGTCCCGGCGCCGCCCGAAGCGATTACCGGGATCCTGACGGCGCGAGTCACCGCCTCGAGCAGCGGCAGGTCGTAGCCCTGGCCGGTGCCGTCACGATCCATGGATGTCAGCAGGATCTCGCCTGCGCCGAGCGACTCGAGGCGCCGGCTCCACGACACGGCATCCAGGTCGGTCTCGACCCGCCCGCCATTGACCATCACAGCCAGGCGCTGCCCGATGCGCTTGACGTCAACCGCCACGACGACGCACTGGCTTCCGAAACTCTCCGCCAACCGGGTCACGAGTGACGGATCCCGCACTGCCGCGGTGTTCACCGCCGTCTTGTCGGCGCCGGCTCTCAACGCGGCTCCGGCATCGGCGACGGAGCGAATGCCACCACCCACGGTAAAGGGAATGAAGATGGTCTCCGCTACCCGGCTCACCATCTCGAGCGTGGTACGGCGGGCTTCGGGACTCGCCGAAATATCGAGAAACACGAGCTCATCGGCGCCATCGGCATCGTACCGGGCGGCTTGCTCGACCGGATCGCCGGCATCGCGCAGGGACTCGAAGTGCACTCCCTTGACCACCCGTCCACCGGCTACGTCGAGACAGGGTATGATGCGGCGCGCTAGCATACCCGTAAGACATCATCAACCGAGCCGGCGTCCCCGCTTCCAAGCAGCATCTCGACGTCATCCAGCGCTCGGCGCTCCCGGGGCCAGGAGAGCCGGGCTCGCGCGGAGCTCAACGAAAGCCACTCGAATCGGTCGTGCTCCGGCCCCAGGCGGACCCGGCCCTCGGCAGCAACGAATGCCGCAAACACCGGCACCAGGGCGACTTCGTCGGGCTGGTGCTGATAAAACAGCTCGACCCGGCTCAAGTTGTAGAGCCGGAGTAGCACCAGCCCGGTCTCCTCTTCGAGCTCGCGCGCTGCGGCCGCGGCCGGAGCCTCTGCCGGCTCGATATGGCCGTGCACGGCTTCCCAGGACCCGGGACACCTCCCACCGGCACCGCGCCGGAGGGCCAGGCATTCGAGCTGGGCGCCGGTCCCCCGCAGGACGTACACGTCGACCAAAGACGTACGGATCGTCGTCACGGCCGCCACTCCGCGAACGCGGACAACAAGGTGATGCCCGCGAGCTGGGATTTCTCGGGATGGAACTGAGCTCCGATGATCGAGCCCCGTCCGATCAGGGTAGGAAAGACGCCGCCGTAGTCCCCGGTTCCGAGTACGGCGTCGTCGGGGAGCGATGTCGGGTGGTAGCTGTGGACGTGATAGAAGAACTGGCTGCCATCGCTAAAGGCCGACGCCAGCACCGGATGAGATCGCCCCGCGTCGGTCAGATCGACTCTGGCCCATCCCACGTGCGGCACTGGCAGCTGGGTCGAGAAGCGGCGGACCCGGCCGGGCAGAAGACCCAAGCCCCGGTCCCCCGGCGCCTCCTCGCTCATCTCGAAGAAGAGCTGTAGCCCGAGGCAGATGCCGAGCACCGGTCGGCCGGCCTCGGCCACCTCCCGAATCGCTTGACCGATGCCGGTCGTCGCCAGGGTGCGGGACGCCGGTCCGAAGTTCCCTACCCCCGGCACCAGGACGCGGTCGGACCGGCGGATCTGGTCCGGGTCTGCGGTGAGTTGCGCCGGGTGACCGCCGGCTCCGAGTGCCCGGACCACGCTGGCGAGATTGTTCACCCCATAATCGACTACCGCAATCACAGTGTTCCCTTGGTCGAGGGCACCCCGCTTACCCGCGGGTCGAGCGACGTGGCGTCATCGAGCGCGCGGGCAAATGCTTTGAACGCCGCCTCGACGATGTGGTGCGGATTGTCTCCCCGAACCAGATCGAGATGCACGGTAAGGCCCGCATTGAGAACCAGGGCGCGGAAGAACTCCGGCGTGAGAAAGACGTCGTAGTCGCCCAGCATCTGCCACTTGGGAATCTCGATGCCGTACGAGAGATAGGGACGACCCGAGACGTCGATCACGCACCGCACCAACGCCTCATCGAGCGGTACCATGGCATCGGCGTAACGGTGAATCCCCGCCCGGTCGCCCAGTGCCTTGGCGATGGCCTGGCCCAGGACGATCCCGGTGTCTTCCACCGTGTGATGCCCGTCCACGTGGAGATCGCCGCGAGCCTCGACCGTGAGATCGAGCAAGCCATGGCGGGCCAGGGCCTCGAGCATGTGGTCGAAGAAGCCGATGCCGGTCTTCACCTGCGCCTCGCCCCGGCCATCCAGATTCACCCGGACGCGGAGATCGGTCTCTTTTGTCTTACGGGTAATCTCACCGACGCGGGACATAGACGGTACCTCCCTGCTCAGCGCTTACCGCTCACGCTTTCCAGAATCTGCTCCAGCCCGTTGATCACCGCGTCCATGTCTTCGTCCGTCCCAATCGAGATCCGAAGGCATCCGTCCAGCTCGGCCGCCCCGGAGACGTCCCGGACCAGAATCCCAGAGTCTTCGTACAGGCGCCGAAACAGTTCTTTCGCCGAAAGCCGGAGCGAGCGGATGAGGACGAAGTTGGCCGCTGTCGGATAGACCGTCAAACCGGATAGGCGGCGCAGGCGCTCCACAAAGCAGTCCCGGGTGGCAATCACCGATCGCGTGCGCGCCTCGAGTACCCCGGCGTGTCGGAGCGCTGTTCGCGCCGCGGCCAGGGTGATGAGGTTCACGTTATAAGGAAGCTTGCCTTTCGCGATCTCGCGCGCTACCGCTGGATGCGCCAGCGCGACCCCGAAGCGCAGTCCCGCCAGTCCCAGCGCCTTCGAGAAAGTCCGGAGCACCACCAGGCGTGACGATCGCTCCAGTAACCGGAGTGCGCTGGGACCACCGAAGTCCTGATACGCCTCGTCGCAGACCACCAGCGCATCCGTCTCCGCCAGCAAGCGCTCGACTCCATCGTCAGGCAGTGCCGAGCCGGTGGGATTGTTGGGCGAATTGACCACGACAACCCGGGCCTGCTGAGTTTGCGCCGCTTCTATCAGGCGGTCGACGTCAAAAGTGAACCCTTCCGCCAGCGGAACCGGCACGTAGCGGCCTCCGAGCACTGCGGTGATCAGCCGGTACAGCGCGAACGTGGGCGATGGCGCCACCACCACGTCGCCGTGGCCCAGCGTCACCGAGAGAACCGCCTGGATCAGCTCGTTGGAACCGTTGCCCACCAGTACACCATCGGCTATCCACTGGTAATGCCGGGCTACCGCAGCGAGGAGATCGTGAGGGGCAAACTCGGGATAGCGGTGCCAACCCTCGGCACTGACCTGATCGAAGACCTCGCGCTTCATGTCATCGGGGAAATCGAAGGGACACTCGTTCTGATTGAGCTTTCTGCGCGCTGGGGGTGAGACCAGCGTATATCCCGTCTGGGCCCGGACCGCCACTTTGATCAGGGCCAAACCGTCGGAGGCGGGCGGAAGCGCGCCCGCCAGGCCGGTGACTTCTTCTGTCGAGGGAGAGGCGGGTTGGGTGTCGGGGCTCTGGATCCGGGGGTCGCTCAAGCCCGCCGGCGGCCGAGAACGGCTTCGATCCGGGCGGTGAGGGACCGGGCCCGGAACGGTTTGGTCACAAAGTCGTCGGCCCCCAGCTCGAACACCCTCACCTCATTGTCTTCGTCGCCCTTGGCGGTGAGAACCATGATCGGAATGTCCCGGGTGGCCGGCCGCGAGCGCAGTTGGGCCAGCACGCTGTAGCCGTCGATGCCCGGCAAGTTGAGATCGAGAATGATGACGTCGGGAGCGGATCGGTCGACCTCGTCGAGCGCCTGGATTCCGTCCCGCGCTTCGGCCACTCGGTAGCCTTCGCGCTGCAGCAGGTCCTTCATCACCCGCCGCAACTGGTCCTCGTCTTCCACCAGCAGGACGGTGGCGCCTCGTCCCCGTCCTTCGGCTTCCACTTCGTCGCCGAGTGCCGGCTCTTCCAGCAGGTCCATCGAGAACTCGAGCGGCTCCCCCGCCGGTGCCGCCGGCATCGACAGCCCCTGGACCGGTGGCGCCGCGTGCGGCGCCGAGACCCTCGACCGGGGGCCGGACGGGCGGGGCGGGCGAGCCTCTTCATGAGGAACGTCGGTGACCCGGAGCAGCTCCTCGATGGTGGACTCGCCCGCGAGCACATGCCGTAATCCGCTGCCGAACAGCGACCGCATGCCGGCCGCCCGCGCGGCCTCCGCGATCTTTTCCGCGGTGGCGCCCTCACCGATTCTGCGCTCCAGCTCGGGGGTCATCGTCAGTACCTCGACGATGCTGAATCTGCCGCGATAACCGGTCATCGAGCAGTCAGAGCAGCCGACCGCCTGATGCAACGTGGCGCCCTGAGGAATGAAGCGGGACATGTTGCCGCCGATTGGATCGGTCGACACCACCCGACAGGTCTTGCAGAGCCGGCGCATCAGGCGCTGGGCCACCACCCCGCGAAGGGCCGGCGCGATCTTGTAGGCTTCCATGCCCATATCGACCAGGCGGGTGACGGCATTGGGCGCGTCGTTGGTATGCAGGGTGGACAGGACCAGGTGGCCGGTCAGCGAGGCCTGAAGCGCGATCTGGGCCGTGTCCTTGTCGCGGATCTCACCGACCAGCACCACATCGGGGTCTTGCCGCAGAATGGATCGCAGCGCCGCCGCGAAGGTGAGTCCGGCCTTTTCGTTGACCTGCACCTGGACGATGTTCTGCCCTAGCCGGTATTCGACCGGATCTTCGACCGTGACGATGTTCACACCCTCGCCCTGGACCACCCGGAGCGACGAGTAAAGCGTCGTCGTCTTTCCGGATCCGGTCGGGCCGGTCACCAGGATGATGCCTTCCTTATTGCTGAGCAGAGTCCTGATCGACTTCTGTTCGTCATCCGCCAGGCCCAGGCTGTCGAGCGACAGCGAGGTGGCCTTCTGGTTCAGAATCCGGATGACCACCTTCTCGCCGTGGGACGCCGGGAGGGTGGAGACTCGAAGATCGACCGGCTCCCCATTGACCGACACTCTGGTCCGGCCGTCCTGGGGCCGGAGCCGGTCAGCGATGTCGAGACCGGACATGATCTTCACCCGTGAGATGAGGGGCACCCCGGCGCTGCGGGGAATCTTCATCGCCTGCCGGAGCACCCCATCGATCCGGTAGCGCACGATGACGCCACCCTCGACCGGCTCGATGTGAATGTCGCTCGCCCGATTGGAGACCCCGTCCGCGATCATGCCGTCCACCAGGCGGAGAATAGGCCGCTGGCTGGCCTGTTCAGCGCTGGCGGCGCTTTCTTCCTCCTCCTTGATCTGCTCCACCTCGAAG
>JBJMPK010000106.1:0-8260 GCA_045803245.1 Gemmatimonadales bacterium
CCCACTGCTACCCCTTCTCCTCGGGATGCCCCGCGGCGCGGCAACGGCCGTCGCCCGCGCCGAAGCCGGCGCCCGCCTGGTAGGTGATTTGTGGATCACCCAGGCCGCCGCCGGCCAGGTGGGCACCCTGGCGCTGGTGCAGCTCAAGGACTATCACCGGCAGCACCCGAGCGCTCCGGGCATGCCGCTCGAGACGTTGCGGCACTCGTTGCATGCCGCCGAAGCGGTCGTCGAGGCCGCGCTCGATGACCTCGCCAACGCCGGCCGGATTCGGCGGCGCGATGGGCTGATGGCCCTGGCGGGCTTTGCGCCACGGGTCGTCGGCGGAGACGCCGAGATCGACCGCATCGTGGGTATTCTGCTCGATGCCCAGCTCAGCCCACCTTCGGTTCCCGAGCTCGAGCGGTCCACCGGCCGGCCGGACTTGCTCCCGCTGCTGCGGCTGGCTGCTGCCGGTGGCCGGATCGAGGCGGTCGAGCGCGATCGGTACTACACCCGGGAAGCGCTCGACAAATTTACCGGCGTGCTCCACGAGTTGGGCCAGCAGGGATCCATCGTTCCGGCCCAGATTCGCGACCGCCTGGGCATCAGCCGGAAGTTCTTGATTCCGCTTCTCGAGTGGGCGGATGCCCGGGGGATTACGCTGAGAGTGGGGGAGGGCAGGGAGCTCAGGAGAGTCGGGACTCCCCCGACCTTGACTCCCGACTCTCGACTCTAGACCTTCACCTGAGACGTCCCACCACTGCATCCCGACCCGCGGAGGTGCCACCGGTTCAACATGTCGTATGAGGAGCGCCCATGGTCCGCTTTATGTGGCCGGGGTGGTGGCTCGGGCTTCTGGTGGGAGCTGGCTCTCCCGTTGCTGCACAGGCGAATGTGGTCCCGCCGCGAGTCGAGCTGAAGGAGAACTACCCCAATCCGTTCTTCCCGGCGACGACCATCCCCTTCGCGATCAGCCCGGAGGTGTGCACCAGAGGTCATCAGCCGGTCGTCAGCCTGAGGGTGTACAACGTGCTGGTGCAGGTAGTCGCGATTCCGACTCTGGGCTTCGGGTCCAGCGAGAGGGTAGACAGCCTGCGGTTGCGTTGCGGGCAGTACCGGGCCTACTGGGACGGGAAATACCTCAATGGAAAGGGCGAGGCCATCACCGGGGTCTACTATTATCAGCTGATCGTAGACGGCGAGCGGTTCACCCGGAAGATGATCGCGCAGAAGAAGATGGCTACGGGGAGATAAGGTAAAGGGGCAGCCTGGTTGGCTGCCCTTTTTTTACCAAACGACAGGACGACCCCTGGATGCCCGCGCTGTGGTCGCCAGCGCTGCCAAAGCGGCAGAATCGACCGGTATAGCCCTTGCCGTGGCCCCTTCCGGGTCTAACGTTTCATGAAACCGATCCTTCCGGGACTCGCCCGGGGGTCGTGCGGTCTGCTGGTGAGGATGTGAGGGCGCGATGATTCGACCGGAACGACTGACAATAAAAGCGCAGGAAGCGCTCCGCGACGCCGGCGAGCTTGCCCGGGAGCGCGGTAATCCCGTGGTCAACGACGCTCATCTCTTCGCCACGTTGCTGGCGCAGGACGAAGGGGTAGTTCAGCCGCTGCTGCAGAAGGCCGGGCTCAACGTGACCGCCATTCGCCAGGAAGTCGAGCGAGAGATCGCGCGCTTCCCGACTCAGGCGGGCGGTGGGGCGGAACCCAGCTTCAGTCGCGAGGTCAATCGCATCTTCGACCGGGCCGAGGCGGAAGCCAAGAATCTGGGCGACGCGTACGTCTCGACCGAGCACCTGCTCCTGGCCATGGTAGAAGAGAAGGGCACCACCGCCCGCGCCATTCTCAGCGCCCAGGGCGTCTCGGCCGACAATCTGCGCCGGGCACTGGAGGAGGTGCGCGGCTCCCACCGGGTCACCGACCAGTCGCCCGAAGAGAAATATCAATCGCTGGAGCGATATACCCGCAACCTTACCGAGGAAGCTCGCAAGGGGAAGCTCGATCCGGTGATCGGCCGGGACGAGGAGATCCGGCGGGTCATGCAGGTGCTGTCGCGGCGAACCAAGAACAATCCGGTTTTGATCGGTGAGCCCGGCGTCGGCAAGACGGCCATCGTCGAGGGATTGGCCCAGCGTATCGTCCACGGAGACGTCCCCGAGTCGCTGCGCAACCGGGAGCTGGTGGCGCTGGACATCGGCGCGCTCCTGGCCGGAGCCAAGTTCCGGGGCGAGTTCGAGGAGCGGCTCAAAACGGTGGTCAAGGAGCTGACCGAGAGCCAGGGCAAGTACATCACCTTCATCGACGAGCTGCATACCATCGTGGGTGCCGGCGCGGCCGAAGGCGCGGTGGATGCGAGCAACATGCTCAAGCCGCCGCTGGCGCGGGGCGAGCTCCACGTCATCGGCGCCACCACCCTGGATGAGTATCGCAAGCACATCGAGAAGGATCCGGCGCTGGAGCGGCGGTTTCAGCCGGTCATGGTGCCCGAGCCTAACGTGGCGGACACCATCGCGATTTTGCGGGGTCTCAAGGAGAAGTACGAGATCCACCACGGCGTGAGGATCACCGACAACGCGATCATCGCCGCGGCGACGCTGTCCGATCGCTACATCGGCGACCGTTTCCTGCCGGACAAGGCCATCGACCTCATCGACGAAGCCGCCAGCCGGCTCCGGATCGAGATCGACAGCCTGCCGCAGGAGATCGACGAGGTGGAGCGGCGGATCGTCCAGCTCGAGATCGAGCGGCAGGCGCTGCTCAAGGAAAAGGACAAGGCCGCGGTCGAGCGGCGGGAGGCGCTCGAGCGCGAGATCGCGACGCTCAAGGAGAAGAGCAACGCCATGAAGGCGCAGTGGCAGGCGGAGAAGGGCGCGCTGGGTGAGATCCAGCAGCTCAAGGCGGAGATCGAGAACGTCCGCGCCGAGGTCGATCAGGCCACCCGCCGGGGCGATCTGCAGAAGGCGGCGGAGCTGCGCTATGGCCGGCTGCCTGAGCTGGAGCGGCGGCTGGCGGAGGACGAGCGCCGGCTGCACGAGGTCCAGTCGACCACCGTGTACCTCAAGGAAGCGGTGGATGCGGAGGACATCGCGGAGATCGTTTCCAAGTGGACCGGGATTCCGGTTTCGAAGATGCTGGAGTCCGAGCGCGAACGGCTGACCAAGCTGGAGGAGGAGCTGAGCCAGCGCGTCGTCGGACAACACGTGGCCGTCACCGCCGTCGCCAACGCGGTGCGCCGGAGCCGGGCCGGGCTCCAGGATCAGAACCGGCCGCTGGGATCGTTCATCTTCCTGGGCCCCACCGGCGTAGGAAAGACCGAAACGGCCCGAGCCTTGGCCGAGTTCCTGTTCGATGACGAGCGGGCCATGATCCGGCTCGATATGTCGGAGTATATGGAAAAGCACTCGGTGGCCCGGATGATCGGAGCCCCTCCCGGGTACGTGGGCTACGAGGAGGGCGGCCAGCTCACCGAGGCCGTCCGGCGCCGGCCGTACAGCGTCATTCTCTTCGACGAGATCGAGAAGGCGCATCCCGACGTCTTCAACATTCTGCTGCAGATTCTCGACGACGGCCGGCTCACCGACAGCCAGGGCCGGGTGGTCGATTTCCGGAACGCCGTGATCATCATGACGTCCAACATCGGCAGCCAGTACATCGTGGATGCGGGTGCCCAGCTCGATCCCAAGGGATGGGAGCGAGTGGAGGAGCGGGTGCGGGACGAGCTCCGGAACCATTTCCGCCCGGAGTTCCTCAACCGGGTGGACGACATCATCGTCTTCCGGCAGCTCAGCCGGGACGACCTCGTGCGCATCGTCGATCTCCAGCTCCAGCGGCTGGACCGTATGCTGGCTCAGCGGCACATCACTTTGGACGTATCGCCGGAGGCCAAGGCGCTCATCGCCGCGGAAGGCTACGATCCGGTCTATGGCGCGCGCCCGCTCAAGCGAGTCATCCAGCGGTTGCTCCAGAACCCGATCGCCCTCGAGCTGTTGGAGGGGAACTTCCACGACGGCGACACCATCCGGGTCCAGCGGGACGGGTCCGCCTTGCGGTTCGAGCGGGTCGAGCGGGGCGCGAGGGAGCCCGAGATGGTCAGTGCGTAGAGGCACACCCTCGCCCAGTGACCTGACCGGGATGGAGGCGGCGCTTCGGCTGGCCCGAGCCGCCTCGGTGCGGGAAGAGGTGCCGGTGGGTGCGGTAGTTGTGGCCGATGGCGAGGTGCTGGGCGAGGCCCACAACGAAACCATCGTGCGGCGAGACCCCACCGCCCACGCGGAGCTGCTGGCGCTCCAGCTCGCCCTGCAGAAGGCCGGCGAAGACCGGCTGCCCATGGCAACTCTGTACGCCACCCTCGAGCCCTGCGCCCAATGCGCCGGCGCCATCGTCCTGGCCAAGATCGGGCGGGTAGTCTTTGGTGCGTATGACGCGCGCTGCGGCATGGCGGGATCGGTGTACGATCTGCTGCGGAATCCCCGGACCAACCACCGGCCGGAGGTGATCGGCGGGCTGATGGCGGAGGAGTGCGGGGAGCTGCTGAAACGATTCTTTCTCAGTAAACGGTAAGAAAAACGCTTTTCGTTTCGCGCTCACGCTTTATCTTTCCCCGCAGTCTGGACAGGTGTCCGAGTGGCTGAAGGAGCCGGTCTCGAAAACCGGTATACCCTCACGGGTATCGTGGGTTCGAATCCCACCCTGTCCGTTGTGGTTCAAGCACTTAAGTAACCTTGGATGAAGTGCTTTCTTGCCTGCGGTCTTATCCCAGGCCGCCCCGAGAGTCATCTTCCTGCAACTGCATATCTTAGCGTCCCGACCGCCGCTGCGGAAAAACTGGCCTGCATCCCTGTGACAACTCTCACATCATCTCCCAGACCCCGGGGAAAGTTTACGGCGACCGCGAACTGGTAGGGTCCCAGTCGCATCCCGGCGCATCGTGCATTCTGTTAAGAATGATGCGCACGTCTTTCCTTTAGAGGTGTCAGGAGCTTCAGCAATGAAACCACGACTTGCCTTGGCGGCATTGGCGCTGTCGTTAGCCGTCGGAGCGTGCAACAATGATGCGCCCACGAGTGCCAATACCGCGACCGACAATCAGCAGAACACGCCGGAGTTCAAGCGACAGGCTAGCACCCTGCTCACCGACGTTCCAGTAAACGGGACGACAGTCGCAGATGTTGGAGGTGCAGTTGGTACTTTCACCGGCACCGTAACCATCACGCACTTCAGCTACGATCAGACCAGCAGGACCCTTCTGGTTGACGGAGTACTGAAGGATGCCACCGGTGCCGTAGTCAAGACGTTCAGCGGGATCCCAGCGACTCTGACCGCGAGCGGGTCACCGACTGCTCCGAGCTGCTCGATCCTGGTGCTCGACATCGGGGCTATCCACCTCGACCTCCTCGGGCTGGTGGTCGATCTGGCACCGATTCACCTGGACGTCCACGCCCAGAGCGGCCCGGGCAACCTGCTGGGCAACCTGCTCTGTGCCCTGGCAAACCTGCTCAACCAGCAGTCGCCCTTGCTCACCGCGATCACCAACCTGCTCAACCAGATCAACGCACTTCTGGCTGCTCTCTAGTATCCGGCTGCTGTTGGGAAGAGCCTCGCGCATGCGGGGCTCTTTCTTTTGCTCTATTATCCACCCATGAGCTACCTCGACGACAATCTCCTGGCGGGCGAACACATCGTGTATCGGGCCCGGCTGCACTGGATCATCTTCGCCACCTCCCTCATCGTCGTGCTGCTCGGCATTGCACTCATCATCTTCCTTCGAAGGCTCGACCCGGAATACTGGTACCTGGGGGCAGCGCTGGCCGGGATTGGCTTGCTCCTCGCGATCTCTCCCGCCATTCGCTACACCAGTTCCGAGTTTGCGGTCACCGACAAGCGGGTGCTGGCGAAGCACGGCTTCATTCAGCGGGATTCGATCGAGACCCTGCTCAGCAAGGTCGAGGCGATCGGGGTGGATCAGGGGATCGTAGGGCGATTGCTGGGTTTCGGCTCGATCACCATCACCGGGACCGGTGGCACCGAAGAATCTTTTCCTCAAATCTCCCGCCCGCTCGAGTTCCGCCGGCAGATCCAGAGCCAGATCGTCGCCTCCGAGGAGCGCCGGGGCAGCCAACCCGTGGCCTCGCTCGCCGCCGAGGCCGAGACCGCTCGAGTCGAGCGCGAATGTCCCTACTGCGCGGAGCGGATTTTGGCGCGGGCCCGGGTGTGCAAACACTGCGGCCGGGACGTGGTGCCGGTGTGAACGGCGGCGAGGGCGGCGGGGACTCTTCCGCTCTCATCGGTTCCCTCCTAGGCCAGGCCCTGGGTGACGCGCTCGGGTTCGTGGTCGAAGCGGAGCCTCCCGAATCGGCGCGCGAGTATGTCGACGGGTGGCTTCGCACCGGCCGCGCTCAAGATCGTTCTCATCCCGGTTTTCCGTTCGGCCAGTATACCGACGACACCCAGCTCGCCCGCGAGCTCCTGAGGAGTTTTCTGGACGCGGGCGAGTGGAGTCCTGCCGCGTTCGCCATCCGGGTGGCCGAGCTCTTCCACGACGGCCGCGTGGTTGGAGCCGGCAGGGGCACGCGCTCAGCGGCCGTTCGTCTGTTGACCGGGGTACCGTGGCAGCAGTCCGGTACCCCGGCGCCGTACGCCGGGAATGGGAGCGCCATGCGGGCGGGGCCGCTCGGAATTCTCATCCCGGAGTGCGGCGCCATGTGCCGAGCGGCAGGGGAGCAGAGCCGGATCACCCATCTCGATCCCCGATGCGCCGCCGGTTCCATTGCCATCGCTGGAGCCGTGGCCCTGGCGGCCCGGCGGAAACCGATCGAGCCCCGCGCGTTTCTCGCCGAGCTGGCGCGGTGGGCCGGCGCCGAGGATGGGTCGGTGGGGGAAGCAATCGAGAGGCTCACCGACTGGGTCTCGCTGGAGCCGGGTGCCGCCGCGCGGCACATCCACGATGCCGGACTCGATCCCGACCACATGACCCGCTGGCAGGGGATTTCAGCGTTCGTCACCCCCAGCGTGCTCTGGAGTCTGTATGCCTTCCTCCGCTCCCCGGATGATTACTGGGAAACGATCTGCACCGCGATCGAGGTAGGCGGGGATACCGACACGATGGCCGCAATGGCCGGAGCCATCAGCGGGGCGAGGCTGGGCCCAGAGGGGCTGCCCCGAACACTGGTGGACTGCGTGAATGACCGGGGGAAGTGGGATGCGCCCGCGCTGGCCCGGCTGGCCCAAGACGCAGCCGCCGTGCTGGAACGGGATTAGCCGGTTCGCCATCGAAGGTGCCTCGGCGTATTATTCTGCCATATTCATCCGGTCACTGCTTTGCGCCAGCTGTCGAGGCCCCCATGTCACATGGCAAGATCTACCAGGATGTCACCGAGACGGTCGGGAATACTCCCCTGATCTGGCTCAATCGGCTCAGTGCCGGCCTGCCGGCACGCGTGGCAGTGAAGCATGAAGGGTACAACCCGTACAACTCGGTGAAGGACCGGATCGGCGCCGCGATGATCAACGACGCCATCGAGAAGGGCCGGCTCCGCCCGGGGATGATCATCGTCGAGCCCACCAGCGGGAATACCGGTATCGGCCTGGCGTATGTGGCGGCCGCCCGGGGGTTCCGCTGCATCTTCACCATGCCGGAGACGATGACAGTTGAGCGACGCCATCTGCTCCGAGCCCTCGGCGCCAAAGTGGTCCTCACGGAAGGACCCAAGGGGATGAAGGGCGCCATCGCCCGGGCGGAGGAGATCCTGGCGCGGCTCGGCGATCGGGCCTGGATGCCGCGCCAGTTCGACAACCTCGCCAATCCTGCGATTCACTACCGCACCACCGGTCCCGAAATCTGGGACGACACCGCGGGCGCATTGGATATCTTCGTGTCGGGGGTGGGGACCGGCGGTACGATCACGGGTGCGGGCCGGTATCTGCGGGAGCGGAAGCCCGGCATTCGCATCGTCGCGGTCGAGCCCGCCGAGAGTCCGGTGCTCTCGGGTGGCCAGCCGTCGCCGCACAAGCAGCAGGGGATCGGCGCCGGCTTCGTCCCCAGTCTCCTGGATACCAGCATCTACGATGAGGTCATCAAGGTCACCAACGATGACGCCATCGCAATGACCCGCCGGCTGGCCCGGGAAGAAGCGATCTTCGCCGGGATCTCCAGCGGCTCGATTACCTGGGCGGCGCTGCAGCTGGCGGGCCGGCGAGAGAATGCCGGCAAGCTGATCGTCTCGGTCGTCTGCGACTTCGGCGAGCGTTACCTCTCTCATCCGGTGTATACCGAG
>JBJMPK010000107.1:0-6639 GCA_045803245.1 Gemmatimonadales bacterium
CGTCGTGCAGCGCGCGATGGCGGCCGACTCGATGGCCGCCGCGCGCAAGACGCCTCTCATCGCGGCCGTGCCGAAGATGTTCTTCCCCTTCCTCGTCATTCTCCCCGGCATGATTGCGCTCGCCGCCGGACAGCAGGCGGCCGCGCCCGTCCGCACGGCGCAAGGCCAGCAGCGCGCCGAGGCCGCGCGGGAGGACACGCGCCCGTCCGATGCGACCGACGCGGCCTCGACCAACACGGTGGGCCGAGGCATCATCCCGCCGAAGGTCAACGAGGAGACGGGCCAGCCCGCGCGCGACAGTCGGGGAAACGTCGTGCTCGACTACGACCTCGCCACCCCGATGATGCTCGTACACTACTTCCCTTCCGGCATGCTCGGTCTGGGACTGACGGCGCTGCTCGCGTCGTTCATGTCGGGCATGGCGGGGAACGTCACCGCCTTCAACACCGTGTGGACCTACGACATCTACCAGAGTCACATCCGGCGAGGCGCCTCGGATGCGCACTACCTGTGGATGGGCCGGCTCGCGACGGTCGGTGGAATTCTCCTGGCCGTCGCGGCAGCGTATGTCGCGGGGGCGTTCAACAACATCATGGACCTGCTGCAGCTGGTCTTCGCTTTCGTGAACGCCCCCCTGTTCGCCACCTTCGCGCTCGGCATGTTCTGGCGCCGAACAACCGGACACGGGGCGTTCGCCGGGCTGCTCGCCGGCACCGTTGCCGCCGCCATCCACCACGGGCTCACGCTGCCGGCCGGAACCCATCCGGGAGTGAAGGGCGGATACCTCGGCCTGCTGCACGTGTATCCCAGCGAGCTGGCGCAGACATTCTGGACCGCCATCACGGCCTGGACCACCTGCTTTGTGGTCACAATACTGGTGAGCCTTGCCACCCAGCCGCGGCCCGCCGAGGAGCTCCGAGGCCTGGTCTATTCGATGACGCCCCGGCTCCGAGACCGCGATCTCCCCTGGTACAAGCGCCCGTGGGTGCTGGCGGTGATAGTCCTTGGGCTTACCCTGATGCTCAACCTCGCCTTTTTCTAGGGAGCACCATGAGCGGTTCCGGCGCGTTGGATATAAGGCTCCCGATCGGTGGACTCTTCACCGTCCTGGGAGTGATTCTGGTGGGGTATGGCCTGGCAACGCTGAATCACCCCTCGCTCTATGAGCGTTCTCTCTCGGTGAACGTCAACCTCTGGTGGGGCATGGTGATGCTCGCGTTTGGCACGGGCCTGTTGTTGAGCGCCACCTTCTATGGCCGCAGGCCGTCGGTACGCCCGGCCGACCAGACGCCGGAAGGTCGGGCCACTGAGGCGCGAGAGCACCAGACGGGGCTCGAGGACTGAGCCGGAGCCGCCCTCTTGCGCGGGGCCTCGGAGCGTTGTAATTCATGTCCACCGAGGCACGTGATCGACCAGAAATCCCGCGGTCGGAATTGCGTCGTGGAAATACCAGTTTCCTTGGCTCCCCACATTCCGCTGTACCGGCACCAGGCTGCGGACCTATCCGCCGCTGTTGCTCTGTCCGTGCCCCTAGCAGTGCTCCCTCGCTCGATGGCGGAACCCAAGAAAAAGACGGAGGATGCCGCAATGAAGGGTCGCCTTGTCAGCTTGGCAATCGCATCCATGCTCCTGCTAAACCTTACCCAGTTTTCGAATGCCGGCGCCCAGGGGGTACCGGGCACCGGCACCATCACCGGCAGCGTGGTCGACGATCAGGGCGCGCCCGTTTCCGGCGCCCAGATTTACATCAACCCAACGGTTGCCACTCAGACCCGGTCCAACGGGGAGTACGTCCTGACCCGGGTGCCGGCGGGAACTCAGACGCTCCGTGCCAGGATGCTCGGGTTCCGTCCGGAGGCCGCCAGCGTCACGGTGTCGGCCAATCAGACGAGCACTCAGAACTTCAGCCTGCGCAGAGATCCGCTCCAGCTGGAGACGATGGTAGTAACCGGAACTCAATCGCCGCGGATGAATCTCGATGCCAGCGTAGCCGTGACGACGCTTACCGCGAGTGAGGTTCAGGCAGCCGCCCCGCGCAGCACCACGGAAATGCTGCGCTACGTGCCGGGGTTCACCCGGGTCGAGAGCTCCGGCGGTGAAGTCAACGAGAACATCAGCATGCGGGGCATTTTGGGCGTGGAGTACGTGGCCTTCCTGGAGGACGGAATGCCGGTCTTCCCGACCATGCACACCTTCTTCATGAACGCCGATAACCTGTTCCGCTTCGACACCAACATCGAGCGAATGGAAGTGGTTCGGGGCGGCAGCTCCCCGCTGTTCGGGTCCAACACCCCCGGCGCCATCATCAACTTCATCAACAAGACCGGCGGCGACGTGTTCGGCGGAACCATGCGGGCCACCGGAGCCAGCAAGGGACTGGCCCGCTACGACCTGAACATGAACGGGCCGTTCGGGAACGATTGGCGCTTTAATGTGGGAGGGTTCTATCGGTACGATCACGGGGTGCGCGATCCCGGCTACCCGGGCATTCGCGGCGGCCAGCTGAAGGGGAACATCACCCGCATGCTCGACAACGGGTATCTGCGGTTCTCAGTCAAGCACATCGACGACCGAAACCAGTTCATCCTTCCGCTTCCCCTCGCCGACCCGGGCAATCCGGAGTTCGTCGCCGGTTTGACCGACTACGCCTCGATGAACACGCCGGAGGCTCTGGATCTCACGGTAAGAACCCCGGTCGGCACCCTGGACCTGCCGCTCGATAACGGGCTCAAGACCCAGGCGACCTGGTTCACCGCCGATGCCTCATTCGATTTGAGCGACGACTGGCACCTGCAGAACACTGCCCAGGTCATGCAGGACAATCAGGAGTGGAACGCGCTGGTGCCGTCGAACGCTCTGTCGGTCGCAAACTGGATCAATGGAGCTCCCGGCGCGGGCGGACTGGGGCTGCCGGCGGGGACAGCCGTTCAGCTGACCTTCACTAACCACTTCGATCTGGCCGGCAACCATCTGCCGTACGACACGCCAAACGGTCTGGTAGCTCCGGGTGAGCTCATTCATGTGGCCAAGCCGATTTCGGCGATCCACGATCAGCTGCAGCTCAGACGGCAGTTCGGACCGCACGCGCTTTCGATCGGCGGGTACTTCGCCAACTATACCCAGGAAAATCACTGGAACTTCACCCAGATTCTCACGGACGTCGAGAACAATCCCAAGTTCCTCGATGCCGTCGTTACGCCTCCGGGTGGACCGGCACAGGCTCTGACCAGCAACGGGTTCAGGAAATTCCTTTCCGGCTACAACAACGGGACCGGTCAAGCGACGATCATCTCGGGCGTCGTGGGCGGTGAGGTTCAACTGATGGAGCGGCTCCGGGCCGATCTTGGCGCGCGAGTGGAGTACAACAATTTCGTGCAAAGTGCCGAAAACACTTCGGCGTTCGACCTGGATAACAATCCAGCGACACCGTTCGACAATGAGACTTTCGGCAATGGCAGCTTCCGTCACTTCACCCGGGGACTAACCGATTGGGCCGCCTCGCTGGGGCTCAACTACCGGCTCAACGACAACGTTTCCATCTACGCCACGGGAGCGCGCGGGTACAAAATGCCCGCCCTCGATGAGTTCTTCAACGCGCAGGCCGAAGCGCAGGTGGCCCTCTTTGATTCGCGTGTGGTGCAGTCCGTCGAAGGGGGTGTCAAGGCTTTTGTTGGCCGGTTGGGCTTCACCGTCAACGGGTTCTATACCAAGCTCAAGAATATCACCGGCCAAGGGCATATCATCGATCCGGTCACCGGCGCGTCGAGTTGGGAGATTACCACCTCTCCTGACGTCCGCTCCTTCGGCGCCGAGATCGAATCCGTGGTGACCCCGGTCGAAGGTCTACAGCTGCTTGGCAGCCTCACCCTGACCGACGCGGCGTTTGGTGCGGGCGCGCCCGACACGATGAACAGCGGACTTCCCCTGGTGAGTAAGGTCCTCGCCGGCGTGCCGCCCGTAATCGGCAACCTGGCGCTGATCTATTCTCCGCGCCGTGTGGCTGGGCTGCAGTTTAAGGGCGACTGGCACGCGGTCGGAGCCCGGTATACCGAGGATCCTCTCCGACGGGTCTCCTACACCAAGATTCCATCGTACAACTACTTCAACTTCGGTGCCGGCATTGCCATCCCGAACGCGGGCGCGAGAATCAATGTAGACCTGCTCAACGCGTTCCAGAGCAAGGGACTGGAAGAGGGCAATCCGCGGTTGGTGTCTCAGGGTGGCAGCCAGATATTCCTGGCCCGTCCACTCCTGCCGCGGCGGGTCCAGGCGTCCGTCGAGTATGATTTCGGAGGCGGCGGGCCACAGCGTTAGGCGCAGTGATCTTCACCATGTGAATGACGGCGGCGGGTCACAGCTTTACGTGGCCCGCCGCCGCTCTGCCATAAGGCCAAAGATGAACCGATCGTTGCTGGCCTGGCTCACCGGCGCCGGGATCGTCCTCGCGGGTCCGCTGGCGGCACAGCAGACCCCTGACACGGCGGGACCGGCTTTCAGCCTCAGCACTGATGATCCCGATCGGTCGCCCTCCCCATTCATCGGCAACGGACACCTGGGCTTGGTGATTCCCTCCCTGGGGATCGGCGCCTCGACGTCGCTGATGGCAGGGATGTACGAGCACGCTCCCGATGACGTCCCCCGCATCGTAGCGGTGCCCGCCTGGAATGCGGCCGGCATCTTCGATGGAAAGGAATGGATCGAGGCAAAGACTCCCGCCGGAAAGTCGGTCAGCGCTTACCGCCAGGTGCTGGACATGAATTCCGGAACGGCGCGTACCAGTTATCACTGGCTGAGCGGGAAGGGACTGATGTCGGTTCGGGTCGAGACGTTCATCTCGCGCGCCGACCCGAGCCTGGCAGGAATCCGGCTGGTCCTCGCCCCCCAGTATCGTGGCCGATTGCGGGTCCGGTTCGCTCTGGTAGGGCTGCCCCCACCCCGGCGACTTGCGCTCGGCAAGCTGGACAAGGCCGCTCCCGATTGGAAGCCGGCCGACATCTGGTATCCCGGACACATGACCGTACACGCGCGGGAGGTAATTCCGCATCCCGGCGGCGCCCGGTTGTCGCTGACGTCGCGTCCGGAAGGCCGCGAGAGTCAGCTCGCCCAGGTGGCGGTGATCACCTGGGCCAAGACTCTGCCGCGTGCCGCGGTGCGAACGGTGGCCTCCGGCGACACCGCCCTGGTGGAGGTGGCATTCGATGCCGCTCGGGGCGGGATCTACACCTTCACCCAGTTGGTCAGTCACGTTTCATCCACCACGGATCCGCACCCTGTGGCGTCGGCAAAGCGCCGGGCCACGGTGGCCGGGTCGCGGGGCTATGCCAGTGTAGCCGCGGATAATCGCCGCGCTTGGCAGCGGCGTTGGGACACCGACATCGTCATCGAAGGCGATCCCGGGCTCCAGAAGGTGGTCCGTTCGATGCTTTTTTATCTGCTCTGCAGCGCCGACTCGGGGACTGCGCTCGGTATTCCCCCGATGGGCCTGTCCGGCGGCGGATATTACGGGCACATCTTCTGGGACTCGGACACCTGGATGTTTCCTTCGCTGCTCGTGACTCATCCCGACGTGGCGCATTCTCTGGTTGCGTTCCGGGCGCGGACCATCCCCGCCGCTCGAGCCAACGCGATGGAGAACGGCTTTCGCGGAGCGATGTATCCCTGGGAAGCCGATGAGCTCGGGAACGAGACGACCCCCTATTTCGCGGTGCAGAATGCCCACTCGGAGATCCACGTCAATGGCGACGTGGCGCTGGCGCAGTGGCAGTACTATCTGCTCACCGGGAACCTGGCGTGGCTTAAGCGCGAGGGATTTCCAGTCATCAAGGAAACCGCGGATTTCTGGGTGAGCCGCTCGTCCTACGATTCCACCGACCAGCGTTATCATATCCGGAACGTCGTCTCGGTCTCCGAGGGACTGATCGGCGTGAGCGACGATGCCTACACCAACGCTGTCGCCCGCAGGAACCTGGAGATCGCGGTGGCAGCGAGCGGCCGGCTGGGGAGGAAGCCCACCCCCCAATGGAGCGAAGTGGCGTCCAAGCTACATATGCCCTACGACTCGGCCAGCGAATTCTTCCGCACCTACGAGGGCGCTCCGGATTCGACCCTCGGTGATGTGACACCTCTACTGGCGTACCCCCTGGGCGTGCCGATGAGCGACCGGGCCAAACGCGCGAACCTGGAGCCTGCAGCCCGGCGCCTCATGGCAAAGCCGGGGGGCGCGCTGATGGGAGCGGCTCTCCTGGGGGTGGATGCGGCCGAGCTGGGCGACCGCGCGCTGGTCGATTCCCTGCTGCCTCACAGTTACCAGAACTGGCTGAAGGGACCCTTCCTGATGCTGTCGGAAACGCCGACCAACGACGCGGTCAACTTCTTGACGGGAGCCGGGAGTTTTCTGCAGCAGGTGATTTACGGGTACACGGGACTCCGTCTGGGCGACAAAGGTCTGGAGCCCAGGTTTTCCCCCATGCTCCCGTCCCGCATCACTCGGCTGACGCTGAAGAATGTGTATTCTCGCGGCAAGCGCTACGACGTTGTGGTCGACTCATCCGGCCGGCGAATGGTGCCGCACGCCGCCCGCGGGGAATAGTGAGAGTTTCAGGCATCGTACTGGGCCTCGCGGTAGCGACCGTCCTCCGC
>JBJMPK010000108.1:0-32204 GCA_045803245.1 Gemmatimonadales bacterium
CGGCAACATCGGGGTCCCGATTACCGAGATCGATCCCCGGAATACGGAATGCGCGGTCATCGAGATGTCGAGCTACCAAGCCGCCGATTTCGACGGCAGGTGCGATGCTGCGGTCCTGACGTCTCTCTATCCGGAGCACATCGACTGGCATGGCACGGTCGAAAACTATTTTCGCGACAAGATCAATTTGATTGGCCACGGCAGATGCCGGGTCATCGATCGCCGCGCAGCGGAGATCGTGGAGCGGCACGCCGGGAACTCACGGTCGATGGTCTGGAGCTGCAGCTCGCGGTCAACCACCTCGCCTACTTTCTGCTGACCAATCTTCTGCTCCCCCAGCTCCTCGCGGGAGCACCCTCCCGGATCATCAACGTCTCCTCCGGCGCTCACTCCCACGTGGGCCTCGATTTCAAGGACCTTCAATCGGAGCGAGCCTACGATGCGAGGCAGGTGTACAGCCGGACCAAGCTGGCCAATATCCTGTTCACATATGAGCTTGCCCGGCGCCTGGGCGGGACGGGCGTCACCGTGAACTGCCTCACGCCGGGTGTCGTCGCCACCAGAATGCTGGCCGACTACATGGGAGGGTCGCACGGCGGACGGATAGTCGACAGCACCTTCGGTGCCACCCCGAAACAAGGCGCGGAAACGAGTATCTACCTGGCGGCGTCACCCGAGGTCGAGGGGGTAACGGGCAAATATTTCGTCGATCAGAAACCGGTCTCTTCGTCGCGCGTGTCCTACGATGCGGCGGCAGCGCGACGACTTTGGGACCTCAGCGCCCGGTTGACGGGCCTTTCCACTTGACCCCAATGCGCCTTCGGGCGAAGCTCAGTCTATGCCCATTTACGACTACCGCTGCACGGCTTGCGGCACCCGGTTCGAGCAGTTGGTCTGGGGAGAGCAGCAGGTGACCTGCCCTGCCTGCTCCGGGCCTGAGCTCGAGCGGCTGATGTCACTCCCGGCTCGCCCGGCCTCCGCCGGCAAACATCAGGACTACAGCCGCCTGGGACCTCCCACGGGAGGCGGTTGCTGCGGAGGTGCCTGCCAATCGCACTCGCACTGACTACCCGGCTGGCCCGCCTTCGTGAGCGGCTGGCCGGCCATCAACCCAGCACAGACGACGACGCATCACTCCTCTGGGCCGCCGTAGCCCTCATCCTCACTCCCGATCCCGACAGCATCCTCCTGATTCGCCGGGCCGAGCGGACGGGAGATCCTTGGGGCGGCCATATGGCCCTGCCCGGTGGTCGGCATGAGCTGAGAGACGAAGAGCTTCTCGCCACGGCGATCCGGGAGACTCGGGAGGAAGTCGGCGTTGCTCTCGAGCGGGAACAGTTGGCCGGAACCCTGGATGACGTGGTACCGCGCACCCCGGTGCTGCCGCCGGTGGCTGTACGGCCCTTTGTCTTCCTTGTCACCAAGCGTCCAGCCCTGACACTCAATCCCGAGGTAGCGACCGCGGAATGGGTCACCTTGGACCATCTTCTCAGCCCCGGTGCTCATCACCCCGTACGCCTCGAAGTCGCCGGACAGAACCGGCTGGTTCCAGCCTATCAGTTGGATGACGCAATCGTCTGGGGTATGACCGAGCGGATCATCACCAGCCTCATTGCCCTGCTTTGAGCGTCCTGCTTGACACCTTTTACCCATACCTGTACAGTTCATGCATGAACGATCTGTCTGAAAGTGGAACCGTCTCCCCTCCAGCCGCTTCCCTCATGGCTTCACTCTTGGAGGTAGCTCGGGCTCTGGAAGCTCGGTTGGAAGAGGCCTTCGTCGCAGTAGGCCTTTCCTCCCCCAAATACAGCGTTTTGTCTCAACTGGTCCGGGCCGGCCAGCCGTTGACCTTGGGAGAGCTGGCTGCTCGCGTGTGTTGTGTTCGATCGAACATGACCCAATTGATGGACCGGCTCGAGACCGAGGGCCTGGTCCGCCGGATAGATGATCCGGTAGATCGCCGAATCGTTCGGGCCGCGATCACACCACTCGGGGCGGAACGCGAAGCCGCCGGCACGAAGCAGATGGATCGGATCCAGTCCGAATTTGCCGCTGAGCTTCCGGGAACTGACCGTGCGGCCTTGGAGAGAGTGCTGTCCGGGCTGAAATAGCCGGGCTTTTATTTAAAGAGATAGTTTAGATATGCACTATACTGAGCAGTACAATGCACGTATGACGCGACAGCGGAATCAGTCGCGACGGAGCGTGGCCGATCCACGCAAACCTGAACGGATATCCGTTCGAAAAAGCAGGAGAACGTGATCATGTATCTCACACGGAAAATTGGCGGTGCTCTGGTCTTGGCTCTGGCTCTTGCAGCTCCGGCGGTCGCGCAGGATCACGCTGTCGTCTTTTTCGCCCGGGGTGGTGGGTACAACGGCCTCAGCGACCTGAACGATGCTGGAACGTCCGATTTCAAGAAGGTTGGCTACAACGTGGGTGCCGGCGTCGGCGTGCAAGTCCACCGTAATGTGAGCGTGCGGGGCGATTTCACCTTCGCCCGCAATGAGCTGCGCGATAATCAGGTTACCACCGGTACTCGGCTGAACCGGTTCTTCTATGACGCAGCTCTCCAATTGCAGTATCCCACCTCGA
Organism: Gemmatimonadales bacterium; assembly: GCA_045803245.1. GTDB lineage: Bacteria > Gemmatimonadota > Gemmatimonadetes > Gemmatimonadales > GWC2-71-9 > CAVVWJ01. The sequence continues at coordinate 2,596 of JBJMPK010000108.1, forward strand.
GCGGCCTCGAGCCCTATCTGTTCGCCGGGGGCGGTGCGGTTACCCTGCATGAAGTGGGGACCTCGGGACAGAACAAGACCAAAGCGGCAGGCACGTTCGGCCTCGGCTTCAACTACCGGATCCCTAACACCGCATTCGGCGTATTTGCGGAGGGCAAGAGCTGGATTTACAAGCTCGACGGGATGAGCGGGACGCTGGCCGGGGTCGATAAGACGCAATACGACGTCGCTTGGAACGGAGGATTCTCATACTCCCTGCCGTTCTGATCCGGCGGTGAATTGGATGGGTACCGGAGCGGCAGTGGTCCGCTTCGGCTCCCCCAGCCCAGGCACTTTCGCAAGCCTCAACTTGACATTAGGGGGGTCTCATAAGAGTGTTAGGGTAACCTAAATCGGAGCTACTGTGAGCGCCGCCGCAACTGTAGGAGAGTCTCTTACCCCGTCGGTCGAAGACTATCTCAAGGCAATTTATCAACTCTCCCCCGAAGGGCGTCCTGCTGCTACGAGTGAGATCGCCCATCTGCTGGCTTTGTCCGCACCGTCGGTAACCGGAATGGTCAAGCGCCTCTCCGAGCACGGACTTCTGGAACACGTGCCATATCGGGGAGTCCAACTCACCGACGAAGGCCGGCGGGCGGCCCTCAGAATGGTCCGGCGTCACCGTCTCATCGAGGCGTATCTCGTGGAGTTTCTGGGGTATAGCTGGGACACCGTTCATCCCGAGGCGGAACGGCTGGAGCACGCCGTGTCCGACACCTTGGTCGAGCGCATGGCAGCGGCACTGGGCAACCCGACGGTAGATCCCCATGGCGATCCGATCCCTGCCGCCGATGGCTCGATCCAGGAGCTGGCCTGCACCGCGTTGACGGAAATTCCAGTGGGAGAAACGGTGGAGATTCACCGGGTTCACGAGAGTCAGCCGGAGCGCCTGCGATACATGGCCTCCATCGGTCTCAAACCCGGGGTCCACGTCACAGTGGTGGATCGCCAGCCGTTCGACGATCTGGTAACCATCGAGATCGACGGAGCGCAGCACGTCATCGGCCGGGAGCTCGGTCATGTCCTCCAGTGCGTGCCGGCGGACACTCGATGAGCGCTGCACCCTCTCGCCCGGTCAGCGATCTGGCTGCGTGGCGCTACCCTCGCACGCTGCCGAGCCTGCCGGAGTCCTACCACACGGTCCATGTGCCCAAGGGGGTCTCCTTCTGGCGCAAGGCATTGGCCTTTGCCGGCCCGGGCTACATGGTCGCGGTGGGTTATATGGATCCGGGCAACTGGGCCACCGATCTCGCAGGTGGGGCACGGTTCGGATATACCCTGCTCAGCGTGATCCTGCTCTCCAACCTGATGGCCATTCTGCTTCAGGCCCTGGCGCTCAAGCTCGGCATCGCCACCGGCCGAGACCTCGCCCAGGCCTGCCGGGATCACTACAGCCGGCCGGTCAGTTTTGTGCTTTGGGTCTTGTGCGAGATCGCCATTGCCGCCTGCGACCTGGCCGAGGTGATCGGGTCGGCCATCGCGCTCAACCTGCTGTTCGGCATTCCACTCCTCTGGGGTGTGTGTCTCACCGCCTTTGACGTGCTGCTGATTCTGCTGCTGCAGAACAAGGGGTTCCGCTATCTCGAGGCCCTGGTGATTTCTCTGGTTGCCACCATCGGCCTTTGCTTCGCGGCCGAGTTGATGATGGCGCGCCCGGATTTGGCCCAGATTGTCGGCGGTCTCCTGCCGACTACCCAGGTTGTCACCAATCCGATGATGCTGTACATAGCCATCGGCATTCTGGGCGCCACGGTCATGCCGCACAACCTCTACCTGCATTCTTCTATCGTACAGACCCGGAAGGTGCTGCCGGATCCGGAGTCCAAGCGCGAGGCCATTCGTTATGCCACCCTGGACTCCACTGTCGCGTTGCTCTTCGCGTTCTTTATCAACGCGTCGATTCTGATTCTTGCCGCTGCCACGTTCCACAATAGCGGTAATCAGGGCGTCGCCGACATCGGCGATGCCTACCGGCTTTTGACTCCGCTGCTGGGGACAACTATCGCCAGCACGCTCTTCGCTATTGCGCTGCTGGCTTCGGGACAGAATTCGACCATCACCGGCACGTTGGCCGGCCAGATCGTCATGGAAGGTTTCCTCAACATCCGACTTCCCGCCTGGCTCCGGCGGCTCATCACGCGGCTTATAGCGATCATACCGGCGGTCATCGTGACCGCCATGTATGGCGAGCGTGGAGCCGGCAGCCTCCTGATTTTGAGCCAGGTCATTCTCAGCCTCCAGCTCTCCTTCGCGGTGGTGCCCCTGGTCTACTTCACCAGTCAGCGCCGCAAGATGGGCGAGTTCGTCAACGGCCGGCCTCTGACCACCTTGGCGTGGACCGTGGCGGTCTTGATCATAGGCTTGAACGCCTGGCTTCTGGTGGGAACGTTTCGGGAGTGGGTTTCGTAAAACAGGTGAGAGGTGAGAAGTGAGAGGTGAGACGGCTGGGAGGTCGAGCATGCCGGTCCTGGCCATCTTGCTCCTTCTTACCTCTTATCTCTCACCTCTAACCGCTTACCTCTCACCTCTTACCGCCCAGGCCATCCAGGACAACAGCTTCCTCCTGGAGGAGGCCTATAATCAGGAATCGGGCGTGGTGCAGCACATCAGCACCTTCGTCCGCTCTTCCAATGCCGACTGGGACTACGCCTTCACTCAGGAATGGCCGCTCGGAGGTATACGCCATCAGCTCAGCTACACCGTTCCCATTCGCCACTCCGGCGGCAATGGCACTGGTGTGGGCGACATTGCCCTCAACTATCGCTATCAACTGGTGGGCAGCCCTCGAGCCCGGACCGTCGCAGCGCCTCGGGTCTCGCTGCTACTGCCGACCGGGAGTGACGAGCTGGGCCGGGGATCCGGCGGGCTCGGGCTTCAGGTCAATGTGCCCGTCACCCGGGTACTGAGTGAGGCACTGGTAACTCACTGGAATGCCGGTGTCACCGCAACACCGTCGGCGCGGAATGTGATCGGTCAGCACGCCACCGCCGCGGACTTTAACCTCGGAGCGAGCCTGATCTGGCTGGTTCGCCCTTCCCTCAACCTGCTGCTGGAAGCACTCTGGGTCAGTGAAGCATCTGTGGTGGGAAACGGACGAACCGTCCAGGAGGAGCGCGGCGTCGTGAGTCCGGGTATCCGCGTGGCGTTTGATTTACCGGGAGATCTCCAGATCGTACCCGGCCTGGCATACAGCTTCGGATTGGGCCCCGCCCCGAACCAAGATTCGGTGCTTCTTTACCTCAGCTTCGAACATCCCTTCACGCGTCAGTAGCCGACAATCCTTCTCAGCTCTACCAGGCGTTCCTCGCGCGCTCCTCGCAAGACATCCCCTTCTCCGTCGTAGGCGCGCTGGATCATGCGGATCAATTGCGCGTGCTCGGCGGGGAGAAGGTGAAACCCGTTTTCACCGGCCCAAGGGCCCTCTACCCAGCGGAGCAGGGAGCTGAGCGGTGCCATCGCTCTGTCCCCCGCTTCCAGATAAGCGGTCTGGAATGGTCCAGCTGCAGCCCAGCGCGCCGCCAGTCCCGATGAAATAAGCGAGTCAACGTCGCGGACCTCCAGAACCCCGTCGAGTACCAACCGGATACACTCCCGCCACACAGCGACCGCGATCCGGCCCACAGCGTTGCCGGGAATCTCCTTCCGGAGCACGACAGGCAGCCGTCCCAGTCGGCGCAGCCAGTTGCGTACCGCTTCCAGGCAGTCTGGATCGGTGAGCGGGCTGGGCACCACTTCAACCGCGGGGATCTGCTCCACCGGGTCCAGGGCGTACGCAACGAGGAGACGGGAAGGGCGGCGTAGTCGGGCGCAAAGATCGGTAGGGGAGAGTCCGGCCGCGCTGCAAGTCACGATCGACGCCATGCGGGACACGCCTTCGACTTGCTCCAGCAGCCGTTGCCGGTGGGCCAGGTCGCTGGCGGTGGCGTCGATGATCCAGTCGGCGGTTGTCACAGCATCGAGGAGACTCCGCCCCAGTCGGGGCTCGCCCGGCGGATGGTTATGGTTGTCATCCACCAGTGCCGGTATACCAGTCGGAAGAGAGTGCCGTTTCCGGGTGGCGATCTCCTCCTCTCCGCTATGCAGCTGAGCGGCATCCGGGTCGTAGATCGTGACCTGCCAGCCGGCCCCTGATACGAGTGTAGCCCACCCGCGACCCGCCTCGCTCATACCGAGGATCGCAACTTTGGGTTGGTTCTGACCGGCCATGAGAGCTCCTTGCAGGGATCTCGGCCGGCCGAGGGGGCCGGCGCAACTACCTTACAAATACATCTGCGGCGCAGCGACATCTGAACTCAGAGGAACCCGCAATACAAACCAGGCGGTTGGTCTTATCCCTCTTGGCGCTCGTGGCCGGAAGCTCTGCGGCCCGCGCGCAGGTCATTGACGTTGCGCTGGAACGGCAGCTGGCTCAGGAGCTGAACCTCGCGGTGGGTGACACCTTCCGGTTGGGGCCGGCCGTGGATTCACTCGCCACCCTCGCCCGGGTTGCCGCGGTGTACCAGCCCCGTCCGGACCCCGCCGAGATCGCCAAACGCCAGCGCCACCTCAGATTGCACCTCCCGGATCTGGCCTCCCTGCTCGGAGCGCCAGACAGGGTGGATCGCTTGAGTATCGGCTTAAACCCCCGGATTCCTGCAGACTCCGCCCTGGCGGCACTGAACCGGAACGCCTTTGGATACCGGGCCTACGCCACCCGGGCCATCGCTTCCGAGTCATCTCAGACCTTCCTGGTTGTCAGCCGATTTCACCGTGCTATAGCGGTGATCACGATCGTGGCCAGCGCGGTATTCCTCCTCTGCATCATGCTGCTCAAGGTCGATGAGCGCCGGATGGACGCGGCGGTGATGCGTTTCGTGGGCGTCCGGCGCCGGACCATCTTCCTCGCGCTCCTGCTCGAAGCTGCTCTGGTGGCGGTAGTTGGGTCCATCCTGGGCATCGGTTTGGGCTATCTCGCCGGGAAGGCTACCAACGCTTACTACAGCCGCTTCTTCGATACCACTCTCGTCTTCTCCCTGGTCACTCCCGGGATCGTGATCTTCGGCGTTGCCCTGTCCCTGGCCTTAGGCGTCGTGGCCGGAGCTCTGGCAGCATGGCGGCTGGTCCATACCCGGCCGCTGGTGCTCTGGGGTCGGGGATGAGTGGTCTCGGCTGGGTCATCAAGAGCCTCGGACGCCACCCGCTCCGAACGGCGTTGTCGGTCGTGGGCATCGCCATCTCAGCCGCCATGCTGCTGGATATGGTGATGCTGAGTGGCGGGATCGAGAAATCGTTTGCCAGCATGCTGCTGGCCCGCGGCTTTCAGATCCGGCTTACGCCCAAGGGCACCCTGCCGTTCGACACCGAGGCGACCCTGTCGGGAGCAGGGCATGTGATCGCTCGCCTGCGACAAGACCCGCGCCTTGCAGCGGCAGGGGCGGTGCTGGGCACCTCGGTATACGGCCGAGCTCCGGATTCCCTGGTGACTCTGTTCGGCTACGGCATCCAGCCGGAGGCCCAGGCGCTGTATGTGCTGGAGCGGGGGCGGGACCTCACCGCGCGCGATACGCTTGGCATCCTTCTCAGCCGGACCGCGGCCGGACTGCTCGGCGCGGGAATCGGCGATACCGTCAACCTCGTCGGCCGGCTCGACCCGCAGATCGTCACCGCGTCCGTGGGACGGAGGCTCACGGTGCGAGGCGTCGTCCATTGGGTCTATGACTACAGGGGCCAACCTTCGGTGGGCACCGTCCTCCCGGTGATGCAGGCTTTGGCGAATCGACGAGCGGAAGATCGCGCTTCGCTGATCATGGTAAAGGTCCGGGACGACTCTGCGAGCGGCTCCGTGGCCGCGCGGCTGGCCGCCGATTTCCCTGAGCTGGAGGTGAACACCGCAGCCGACCTGGTCCGGCACTTCAAGCAGCGTCTGGTCTACTTCCGCCAGCTCTCCTATATCCTCGGGACCATGAGCTTGATCGTCACCGTGCTCCTGGTGGCGACGCTGCTCACCATCACGGTGAACGAGCGGCTCGGCGAAATCGCCACCCTCAGGGCCATCGGCATTGGCCGAGGCACAGTCGTGCGTCAAGTGCTGCTCGAAGGCACCACGTTGACCCTGATCGGCGGATTCGTAGGCATCGTGCTGGGCATTCTTACGGCGCGCTATCTCGATAGCATTCTTACCAGTTTTCCCGGTCTTCCGGCTGCGTTTTCATTCTTCGTGCCCCGCCGCGAGAGCCTGACCACGGCCGGCCTTGTCCTCCTGGCGACCGGCATCCTGGCCGGGTCGTATCCCGCGTGGCTGGCTGCGCGCGCACCGATCGCCCCGACGCTGCGGGCCGAGGCCACGTGAGCCGGGTTCTGCTGGCGCGGGATCTGTCGAAGGATTATCCGATGAGCGGCGAATCGGTCCATGCCCTGCGAGGCGTCTCGCTCGAGGTGGGCTCGGGGGAATACCTGGCCATCGCCGGACCGTCCGGGAGCGGCAAATCCACCCTGCTTCAGCTGGTGGGAGGCATCGATACCCCGTCGGCGGGGACGGTCGAGATCATGGGTACCCGGCTCGATACGCTTTCGGACCGTGAGCTCACCCGGCTGCGCCTCACCCGTCTTGGATTCGTGTTTCAGCGGTTTCACCTGCTGCCGGTTCTTACCGCTCAAGAGAACGTAGAGCTGCCAATGGCAGAGGCTGGAGTCGCCGGCCGAGAGCGACGGGTACGAGCCCTGGAGCTGCTGGGTTATGTCGGGTTGGCACATCGCGCCCGCCACCGCGCCACCCAGCTCTCCGGTGGCGAGATGCAGCGCGTCGCCATTGCCCGTGCCCTGGCCAACCGTCCCGTCCTGCTTCTGGCGGACGAGCCTACCGGTGAGCTCGACGCCGCCACGGGCGAGGAGATACTGGCGCTCTTCAGCCGCCTGAACCGGGATGGCACGACTCTGGTTGTCGTCACCCACGACGAGCGCCTGGCTGCTCAGGCCGGACGGGTGGTCCACATGCTGGATGGCCGGATCTGCGAATGATTGGCCTCCTCGCCTTCCGCCACCTGCTGGTGAGGAAGCTTCGCTCGCTGTTCCTCCTGTTCGGCTTCGCGCTGGGTGTGGGTGTCATGATCGTCCTGCTCTCCGTCGGACAGGCGATGCTGGAGCAGTCGCGCGATACCTCTCTCGTGGGCGGCGGTGCGATTACCGTGCTGCCCCAGGGTATCGACGTAGAGGCCATGCGGACCGGCGGCTTGAGCGGAATGTTCTTCAGCATCGACCGGGCTCGATTTCTGACTCGGCAGATCCTGGGTGGTGAACGTCAGCGTGGGCTGGTGCGGGTGGTGTCGCCGGCCATCGAGAACAAGCTGCTGTACCTGCGGCGCGGAGATCGTATCGTGGCGGTGCGTGCGGGCGGCGATATTCCCAGCCGGGCGCGCGCGGTAGGATCAGGGCTGGCCCTGCTGGCGGGGCATTGGAACGACACGCCGGCAGATTCAGCCTACATCGCACCCACACGCCAGCAGCTCTACGATGAGCTGGACCGATTTCATCTCCCGCCCCGCCCCGACCCATCGTGGGGTGAGTGGCACTACTTCAACCTGGCCACCTCGCCCGATGAGTGGTGGTACATCACCTACCTGGTCGCGGGTAGGATCTCTGCCTCCCCAAGCGAGACCGGTCGCTGGAGTGGCCAACTCCTGGTGACCCACCGCCGGAGAGACGGGCGATACGAGCGGTTCAGTGCTCGCACGCCGCCCCGGCTGGTGACCATCGATACCGCTCGAGCCGACGTCACGCTGGGTCCCAGCTTCGTGCGACAGCGAAACGGGGTCTATCGGCTCCACGGCCAAGCCGGCGGCAAGGCGGGCAGGGTTCTGATCGACGTGAATGTCACCCCCGCCGAGCACCGATACTTCCCTCCGGTGGAGCTCCAGGATGAAGAGCTGGCCTCTGGCTACGTGGTTCCCGGTCTGGTGGCCAGCGGGTCAGGACGGATCTGTGTAGGGTCTCGCTGCGAAAGCTTCGGCGGCGTGCCGGCCTATCATGACCACAATTGGGGCGTGTGGCGCGACGTCACCTGGGAGTGGGGCGCGGCCCGGGGAGGGCGCTGGAGCCTCCTATACGGAGGGGTATATACGTCCATGCGTTCCGGCTCGCCCTTCTTCCTTGCTCTCCTGGACTCTCTCGGTGTGAAACAGGTCCTGCGATTCGATCGGGTGCACTATCGTGGGTTCCGCCGGGCGTCCGGCTCGGCGCAGGCGAGCTCCCCTACCGAGTTCGAGATCCGGGGCTCCCGGGAGGCAGACAGTGTGAGGATCGCTGTTCGAGTGACCGATGCGCTGGCGACTGGGATGGACACCGGAACCTACCGGCGTGCCTTCCTCCAAATGCGGGGCCGCTTCAGGTTGAGCGGCCGAGTGTGGGGTGAGACGGTCTCCGATTCCGGCATGGGCTTCTTCGAAACCTACGTCCCCTCACCATAGGCGTCTCAGCGCAAGGCAGCATCCTCCGAGTCGTACTCGGACCGCCCGGGGTCGCCCGTGACTGGAGGATTGGCCCGCTCCCAGGCAATGGTGCGGCGGAGCCCTTCCTCCTCTGGGAGTAACTCGGTGTACGCCAGTTCGTCCCGCAGCCGTCCGGTATCGAACACGAGGTCTTGTCGCGGCTGATAAGGAGCCCGGAGATGGGCCGGCAGCCGTGCAGAGGGCAACGGAACGATCGATCCTTTCCATCCTGCCGCGTCGCCGATGCGGCGAACCCGTTCGGCCACGGTCGGCGGGTTCGCTTCCCCTAGGTTGTAAACTTTGCCGGCGGCCACGTCGTTAACCACTGCGAGCGCTATCGCGCGGGCAACATCGTCGACGTATCCGTGGGTCCATCGCCACGTCGACTGAGCCGATTCGAGGAGAATGGCGGGCCGGTGGTCGTCCATCCGTTTGATGTAAGGTCGGAGCCTGCGATACTGGTCACCGGGCCCATAGACGGCCGGTAGACGCAGCACCGTACCGGGCAAAGCCGTCACGCCCAGGACGGCGCGCTCGACCAGGATCTTCTCGTAGTGGAAAGTCCAATCGGCCGGCCCCGCCGCCATATGGCGATAGGGATACAAGGCGGTGCGCAGCGGCGCGGCTTCGTTCAGGGGGACTGGTTCCGGCGGGCCCGACTCGTTTCCCAGCAGACGTCCGTATGCCCGGTACACATCGCCACTGCTGAGCGCGACGAGCCGGCGAGCGACTCCGGCAAACCGTGCCATGGCAGCTCGCGCATCATCCTCGCCGACCGGAAACATGTGGACCACCACGTCCGGAACGGGGTCAGACAGAGCAGAGGGAAAGTGAAGGACAGGAATGCCGGCGCGGGGGCTGTGGACATGGCGCACGTCGGGGGGTAGGTCCGGCTCGTGATGCCCGCGGTGATAGACCGTGATTTCATGTCCCGACCCATGAAGCGCGGCCACGACGTAGGGACCGATGAAGTTGGTGCCCCCGATGATCAGGATTCTCATGGTACCCGTGGGACTATAAGCCCAGCCTCACTATCACGCCGGCTGATCGGTATCGGAATGCGCCGGTGGTGGAGCTGACCGCGCTGTTGGTGATCAGGCCGAACACCTCGATCCGATTTCCGCTGCCCCAGCGAGGACCGACCCGTCCCTCAACGTGCCACTCCGTCTGGGCCGCTCCCCCTTTGCCGACCTGCTGCGCCCCAACCCCTCCACTCAGGGTCCCGACCCAGGTTCGGGTGTCGAGATTGTATCCCGCGTTGCCTTCCAGCACGGAAAACCGGTCCGGTGAAAAGTATCCTATCCCGCGTCGTTCGAAGCTCAGCGTCCTGCCAAACGCTCCCACGAAGAACCGCCGCCGGATCTTCTGGGTGAGACCCAGGGAGGCGCTGGTGCGGTTGTTACCGTCGTTGAGCCAGAGCGCGCCCCCGCCGCCATACACGGTCAGGGTGGAGACCGGCCGGGCATCGAAGCCGGCCTCCAGCAGCTCCATGTCGAGCCGCCGCTCCATCAGCGACGCGATCTCGTCGAAGGGCAGGCGAGAATAGCCGACACTGAACCCAAGGCTGGCAATCGGCCGATAGCTCAGCCGCCCGCGATAGGTTTCGGCGGTGCGGGGCGGCGCCACGGCGGGCGTGAGCCGGCGGGCTCCCGCAGCGCCGGAGAGCTGTAATCGCCCGGCGGTGACGGAGAGACCCGCCTCGCCGCCGACACGGGTTGCATCCCGCAGCGGATCGCTGGTTTCCAGGGCGTTGACTGAGCCGAAGACGCCCACGCCATCGCTCAGCGAAGCCGAGCCAGCGGCCGTCTGCCAGAAGCTGGTGTTGTCGTCCGAATCGTTGCTCCAGTTCGCCGAGCTCTCGAGTGCCGGCCGGGTGTTCTCCTTGACGATGCGCCGGAGCTCGCGTCCGGCCTTGTGCGTGGAATCGATCGCCAGGGCATAACGGGCCTGTCTTCCCGCAGCCGCTGCGCGCCCTTCCCAGAAGTACACGTAACCCAACCCGACCCGCGCGTCCGCATCGCGCGGATATCTGACCAGTAGTGCGTGATACTCACGCTCTGCCGTTACCAGCCGGCCCTGCCAGGCGCTCACCTGAGCCATACCGAGCAACGCATCGCGGTCGGCCGGGTTGAGCTCGAGCATGCTGCCGTAAGCGCGACGCGCCTGCTCCATACGCCCTGCCCATGCGAGCGTCTGGGCCCGGCCGAGCCTGGCGTCGTGCAGGGCTGAATTGGTGGCAATCAGGCTGTCGTAGCGCAGTAGAGCGGCGGAGTATTGCTTGTCCCAGGCCATCACCCGCGCCTGGACCAACCGGATTTCGGGATCGGCGGGATCGGACGCGCGCGCCCGGGCGAGGTACACCAGCGATGAGTCGAGCCTGCCCTGCCAGGAGAGCATCACCCCTATCCGCAGGTTGGGCCTGATCGCCCGGGGATTCGTTGCCAGCGCTTGAAGGTAGGCGTTGCGTGCATCCTGGAATCGTCCCTGGGTCCAGGCCGCGTCTCCTTCTCGTTCCTGCGCCTGGACCGCCGCGACGCCAGAGAGTATCGCGAGAGCCACCAGCCACACGCGTCTCCACCGGTCTGGGCGCGTTTTGCACGGTGCTACGCTCACGAAGCAGAAGTTGGCTTCGCGCAGATAGGCCAATGTGGTATGCGTCAACGGTTTGTCCGCTCGGCGTCCGGCGCTCATGTGGGGAACGGAAGTTGCCTTGCAAGTTTGGAGCCTGCTGACCCCCCTGTTCTGATCTCGAAATCGAATCGTGATGGAGGCTAGCCAGCATGGCACCTGTAGTCGCCCTCGAGCCGCTGAGGACTGCTGTCTTCGCGCTCTCAGGTGCCGTGGTCCTGCTCTCGCTGGTATTGGTCTGTGAGCGGAGCTACGCAGGACTCCGAAAGCGCCGATCCAGTGATCGGGAAGCGCATCTTACCGCCATCGTGTACCGTGCCCTCCGGCTGATCTCTGGCGGCCAACCCAACCTGGGTGCGCTCGGCAGATTCGACCGGCGGTTGATGCGCCGCATCCTCCTCCGGCTGGCGCTCGACGTTCGGGGCGAAACCGCGGAAGGAATAACCGATCTGTACCGCAAGCTCGGTTTCCTCCAGTACGATCTCGCTCGCCTGAGATCGTGGCGTGCCAACATCCGCTCGAATGCCGCGGCCGATCTGGGGCTGATCCGCAGCGTCGAGGCGTTACCCGCACTGATCCAAGCCTTGGACGATCCCGATCTACGGGTCCGCCAGACCGCCGTCTGGGCCCTGGGGCAAGGCAGCGATCCAGAGATTTCCCCAGTCCTGGTGCGCCTACTTGGAGATCCCAGCCGCATAGTGGCCCGCCGGGCCCAGGAGGTGCTGGCTGAGCGAGGGAGCGACTCCAAAGACGCAATCCTGGCTTATGCCGGCAAGACCGCCAGTCGTGCGGGACGGCTCGCGGCGATCGAGCTCATCGGGTGGCTGAAAATAGCCGAGGGCGCCCAGCTGCTGCTGACATTTGCCACCGATATGGATTCCGAAACCCGAGTCAAGAGCACCAAGGCGGCGGCGGCCATAGGCGATCCGCGATTCATGGAGATCTTCAGCCGGGGATTGTCCGATGCTCGCTGGGAGGTCCGCTGCCAGGCGGCCAAAGGACTGAGCCTTTTCGGAAGCCCTGACTCGCTTCCCGGTCTCGCGGCCGCCCTGCGTGACAGCCAGTGGTGGGTCCGCTTTTATGCCGCCACCGCGCTCTCCGAAATCGGGCCGCAGGGCGAGGCTGCCCTGCACCAGGCCCTGGAAGACCCCGAGCAATCGGTCCGCGAGATGGCGCGCTATCTCCTGGAACGGGGCGACGCGGTCCCGGCGCTCCCATGAGGTGGCCCGGCTTGGAGGTGGGACTGGGCTGGTACGCCGACTTCATGCTGGTGTTCTTCTTCGCCATCAACACCTACTACCTGGTACTCACGCTCGCGGGCTTCTGGCGGACGGTTCTTAACGTTCTGGAACTACAGCTGACGGATCGGCGCCGGCTGCTCCGCTCGCCGTTTACCCCCCCGGTTTCGGTACTCGCCCCGGCTTTCAACGAGGAGTCCAACGTCGTCGAGAACGTGCGCTCTCTCTTGATGCTCGATTACCCGCTGTTCGAGGTGATCGTGATCAATGACGGCTCGATCGACCGCACGCTGGAGACGTTAATCGAGGAGTTCGAGCTCAGGCCTACCGCGCGGAGCTTTGAGTACGCCGTCCCCTGTAAAACCGTCCGCTGCGTCTACGAATCTGCCACCTATTCCAATCTGGTTCTGGTCGACAAATTCAACGGCGGCAAGGCCGACGCCCTCAACGCAGGACTCAATCTCAGTCTTTATCCGCTGTTCTGCGCGATCGATGCCGACTCGATCCTCGATACCGATGCACTCCTGCGCCTGGTGCGTCCATTCATCGATGCCCCGGGCGTGACGATTGCTGCGGGTGGTGTGGTACGGGTGGCTAACGGTTGCGATATCCGGGCCGGTCGGGTGCGCGAAGTGCGTCTCGTTCGGCGGCCCTTACCACTAATTCAGATCGTGGAGTATCTCCGCGCCTTTCTGTTCGGGCGCATGGGGTGGAGCGGCGGCAACAGTCTGCTGGTCATCTCCGGTGCCTTCGGCCTCTTCGACAAACGAACCGCTGTTCTCGCCGGCGGCTATGCCACCGACACCGTAGGCGAGGACATGGAGCTGGTGGTGCGGATGCACCGGCTGCTGCACGACAAGAAGCAGCCTTACCGGATCGGCTTCGTGCCCGATCCGATCTGCTGGACCGAGGTGCCGGAGAGTCTTCGAGTCCTCCGCCGGCAACGTACTCGCTGGCAACGGGGCTTGATCGATACCATCTGGCGTCACCGTGCCATGATTGGCCGGCCTCGCTACGGCATGGTTGGTCTGGTCTCACTGCCCGCTTTCGCTGTATTCGAGATGCTCAGCCCTTTGATCGAGCTCTCCGGTTACCTGGTGCTGCCTATCCTGTGGCTCAATGGAGTGCTCAACCTCCCGTATGCGGTGACCTTTCTAGTCCTGTCCCTCTTGTACGGGGTTCTGATCTCCATCCTGGCTGTGCTACTGGAAGACATCGCCTTTCGGCGGTACCCCAAGCTCCGTGATCTGGGAGTTCTCGTGGCCGGCGCGGTTCTGGAGAACCTGGGTTATCGGCAACTGACGGTCTGGTGGCGGGTCCGCGCCTTCTGGGAATTCTGGCGGGGCGATCTTTCCTGGGGCGCCATGGAGCGGCGTGGGGTGCGAGCTGCATGATCACCGGCGTCCGCACGGCCTCCAACTCTGCGAGCACCGCCGCGCTGATCGCTGCTGCCTCGGGGGCCAGCGTGGCGGTCCTGGGCGGACTCGTCGTGGCCGGCTGGCTCACTGTGGCCGTGGCCCTGATTCAGGTCCTGCCCGGTCTCCCGCCGATGCAGTACAACACGGCGCTCGGATTCATGATCTGCGGAGCGGCCCTGTTGGCGGCGGCCCTCGACCAGCGGCGGCCCACGGCGCTGCTGGGCGGACTGGCGGCCGTCATCGGGCTCGCCACACTCTTCGAATACGTGGTTCGCAGCGATCTCGGTATCGACGACCTGCTGGTCGAGACCTACATCTTCACCGGCGTGTCGAACCCGGGACGGATGGCCCCCAACAGCGCTCTGGCTCTGAGTCTCGTCGGTCTGGCGCTGCTGGTGCTGGCCTGGCGGCCGGTCTCTCGCGCCTGGCATATCTGGCCCGCCCTGCTGGGCACTGTCGTGGTTGCGCTGGGCACGGCGGCCCTGGTGGGCTATGCTGCCGATATTCCTGGGGCCTACGGATGGGGCAACTTCAATCGGATGGCCCTCCACACCGCCATCGGATTTACCCTGCTCGGTGGCGGTATCGTGGGACTCTCTTGGAATACGGCGGAGAGTCAATCTTCAGAGACTCCCGATTGGCTACCGATCCTGGCGACGGTCGCGGTCGCCACCGTCACGTTGTGTATGTGGTACGCCCTGACCGCAGAAAGCTTTTCCGAGGGTATGGACCGGCAGATGTCTGTCGGCGGCCGGATGCCTTCCCATCCTGGCCTCTTGCTCGTCGCCGGGCTCTTGAGCGCGGTGCTGCTGGGCTGGTCGGTCAAGGCTGGGCAGATGGCCCGTCACCACGCACGCTCGCTCGAGTCGGCCAACCTGACCCTCAAGCAGGAGATGGATATCCGCATGCGGGCTGAGGAGACGATGCACCAGCTCGGCGCGATCGTAGAATCAACCAATGACGCTATTGTGGGCACCACCCTGGACGGTCTCATTCGTACCTGGAACCCTGGCGCCGAGCGCCTGTACGGCTTTACCCGCCAGGAAGTGCTGGGCAAGCATGTGTCGCTGGTCCATGCCGAACGTGACAAAGAGACGGAGCTGTTGCGGAGGATGGGAGCGGGGGAACCGGTGAGCCGGCTGGAAACCGTGAACTTGACCAAGGACGGGCGAAAGATCGACGTCTCGATGACGGTCTCCCCTATCCTGGACCTCACCGGCAAAATCGTGGGGGCTTCGACTATCGCCCGGGACATCACCGACGAGAAGCTTCTGGACCGGATGAAGAGCGATTTCGTGGGGACGGTTTCCCACGAGCTCCGGACTCCGCTGTCGGCGATCAAGGGCTTTCTCGAGCTCGTGGCCGACGGAGAGGCCGGCCCGATCACCGACACCCAACGGGAGTTTCTGGACATTGCGGTCCGTAACTCCGACCGGTTGGCCACATTGATCAACGATCTGCTCGACATGAGCCGCATCGAGTCCCAGCGGCTCGAGATGAAGCGGGAGTCGGTCGATCTTGCCGCGGTGCTGGCCGACGTGGCCGCGACGTTCCGTTACCAGGCTCATAGCAAGGGCCTCGTGCTGCGGGAGGAAATAGCCGACCTCCCGCCGGTCCGGGGCGACACCGCCCGCCTGATCCAGGTCTTCGGGAACCTGGTCTCGAACGCGATCAAGTACACCCCTGCGGGCGAAATTGGCATCAAGGCCCATCCGGCTGATGGGCTGGTCGAAGTGATCGTGCGTGACACCGGTATCGGCATGAGTCCGGCCGAGCAGCGCCAGCTCTTTACCAAGTTCTTCCGCGGCAATAGTCCGGTGGTCACCGAGTCGAGCGGGACCGGACTGGGGCTGGTCATAGCCAAAGCGATCGTCGAGGCCCACAACGGTCGCCTGACGGTGGACAGCCAGCCGGGCGAGGGCACCCGGTTCCGGGTGCTGCTTCCGCAGGAGAGCGAGCCGGCGATCGTTGAGTCCGGAACGCAGGAGCCGGTCCATGGCTAGGATCCTGGTTGCGGAGGATGAGAAGCAGATCGGCGACATGATCTCGTTCAAGCTCACCAACGCGGGACATCACGTGATCCGGGCGCATGACGGCGAGCAGGCGGTCAGTCTTGCGGTTCAGGAGCTGCCGGATCTGATACTGCTCGATGCGATGATGCCGGGTCTGAGCGGGTTCGAGGTGCTGCGGCGGTTGAAGGGCGATCCGGCTCTGCGATCCGTTCCCGTCATCATGGTTACGGCCAAGGGTCACGAGCGGGATGTGTTGAATGGTCTGCGAGGTGGGGCGGTGGATTATGTGGTGAAGCCGTTCAGTCTGAAGGAGCTCGCCGCGCGGGTAGACCTCGCCCTTCGGAGGGAGCCTCCCGCCACAACGCCTTGAGACTATCGTAGACCGGCTTGAGCCGGCTGTGGGACCGCGGCTCGGTCCATCCCTGCCATCGCCATGGCTTGAAGTCGTCAACTCGCCAGGTCCCGCCGCGGATTTCAGGCAAAGCCCCAACCAGGCTGGGTCGCTCTCCCTTGCTGTAGATCAAAACCCCCAGATGAAAGTCTTCCGCGGTTACGGTGCCAAAGGCACCATCGGTTTGCCGGTCGAAAAGCAGGGACCGAGTCGAGGGGTCAGTCACATTCAGCAGGTCCCAGGGAATGCGCAGCTCGAGCAGACCTGCATTCGTATCCAGAAACCAATCAGCCAGAGTGGAAACCGCTTCTCTTCCGTGGCGCAGGCGCCCACGATCGTAGCCGCGCGCAGGAAAGAAGGTGCCGTCGCGGCCGAACCGCGCCCGGTTCGTTATGACGAAGAGCGAATCGAAGCGACCGTCACTCCGATCGCGGGTGATTACCGGCCGACGGGAGAAACGACCGAAGTCGTCCCCAGTGGCTCGATCGACCCGTGAGTCGTGACGCTGATAATCCGGCGTCACCCTCAGACTGCCGCTATCGGGGCCCGCAAGATCGATCAAGAACTCGAAACCCATCTCGCTGGCCACCCCACTGCGAGGGAGACGATGCTGTCCGATCTTGGGAAGGTAGGTGTCGATCGCGAGCTGGAACCCACGAGTGTCCCAGGGAAACTTTCCCGGCATCAGCTCTACCGCGACCAGGAGGAATGACTCGTCCGCGGCGGCCCGAAGACGGTGGAGCGCGCCGGCCCGGCCCTCCTGAATGACCGGGAGGGAGCGCCAGCGACCCGGCGCTCCGCCCAATGTCGGTGCCTGGATGCTGCCGGCGTATTGTCCCAGGATCCCATAATTCTGCTCTGCGTCCATCACGTTGTGCCACAGGCGCGTGTTCTCTCGGGGAATCTCGTAATCGATGACGGCCCAGTTCTTCTTGAACCACTCATCCATCCAGGCAAAGACGATCGACCCGGCGGCCCCGGCCTGGCGGATCTCGCGGGTAAGGCGCGCATCGATCGCGGCCATCTCGGCTTCGTCGTGACCACCATGGTGCCAACCCTGCGGCTGTAAGTGTGCCGTTCCCCGGCTGGAGGGAACACCGTATTCGGCGATTACGGTCGGCATATCTTTGTGATACGCCACCAGTTGCTGCAGATAACCGTAGTAGCTGGAACGCCCCTCGGGTGATTTCGCTGCGCCATACCGCGGCTCCAGGAACATGAAGTCGGGGTAGTAAGGGTATGCGTGATAGCAGGCGAACCACCCGGCTGGATTTGCCGGTGTGGCCTCGACCAGATTGGCGTCGAGGCCGATCGCGTCATTCTCGTACTCCAGCTTTTTCGCTTCGCTGGCTCTTCCACTCCGCTTGCGCCAATAGGCCTCCTCGGCGGTGGTAGACTCGGTCGGATGATCGAGCGGATCCAGGGTGGGCCAGTTGGTGTACGCGATTGGCCGGAGGCTGTTATAGGTGTCGGCTTCGTAGGCGAGCATAGCGTCGCATTGGCGGGCGAGCCAGAGATCCATAGCGGGACCCTGGATCACGCGGAGATAGCGGCCCGCATAGGTGCCGCCCGAGCGGCGGGCATCGAAGGCTTTCACTGCAAAAGGCTCCCACTCGCGGCCAATGATGTAGCCCAGCGCCCAGTGGGAAACATCGGCGTCATAGCGGCCGCTGGCGTGTCCTCGCTTCGCCGGTACGGTAGAAGCTCCGTGAACCACATCGACCACGTTTCGAATCTCTTCCTGAAATTCTCGTTCCCATGCGGGGTTGGCAAAATCGTGCGCGGGAGGAAGCTCGGTCCAGACCCCGTGGATCAGCCAGACGGCCCGGTTGGGGTGTGAGAGGTTCCAGGCCCGGAGCGCGCGGTAGAACGCGGGAGGCAGGATGGTGTACACCCGGATGGTGTTGGCGTGCATCCCGGCAATAGCATCGAGCCAGCCGGCGTAGGTGGCCGAATCGGCTGGAAATTCGGACGGGAAGCGTCCGGGAAGAGCGGCTCCCAGATTGATGCCTTTGATGTAAAAAGGCTGCCATCCGTACCCGGTGTTCACTTCGAAATGCTTTCCCCGGGTCCGCGCCACCAGCTGGAGGGTGTCCGGGCGCCTGCGCACCGAGGGGGTCGCCGGGTGCCAAAGGTCCTGAATGCGATCGGCGAACGATCGGAGCTCCCGGTTGTTGGGCGCCAAAGCCAGGGCACTGCGGGCGGAGCTCAGGGCGGCCGCCGTGTCCCCCAGCCGGAGGGCCGCGCGCGCCCGTCCCTCCCAGGCATCCGAGTTGGTCCCGGTCCGGGCCAGCACTGCCTCAAACAGGGAATCCGCTCGTTGCACCCGGCCCAACCGCAGTAACGCGAACCCCAAGCCTACTTGCGCATCGATGTTATTGGGACAGAGACGCTGCGCCGTTTCGAATCGCGCCGCCGCTACCTCATTGGAGTCGGCCCGATAGGCCAGCCAGCCACTCTGGAGCACCGCCAAGGCGGGTGCAGAGCAGGGGCTCTGGCCGCCCGCGGTAGCTGGGGCTCCCAGGCAGCCCGCAACCATCAAGAGTACGCGGCGTCGCCACGCGGTAGGTATGTTGGAAACCATGGACACCGAGCAATCTGGCGACACCCGTGCGCTGGGTCGATCCCTGATCGACGCATTCGGCTCCGGATGGGCCAAGAGCAACGTCGATCTGCTGATGTCGGTCTATTCACCCGATGCCGTCTTCATCGAGACACCGTTTTCTCCACCGATCAAGGGCCTGGACGCGGTACGGGCATACTGGCTGGATGTGCCGTATCACCAATCCGAGATCACCTTCACTTCCGGGGAGATCTTCGCCGCGGGCCCGTGGTTTTCCACGGAGTTCAAGTGCATGTATCGGCGGCGGCGCACCGGCGAGTGGGTGGAGGCTCGGGGCTCTATTTTCTGCGAGACTGAGAACGGCAGGATCAGCGAAATGCGCATGTACTGGCACCGCTGGAACGGCGGCCGGGAGACCAGCAAGCCGTAGGAGTTCCAATTGCCCCAAAAACGGACGTTTCTGCCTCTGGTGCCGGCGCTAAGTGATTATATTTCACGTTCATAGGCGGTGGCACGGGGCTCGCAGGATAACCGGCGATGGTCACTTGGCCCGTACCTCGTCGCAGTTTCCCGGATGTAACTAAAGGTCGTTGGGAGGCGCTTATGTTATCTGCCCTGCTAATTCCCCTCTTCATTGGGGCCCCAGCCACGCCTGCGGCTGCGCTTGCTGACGACCCCCCTATCCGTCTCTGGATCAATAACGATGGCCGTTTTCTGCCGGGTGACCGCGCTAAGGTGGAGGTGCGCACCAGGGAGGACGGCTACCTATTGGTTTTTCACGTCGATCCCGATGGGCACCTGCGAGTGCTGTTCCCCCTTGATCCCGACCGGGACAACTTCGTCCGGGGCGGAAAGAAGTACGAGATCCGGGGACGGGGAGACCGAGAGTCGTTCGAGATCGACACCAAGACCGGTAAGGGCACGGTCTACGCCGCCGTTTCGCGGGATCCAATGCGCTTTGATGGATTCGTAGTGGCCGACCACTGGGACTACCGCGCCCTTGCTCCCTCGCGGCTGCCGGATGATCCCGAGCAGGACCTCAATGAGCTGGCCCGGCGCATGGGCCAGAGCGATTTCGATTACGATCTCGTCAACTACTTCGTCGGCGATCGAGTGGCGTACCGGTCGGACTATTCGCCCGGGTACTACGGATCGGCCTACTCCGATCCCTGGTGTTATAGCTTCTCGTGCGGCTCGTACTACGGGTCACCCTTCAACGTTTCCATCGGCCTGTCCTTCGGCCGGCCCTATCGCCGGTACTACTACGACCCGTACTACTACGCGTACGACCCGTTCTACAACCCCTTTTTCTACGACCCCTACTACTACGCTACGGCGTACCGTCCCCGCTATGTCTATCCGTACTCCCGGTATTATGACTATCCGTACTATCGGGACCGGTACTACTACGACCGGTATCGGACCTACAGCCGGCCCTACACGCCCTATCGATTCCGTGGAGCTGACGGCTTTACCGCCGGTTTTCGCGATCGCCGGGGGCCCACCCGGTTTGTGAACACGGTCTACAACCCTCCGATCTCGCCGGTGCGTGAGGGGCCCGTCGCATCGCCTGGACGCCGGCTTACGTCACCGGCAGCCGATGGTCCCGGTTCGGCCGGGCCGGCGCGGGACACCGATGGGCCGCGTCTGGTGAGACGCACCATCGAGGCACGCCGGGCGGGGGGTGGGGTTCGGGTTGAGGCAGGACGGAAGAACGAGGGAACGCCGGTCAGACGCGAGACGGATGGGTCGCGCAATACTCCCAGATCCGAACCTCGCGAGGAGCGCGCGCCCCCTGCGCGGCGCGAAGTCGAACGAGCGCCCGCCCGGGAAACCAGGCCGGCTTCGCCACCCGAGCGTGCCCCGGCCCGTGAGGCAAGGCCCGAGCGCCGGGAGGTCGATCGGCCCAGCGCGCCGCCTCCGCAGGACCGGGGTGGCTCTCGGTCCGGGGACGAGGGGGGCCGCCGGCGGCGTTAGGACTTTACCAGATCTGCGCGCGTTCGCTCTCGGGCCGGACCATCGGATCGCCAGGCTTACAGTTGAACGCCTGAGCGAAGGCCGGGATATTCGATAGAGGACCGATGGTTCGGAACTCCGGGGGGGCGTGCGGATCGACGTTCACGAGCAGCCGGGTAAACTCCGGACGAGTCTTGGCCCGCCAGATCTGAGCCCAGGCCAGAAAGAACCGCTGGTTCCCCGTCAGGCCATCTATCGGCTTGGGCTCCGGCTTCCCCTGAAGCGATCTGCGGTACGCCCCGTAGGAAATGAGTAGCCCGCCGAGATCCGCGATGTTCTCACCCAGGGTGAGCTTGCCGTTCACATGCAGTGAGTCGATCGCCACATAATTGTCGAACTGCTTCTGGACGACCTCGGCCCGCCGGTTGAACTCCTTGGTATCAGCTTCGGTCCACCAGCCGCTCAGGTTCCCCTGCGCATCGAACTGCCGGCCTTGATCATCGAAGCCGTGCGTGATCTCATGCCCGATGGCCCCTCCCATTCCGCCGTAGTTGACCGCGTCATCCGCTTTGGGATTGAAAAAGGGCGGCTGCATGATCCCGGCGGGAAAGGTGATCTCGTTGGTGGGAGGATTGTAGTACGCGTTCACCGTGGGTGGTGTCATCCCCCACTCCTGGCGGTCGGTTGGGCGGCCGATCTTGCTTAGCTGGCGCCGGGTTTCGAACTGGTTGGCCAGCAGCAGGTTTGAAACGAAGGGCCCGGAGCGGGCTTCCAGCTTGGCATAATCCCGCCAGCTATCAGGGTAGCCGATCTTGTTGATGATGGAATCGAGTTTTGCGTAGGCCTTGGTCTTGGTTTGGTCGCTCATCCAGGTCAGCTGGCCCAACCGGCTGCGCAACTCAGCCCGGATGTTGCGGACCATCTCGAGTGCCCTGGCCTTTGCCTCCGGTGTGAAGTTCTTTCTTACGTAAGCCTGGCCCAGAATCTCCCCGACCGCTGCGTCGGTGAACCGGAGACACCGTTTCCACCGGGGCCTCATCTCCTTCACACCCTGGAGCACGGTCGAATTGAATCGAAAGCTCTCCTTCACGAACCGTGAGCTCAGAGCCGGCGCCGTGTTTTCCAGGAGGTTCCAGCGGAGGTATGACTTCCAGTCCTCCAGCGGGGCCTTCGCCAGCACCGAATCGAACGCCACCACGAACTTCGGCTGCGCGATGTTGACCTCATTCACGTTCCCGAGGCCCAGGCCATTCAGGTACGAGGCCCAGGCAAATCCCGGGGTTTGCTTTTGGAGCGTGGCCAGCGTGGTGAGATGATAGATGGCTTCAGGATCACGTTGGGCCTCCCGCGTCATCGATGCATTCGCCAGCGCCGTCTCCAGACGCAGGATCCCCTGCGCCGCAGAATCAGCGGCGGCCTGATCCGGCCCTGAGAGCACAAGCATGTTGGCGATATGCTCCACATACTGGCTCCGGATCTTCTGCGATGCGGAGTCGGTCTTGGTGTAGTAGTCCCGATCCGGGAGACCGAGTCCACCCTGATAGACCTCCGCGATAGTGCGGGCGCTCTTCTTGGCGTCTGGATTGGAGCGGAATACGAAGCCGGCTGGAATACCGATACGGTGCAGGCGCAGGATGGCTGCCTCGATCCCCCGCCGATCCTGTATGGCCGCGATCTGATCCAGCTCACTTCGGAGGGGGTCGAGCCCGGCCCGCTCCACGGCGCTGGAGTCCATGCAGGTGCCGTAAAAAGTCCCCAGCTTCCGTATGTTGGCATCTTTCGTGGACCGGGCGCTTCGAGAAGCGTCCGTCAGCACCTCCTGGAGGGCAGCGTAGTTCTGCTCCTGTAATTCGTTGAAGCTCCCCCAGCGAGGCTGATCTCCCGGAATCTCGCTGCGCTTGAGCCATCCACCGTTGGCATACTGGAAGAAGTTCTTGCAGGGCGAGCAGGTGGTGTCCAGGTTAGCGGGATCGATCGGCTTGGTTTGGCCCTGAGCAACCAGGGAAGTGGCAAGGGCTGCCAGGAACGCGGCAGCCGCGAACGAACGAATCAATGAGTGCATTGGGAACCCCGATGCCCGGTGTGAGGTGTTGAGGGCATTACGGCTCCACGGCCTTCTGGTTTCGGCGGGCGTAGTCCAGACCCCATTCCATCAGCTCAGCGCTCCGAAGTCCCACCCGCATGGCCTGGTCGATCGCATCCTCCTCTTCCATGCCTTGATCCAACATGAAATAGGGAATCAGCGCACCGCCCACCCGATTACCGCTACCACAATGGAAGAAGACCGTGCGACTGCCGGCCTCACGTAACACGGTCAGGATCCGGTCCAGCGTCGCGTCATCGAGCGATCCCGACCGGACCGGTATGTTCACGTATTCCATGCCGAGCTGGCGTACGAGGGCGGCCTCATCGAGCGGACGGGATTCCATGGGGTCGCGGATATCGAGCACGATGCCGCCGCCCGCTTCCTTCAGCGACCGCAGCTGCGGCCCATTAGGCTGGCCGCCCGTGATCACGTTGGGAAGTACCTGGCAGGCGTTGGCGACGCCGCTCACCGCCTGGAATGCGCTCTCGCCGGTCACTTCTCGCCTTTCACTTTCTCAGGCCGGTACATGATGACATTGGCCCGTTCCAGGGTAATGAGTCCTCCGCCGATCATCTCATCCAGCGCCGGAAGGATCCCGTGAATCTTCTCCTCGGTGTCCACGCACTCCACCACCAGCGGGAGATCGAGCGATAGCCGGAGGACCTTTTCGGTGTGAATGCCGGCGCTGGCGCCGAATCCCATGATTCCCCGCAGCACCGTGGCGCCGGCAAAGTGCCGCTCGCGCAAGAGGTGGACGATAGCCTCGTAAAGCGGCTTCCCCTGGTGCTTGTCCCGCTCACCGATGTGGATCCGCATCAACACCCGCTCGCCGGTAAGGCCGTGCACGCTACCCGCCCTCGATTGCGAAGTCGTGAGTCACTGCGGTATCCGCTCCCTCCAGAGGATGACTTCCCGCGCGAGGGCAAAACCGAGAAGCGTCGCCGCGAGCGATAGAACCACACTGCCTGCCACGTATAAGGCGGCCCGGGTCCACTCCCCGTCTTCCAGCAGGGCCACGGTTTCGTAGCTGAAGCTGGAGAACGTGGTGTATCCGCCGCAGAGTCCGATCGCGAGGAGTGCTCGCAGCTCCGGGGTCAGGGTTGAGGTCTCACCCGCATACCGGATGATGGTGCCGAGCAGGAGGGAACCGGAAATGTTGATGAGGAGCGTTCCGGCCGGAAAGGTGGTGTCGAACAGCGCTGGACCAATCCCCCGATGAGGTACCGGGCGACGCCGCCAATTGCGCTGCCTACGGCGACATAGAGAAGCATGGTACAAAGTAAGTCGCTCCCTCTCACTTCTCACCTCTCACCTCTTACCTTTAAGCGTGCTCCGCCTCGCCATCGCCCAGATACGACCCCAAAAAGGGGCCTACGAAGAGAACCTCTGCCGTCTCGGCGCCCTGCTCCGGGAAGCCGGCAGCTGGCCTGAGCCGCCCGAGCTGGTCGTGGCGCCCGAGACTGCCTTGACCGGTTACTTCCTCGAGGGCGGCGTGCGGGATCTGGCCGTCTCCGCCGACCAGCTGTTCGCCGATTTGAGCCGGCAGCACCGCGGCTCAGGGGCTCCGCCGCTCGATATCGCGCTCGGCTTTTACGAGGTCCACAGCAACCGGCTCTACAACTCAGGACTGTACGCCACCCTGGGCGGTCCCGACGCCGGCATCCGCCACGTGCATAGAAAGATCTTTCTGCCCACGTACGGGGTCTTCGATGAGGAGCGCTTCGTCGAAGCGGGCCGCAGCGTCCAGGCCTTCGATACCCGCTGGGGTCGGGCGGCGCTGCTGATCTGTGAAGACGCGTGGCACTCCTTTACCCCCATGCTCGCGGCGCTGGATGGGGCCCAACTCATCATCATCCCGAGCGCGAGCCCGGCGCGCGGCGTGATCACCGCCGACGACACGGCCGGCCGGCCGGTGAGCCTCGCACGGTGGGGGCGCCTGGCTCAGGATATCGCCGGAGAGCACGGCGTCTATGTGGCATTAGCTCAGCTGGTGGGATTCGAGGGTGGAAAGGCCTTCCCCGGCGGATCGATCCTGGCCGGTCCCCGGGGCGATATCCTGGCCCAGGCACCCATTTTTCAGGAGGCGATCATTCCGGCTGGGATCGACTTCGAGGAGATCACCCGGGCTCGAGCGGATCTGCCACTGCTGGCCGACCTGGAAATGCGGCTGCCCCATCTGCTCGGGTCGTTGCATCAGGCCAGGCGGGAGAAAGTAGGCGGGGAAGCTGGTAAGCGGGGAAGCCAAAGTACAACGGGCATTGGGGAAGAGGTGAGCCCGGCTTCCAAGCCTTCCCGCCGACTCGGTTCTCCGCCGGCGGTGCTCGCGCCGGCTCCCGCCCGCTTCAATCCGAAGCAGGACCCGCTGGCCATCGATCCGGAGCTCACCCAGCGATGGCTGGTCGAGTTCATTCGGGACGAGGTGCAGCGGCGTCGAAAGTTCGATAAAGTCGTGATCGGGCTGTCCGGCGGGGTGGACAGCTCCCTGGTGGCTTTTCTGGCGGTGGAGGCCTTGGGTGCGGCGAACGTCATAGGCGTTCGAATGCCGTATCACGCCTCCAGTCCCGAGAGCCTCGCCCATGCCCAGCTGGTGATCGACGCGCTCGGCATTCCCAATCGGACCGTGGACATCAGCGCGGCGGTGGACGCGCTCGCCGGATCGATCGGGGGCGACGTCGAGCCCAGACGCCTGGGGAATATCATGGCGCGGACCCGGATGATTACGCTGTTCGATCTCTCCGCCGCCCTCCATGCGCTGCCGCTCGGCACCGGCAACAAGACCGAGCGGCTGCTCGGCTACTTCACCTGGCATGCCGACGATTCCCCTCCGGTCAATCCGATCGGCGATCTGTTCAAGACCCAGGTCTGGTCCCTTGCCCGGCACCTGGGGGTGCCGGACGTCATTGTGGCCAAACCGGCCAGTGCCGATCTCATCAAGGGCCAAACCGACGAAGGCGACTTCGGCATTTCATACCCCCGTGCCGACGCCATCCTCCACTGGATTCTTCTGGGCTATAAGGCCCCCGAAATAGCGGCCCTGGGCTTCCAGGAGGCCGAGGTCGAGCTGGTGCGGCGGCGGCTCGATTCAACCCACTGGAAGCGCCGGCTTCCCACCGTTGCGATGCTCAGTGGGACCGCGATCGGGGAGTATTATCTCAGACCGGTCGATTATTAACGGTCGTCAGCCTGAGCTCTGGCCCCTTCGCTGCGCTCAGGGTGACAGTACCCTCTTACCGCTCACGCTTTTCATTTCCCGCTCACGTTTTTAGGCGTGCATGACGACTCCTGAATCCCGTCCCATGTCCTACTCCACCGGGCAGATCACGACCTTCGTGATGCCGCACATGCAGAACGTGCGGGGCGACCTGTTCGGCGGTGAGCTCATGGCGCTGGTGGATCAGGCCGCGGCGGTAGCGGCGATCCGCCATGCCGGGGGGCCGGCAGTCACCGCCAGCATCGAGCGCGTCGACTTCCGCGAGCGAATACCGGTGGGGGCTCTGGTCACCTGTGTCGCCACTGTGGATTACGTCGGCAACTCATCGATGGATATCACGGTCGAGGTATTTGCCGAACAAGTCAGCAGCGGTGAGAAGCGACATACTCACACCGCCCACGTCGTCTTCGTCGCCCTGGATAAGGAGGGAAAACCCATGCGGGTCCCGCGCCTCCGGCCCGAGTCCGAAGAAGAGCGGGAACGATACGCCCGAGCGGAGTCGCACCGGCAACAGCAACGGCGGTCGTGACGGTTCGAACCGCAGCGCTGGTGCTGAGTGGCGGCGGAGCCAAAACGGCAGCGCACCTGGGCGCGTGCCGCGCGCTGCGCGAGGCTGGATTCGATCCGGCGTGGTACGTGGCCACATCGATGGGTGCGGTCGTGGCAGCTGGTCTTGCGAGCGGAGTAGGAGGCGACGAGCTGCTCGAGCGGATGGCGGAAATAGGCGCCCGGGGAATCGTGCGTAATCCGATGGCTCCGCTGGCCGGGCTCTTTCTTCGCTCGTTGCTCAAGCCGGCTCCGCTTCGGGCAGCCATCGAGGCGGTGGTGCCGGTTCGGCGATTCAGCGACCTGGCGGTCCCCCTCACTGTCACCGCGGTCGACCTCGATACCGGGGAGCTGGTGCTCTTCGGCGCCGGGGCGCAGACCGCGCCGCTGGTGGACGTGCTCTGCGCCAGCTGCGCCCTCCCCCTGTACTATCCGCCGGTGGTCCTGAATGGCCGGCGGTTCGGCGATGGCGGCCTTCGGGGGGTGGTGCCGCTCGAGCCGGCGGCGGAGCTCGCGGTCGATCTGGTGCTGGCGGTGGATGTCGGTCCCGGCTTCGATGTTCCCCCGGCGGCTGAACCGGCCCGGCTTCCGGCCCTGTTACGGGCCCATGATGACGCCGTGGGAATTCTTATGGCTGCGAATTCGGAGAGCCAGCTCGCACTGTGGCGGGCCGACCCCAGGCGGCCGCCATTGGTATACGTTCGCCCCCGAATCGGCCGTGATGCCACCTTCAGGGTCGACCGCGTGAGAGAGTACGCCAATGAGGGGCGCCGGGCCACTCGCGACGCACTGGAACGCTGGGGGCGAGACTCTTGACCACTACCCCATTCGGGGCAAATTGAGCCAATGAAAGCCTCTGAGGTGATGGTGGCCGACCCCCACGTCGCCGTGGCGGGCGCGATGGCAAGTGAAGTCGCCATCATGCTGAAGACGCGCAACATCTCCGTGGTACCGGTGGTAGACGATCACCGGACCCGGAGGTTTCTGGGGACCTTGAGCGACCGCGACCTGGTGACCCGCTGCCTGGCGGAGGGGAAGCACCCCTGGCATACCCGGGCCGACTCGCTGATGCGTACCAACTCCCCGGTCGTGCGGCCGGATCGGGAGTTGAAGGGCTTCGAAGTCCGGATGGATCTCGATGCCGCGGAGTCGCACCTCCGGCCCACCATCACGGTTGTCGATGAGCAGGGCAGGGTGGTAGGGTTCATCAGCCACCCGGAGCAGGTTCCCGAGATCAGGATCGTCTGGGGATGACGCGGGAGACCCAAATGCCTGAATTCAAGCTGTTCACCCTGGAGGAAGCCGAGCGGACGCTGCCGCTGGTACGCCGCGTCGTGTCGGATCTGACGGTCGAATATCCGGCCTGGCGCGCGGCCGTGGGCCGCTTCGAGTTGCTTACCGGCGGTGCCAGGGCCGACTGGGGCGAGACCCAGGAGCTGGTCGCCTCGCGCGAAGAGGTGACCCGCCATGCCAACCGGATCAACCAGTATCTCCAGGAGCTGGAAGCGATCGGGTGCGTGTTCAAGGGATTCGAGGCAGGACTGGTCGACTTCTACTCCCTCCGGGAGGATCGCCCGATCTTCCTGTGCTGGCGGCTGGGTGAGGACCGGATCAACCACTGGCACGAGATCGACACCGGCTTCGGTGGCCGCCAACCGATCGATGGAGCCATTCTGTCCGCCGTGAGCTCGTGATCCAACTCTGGCTGTTCCTCCACTTGCTCGGCTTCACCCTCTGGCTCGGCGGAGCCATCGCGTCCATGGTCATGGGGGTGGCGGCCAAGCGGGAGGACCGGCACGGTCTCGGGGCGGTGGTGCGGAGCCAGTCGGCGCTCATGAAGGTGGCGATCGGGCCCGGAGCGCTGGTCACCGTCCTCTCCGGCCTGATCCTTACGTTCTCACTGTCCGGCGCGAACAGTGCGTACGCCGGCTTCAGCATCTGGCTGGTTCTCATGCAGGGCGCCGGCGTCGTCGCGGCTCTGCTCACCCTGCTGATCTCCCTTCCCACCGCAACCAAGCTGAGCCGGCTCGATCCGTTGGGCGAGACGGCCGGATATTTCGACGAGCTCCGGCAACGGCAGCGGATCGTGGCGTCGATCTCGGGGACGTTCGGGCTGGTGGCGTTGTTTGCCGGAGCGATGTTGAGCTGAGCAAAAAGGTGGCGCACAGATGCCTAACCGGACATTGCGGGCACCGGGGATTCCGGGCGGTGCAGACCAGCGCTCCCAATTCCATAATCGCCTGATTGAAGGCCCAGGCACTCTTCCCTCGATGGGGAACGATCCGCGCCGCGGTCTCCCACACAATCGTCTCCAATAGCTTCGCTGGCGTACGCGGGTGGAACGCGCGCCGGAGCACCCGGCCGACGTTGGTGTCCACCGCCGGTGTGGCACGCTCGAAGGCAAAGCTCGCCACCGCGCCCGCGGTATAGCGGCCGATTCCGGGGAGTTGGCGGAGCTCCGCCGGGTCGCCGGGGATGATGCCCCCCCGATGGCGCATCACCTCCCGTGCCAGCCGGTGCAGGTTGGTGGCGCGCCGATAATATCCCAGCCCTTCCCAGCTCTCGCGCACCATCGCCGGCGACGCGGCCGCCAGCGACTCGAGTGACGGGTACCGCGCCAGAAATTTCCCGTAGTACGCCTCGACCCGCGAGACCTGGGTCTGCTGCAGCATGAACTCGGAGACCAGCACGTGATAGGCATCGCGGGTGCGACGCCAGGGCAGATCGCGTCCGTGCCGCCGGAACCAGCGCAGCAGCCGGCGGCGAAATTCCGGGATGTCGGGGAAGCTGGAAGGGGTAGACTTACGCTTCATGCAGGGCGAAGATAGGTGATCTTTATGGCCGCCGAAACTCTGGATATCCGCCGCTACGTGGGCCGCTGGACGCTGAACGCCGCGTCCCATGTCGGCCGGGTCACGTTTCTTCTCATCGACCTGTTCCGCGGGCTGAGAGAGTTTCGGGTCTGGTTTCCCCGCATGATCACCGAAGCCTGGAACATCGGTGTCGGGAGCCTGTTCATCGTGCTCCTGATTTCCGGGTTCGCCGGCGCCGTTACTTCGC
>JBJMPK010000109.1:0-7260 GCA_045803245.1 Gemmatimonadales bacterium
CCTTCGGGCCTACGGCGAGCGCAACGCACAGAACTCTCCGCTCCAGGGCTCGGCGGCCGACCTGATCAAGCTGGCCATGGTGCGAATTCACCGCGCCATTCGCGATCGAGAGCTGTCCGGCCGGATGCTCCTGCAGGTGCATGACGAACTCATCTTCGAGGCCCCCCCAGAGGAAGTCGAAGCCATGACTGAGCTGGTGCGCTCGCACATGGAGAACGTGGTCGAGCTTCGAGTACCCCTGGTGGTGGATATCGGGGTTGGGCCGAACTGGTTGGAAGCCAAGCGCTGACGGCCGCGCGCAGAACTTGCATCGTTTCGAGGGTTGGTGAGGGATGCATTTTCTTGCGGCATCGTTGGATCACACCTCGACCACTTTGAACTAACGCTCCGCAGCCATGCTGGTGGCCCCACAACCGGCCGGCTCATATTGGGAGACCTATGAAGCGCGCGGTCCTGCCCCTCGTGACAGTCGGGCTGTTTGCGATGGTCGTGGCGGACCGGCTGTCGCACGCGCTTGGGTCTCAGTCCGGACAGCCTAGCGTCCAGGCAACCAGCGATGCCAGACCGGCCGCCGGGGACCTCGAGGCCAGCGCTGGTGGTGTAGCCGCTCGGGGCGCGGCCCGGGCACCCAACGGCTCGGCCCCGGATCCCGCCGACCGGCTGGCGCGGTTGGCCGCGCGGCAACAGCTCAGCCGCGAAGGCACTCTGACCTACCTCGATTCACTCATCCTCAGTACCGATTCCGTGGTTCGCCGCTGGCCCGACCGCAAAGAGCCTCTCCGCGTGAGCACAGTCGAGGGAGGGCCCGAGGGATACCGGCCCCGGATGGCTGCGTTCGTCCGCGAAGCGCTGGGGCTTTGGGAAGGAACCGGCATGGGAGTCCGGTTTACCATCGTGCCCGATAGCGCGGGGGCGGATATCGTGGTGCGCTGGATCGACCATTTTGATTTCGACCGGGCCGGTCAGACCGATCTCACCTGGGATCAGGCCGGCCGGGTTCGGAAAGCAGCTATCTCCCTGGCGATCCGAACCAACACGGGGTTTCCCCTCCCCGACGCGGCCCTTCTAGCCGTGGCCGTGCACGAGACCGGCCATGCTTTGGGTCTCCCCCACTCGGCTGATTCCAACGACGTCATGTTTCCCGCTACCCGGATCGGTACCCTCTCGGATCGAGACCGCCGCACCGCGCAGGTGCTCTACCGGCTACCCCCTGGTCCGGTTAAAGACCTGGGTGGTCCCCCCTGAAGGCGAGCGCTTCGCTGACTGTTTCCAAGTCGATTCGGTTCGTATGGCTGGCGGCGCTATGCTGCGCGCCCGTGCCTGCCCTGGCGCAGTCGGTCGAGGATATCGATGCCACGGTACGCGATGGTATCGGCCGCGGGATTTACCCTGGTGCGGTTGTCGTGGTCGGCCGGCGCGACTCCCTCCTGTATAGTCGCGGCTACGGCCACTTCACCTGGAACTCGTCCTCTCCGGTTCCCAATCCGGATTCGACTCTCTGGGACATAGCTTCGATCACCAAGGTCATGGGGACCACGAGCGCCGCGATGCGGCTGGTAGACTCGGGTCGGCTCGATCTCGATGCCCCGGTACGGCGCTATCTGCCGCGGTTCACCGGGGGACTCAGGGACCAGGTGACCGTAAGGATGCTGCTCGACCACACGAGCGGCCTTCGGAGCTACACGCCGCTCTTCAAACGAGCCCGCACCAAGGCCGGCGCCATCGAGTTGCTATATGACGAGCGTCCCACCCGGCGGCCGGGCGACCTTCCGGTCTATAGCGATCTGAACGCCATCTTCCTGGGCCTGCTGGTAGAAAGCCTATCCCAGATGCCGCTCGAGGCATTCGTCGGGCGTGAGGTCTTCGATCCTCTCGACCTGCGGGAAACTGGGTATCGTCCCACGCCGAAGCTCCAGCGCCGCGCGGTGCCGACCGCTGTTTGGCGCGGCCAACCGGTTCAGGGGCAGGTGAACGATCCCAACGCCGCGATTCTGGGTGGGGTGGCGGGTCACGCAGGCATCTTCTCAACCGGTATGGACCTGGCGCGTTACGCTCAAGTGTGGCTGCGGGACGGTATGGGCCCTCACGGCCAATGGGTAAGCCCGGCAACGCTGCGCCGGTTTCTCAGCCGGGGAACGAACAGCGGGCCCCGACTGCTCGGGTGGGACACTCCCGAACCCAACAAGGACCAGCCGAGCCTGTATGGAACCCTCATCAGCGACGCCGCGTACGGGCATACCGGGTTTACCGGCACCGAGATCTGGATCGATCCTGCGAATGACCTGTTCCTGGTCTTTCTCACCAATCGAACCTTCGACCCCCGGGTCAGAGACTCGGCTCACCGCCTTCGCTCCATCAGGACCCAGCTTTCAGACGCGGCAATCCGGCTGGTCCCCCACTCCTGTCAGCAGGAGCTGGTCGCGCAGTGTTGAGCCTGCACAGGCATTATCTTGAATGGAAGGATTCTCGGTAAACCATTGCAGGCGAGCGTGTCATGCCCACCTCAGAAGCCATCCGCAAGGCAATCCGTGCCGTGAAGGATCCCGAGCTCAATCTCAACATCATCGACATCGGATTGGTCTACGAAGTAGAGATAGATGAAGCCGGAGACGTCCGCGTTCAGATGACCCTCACCTCACCCGGATGCCCGGCGGGTGCCGAGATCATCGAAGATGTGAAGCGGGTTGTGGGGGATATGGAAGGCGTGCGGTCGGTCGACGTCGAGCTGGTTTGGGAGCCGTATTGGACCCCGGAGAAGATGGATCCCCGCGTCAGAACATTTCTCGGTTTCTAGCCCAGCCTCACGCCGCGGGCTGGTGAACCGCAGCCAGCAGGTCACCGCCGATCTCCCGCAACTGCCACCGGCGTAATTCCGAGATCTCAGCCATATCCTGCAAGGTAGATGGATTGAGCCGTGCGACAGCCTCGAGCACACCGTTCGAGCACAGGACTCCGGGCGCCAAGTCGTAACGCAGTGCCAGTGCATTACGGGCAGCCTTCAATCGTTCCAGCCGCGCTTCGTAAGCTGGATCGTGGGGCCGGCGTGGTGGCCGGGCGAACCGGGGGAGCTGGTGCTCGGGAACCTGTAGGCCCCGCTCAACCGCTGCCAGAATATCCTTTCCCCGCCTCTCCACCTGCTCCTGCCCGACGCCGCGAACCTCCTTCAGGGCCGCGAGATTGGTCGGCGGCGACTTGGCCATGAAGAGCATCGGTTCGTTATTGAGGATGCGAAACGCGGCCCGGTCAGTCCGCTGAGCGAGGTCCTCTCGCCACTGGAACAGTTCTCGGAGAACCGCCAGCTCTCGCGCATGCAGGGCCTTCGCTCCCTTCATCCTGAGATACCCCGGCTCATCCACCGCCGGTGCCGACCAGCGCACTCCCGTCAGCAGCTGGAACTCTTCTTCGGCCCACTCCAGACGGCCCCGCTCGCGCAGTTGGTTTCGGAGCAGGTCCCGCAGCTCCGGAAGGTGCCGTGTATCAGCCGCCGCATACTCCAGCATTTCGGGCGAAAGCGGCCGGGCCGACCAGTCGGCGCGTTGATAGCGCTTGTCGAGACGCACGCCGAGATACTTCTCCAGCAGCGCGGCCAGACCCACACCGGGCTCGTTGAGAAGCTGGGCCGCGATGCGGGTGTCGAAGAGCCTGACGGCGTGATACCCGTATTCCTGATGCAGCAGTCGCAGATCGTAATCGGCGTCGTGAAAGACAATCTCGATGCCGGGATCCGCCAGCACCTGCTCCAGCGGAGCCAGGTTGTCGATGGCGAGCGGATCGATCACGGCGGTACTCTGCCGGGACGAGATCTGGAGCAGATAGACCCGGTCACGATGGCGATGGAAGCTGGCTGCCTCAGTGTCCACCGCCAGCAATGGCTCGCCTTTGAGGCGCTCGAACAGGCGCTCGAGTTCGGCCTGTGTCGCTACGAGGCCTTCCATCAATCCGGCTTGCCGACCTGCTCCAGGCCGGCAGCGATCTCGTCAAAGGCTTTGGAGAGGGCCTTGTAAAATTCGGCATCCGGCTGCGGCGTGCCTCCCATAGAGGCATCCATCTGCAGTTTCCTGGCGAGACGGGCGGCGTGGCGGATGTAATCGGTGGGTGGCTTCATGGTCAGCGGGGCGGCGGAGCCGCGGGGCAGCAGGGCAGAAGTAAACATCCCAGTGATTGAACTTAGGCTGAGCATGGTTGTAAGCCACCCCACACCGCTGTCCCGCCGCTCTGCTCCCCCGCTGCCCCCGCTATTATTTGCTATGCCCCATCCTGAAATTGACCTCGTCGTCTACCCGGACGAATGCGATGCCTTCGGTCACCTGAACCAGGCTTCCTTTCTCAGTTTGTTCGAGCGCGCTCGGTGGGAGATGCTGCGTCGAGGTCCGGGAATGGATGTGTTCACCCAGGCCGGCTCCTGGCCGGCGCTGCGCAAGACTATTGTCGACTACCGGGCCGCGGCCTTTCCGGGAGACGTGCTGCGCTTCCAGCAGGCGCTGACCCACCATGGCCGCACCAGCTTCAGTATGCGGCAGACCGCCCGCCGGGTGCGCGATGACACCCTGATTGCTAGCGCGGAGTTCGTGTTTGTCTGCATCGGCCGCGATGGCCGGCCGATCCCGGTACCGTCGGAGTTCAGCGAGTACATGAATGCCCGCGGGGCGGTCTCGGTACATGTCCAGCGTCTCATGGTGCACGGGGTGAATCTTGCGGTCGAGGTCCGGGGAGAGGGACCGGCGGTGCTGTTCGTGCATGGCTATCCGTTCGATCACACGATATGGCGGGAGCAGATCGAGGCGCTCGATGGCTTTCGCTGCATCGCTCCCGACCTGAGAGGGATGGGACAGTCTGATGCCCCCGATCTGGGTTACGGTATGGAGATCTATGCCGCGGATCTTGCCGCCTTGCTCGATACTTTGGGGGTGGAGGAAGTGATCCTCTGTGGGTTGTCGATGGGTGGCTACATCGCGTTCGAGTTTCTGCGAAAGTGGCGCGATCGGGTGCGTGGGTTGGTGCTCATGGATACCCGGGCGGAGCCCGACTCACCTGAGGCCCGCCGCGGCCGGGATGCGACCTCCGCTACGGCACGGGAACGTGGATCCTCCGCGATCGCCGAGATCATGCTGTCCAAAGTCCTGGCTCCCTCGACCGTGGCCGAACGACCGGAGGTTGCCGAGGGGGTGCGGACGATGATGGCCGGAACCCCGGTAGCTGGAATCGTGGGAGCTCTTGCCGCTATGCGCGACCGAGCCGGGAGTGAGGCCCTGCTGCCAACACTGGCAACCCTGCCGACCCTCGTCATCGTGGGAGAGGCGGACAGCCTCACTCCGCCAGACCAGGCTCGGGCGATGGCCCAAGCCATTCCTGGGGGGCAACTTGTCGTCATTCCTGGGGCCGGCCATCTGCCTCCGGTCGAGCAGCCTGCTGCCACCACCAAGGCTCTCCGCGACTTTCTCCAATCATTCCGGTGAAACCTTCCCGCTGGCTGGGGCGTTCTATCTGGTAGCGGCGCGCGCAAGCAGCCGCCAAGAATGTCCCTCCAAATCGGCTCCGGAATCGCGGCCAAGCAGTACGATTCCGGGGCCCCTTTCTTTGGGCGGAACAGCGTGAGCGGTGGGCGAAGAACGGACGAATAAAGACGGAGGGCCCGTGACTCGGAACCCTCCGCTAGCTTCTCACCTCTTAGGCCTTCCCGGCGGGCTGTCGCTGTTGAACACTTCCTTGTTCTTCTCGATGAACGCCGCCTGATCGGGCGGCACATCCTCTTCAGGAAAGATCGCCGTTACCGGGCATTCCGGCTCGCAGGCGCCGCAGTCGATGCACTCATCGGGGTGGATGTAGAGCTGATCTTCTCCTTCGTAGATGCAGTCGACCGGACACACATCCACGCAGGCCCGATCCTTCACCCCAACACAGGCCTCGACGATCACATAGGTCATTGCTGCGGCTCCCTCAGGGAATGGCGGCCGTCATGCACGGCGCTTGGCAAAGGTATACGAAGTGTCATGAAGCGGCGCAAGGGGCTCGTGCGCCCTTATTTTGCGGGTCAATTATGCGCCCACTCTGTCTCCTCGTGTCCATCCTCCTCGCGGGTGCCCCTGCGGCGGCTCAAAGCTGCCCGCACCTGCGCACCGCTCTCGTGCTGTCCGGTGGCGGCGCAAAAGGCCTGGCCCACATCGGGGTTCTCCGGGTGCTGGACAGCCTGGGGATCCGCCCCGATCTCGTGGTCGGAAGCAGCATGGGAGCCATCATTGGAGGGTTGTACGCCAGCGGCTACAGCGGTCGAGAGATCGATTCGCTGGCCCGATCGCTCTCCATTGCCGACCTATTTCGAACCTATCAGCCACAGGCTCCACGCTCACTCGGGCCGCTTCAGCCGCTGGTCGTCTGGGAGCAGGGTGATCGCCGATTCAACATCCAGAGCGCGTCGGTTTCCGAGACCGAGGTCAATGCCCTGGTCAACGCCGCCATGCTGCGCGGCAATCTACTGGCCAGAGGGAACTTCGACTCACTCCCCATTCCGTTCCGTGCGGTTGCTGCTGACCTCGCGGATCGCTCCGCCGTTGTCATGGGCAGCGGTGATCTGGCCCGCGCGGTTCGGGCGAGCTTTGCCATTCCCTTTCTGTTCGCGCCCGAATCCCTGGGTGGACGGATCCTGGCCGACGGCGGGCTCGCCGCCAACGTGCCCCTCTCGGCGGCCCGGGCGGCCGGGGCCGCGCGAATCATCGTATCCGATGCGACCGAGCGGCTTTCTGATTCGGTCGACCTCTATTCGCCCATTGTGCTGGCGGACCGGCTCCTCGGATTTCTGTTCCAGCAACCCGGGGATACGCTCCAGCCCGACGATATCCTGGTGCGGCCGGCGGTCGAAGGATTTACCGGACTCAACTTTTCTCCGGGCAATGTGGATGCCTTAATCCGCCGTGGCGTCACGGCCGCGAAGGCCGTGCTGCCCCGGGCCCACTGTCTCCCGATCGGGACTCCTCCGGGCATCGTTGCGCTCCCCCGTCGCTTGGCGACCGTCGCGATCCGAAGTCAGAACGCTTCCGAGCGTCTCGCCATTCTCCGGCTCCTGGGGTTGGGGCTGAGTGATACTCTCGATGGGGGCCTCCTTCGCAGCCGGGTTAGAAACCTCGCGCGCTCCGAGGCCTA
Organism: Gemmatimonadales bacterium; assembly: GCA_045803245.1. Classification (GTDB taxonomy): domain Bacteria; phylum Gemmatimonadota; class Gemmatimonadetes; order Gemmatimonadales; family GWC2-71-9; genus CAVVWJ01. The sequence goes on from JBJMPK010000109.1 coordinate 7,138, forward strand.
TCAGGCGGTCTGGTTAGCACCCCAGGGCAGCGGAGACTCGGTCTCATTCGAGGTCTCGGTCCGGCGAGCGCCACGGCGGATAGCCGGGCTGGGACTCGCCTACGACAACGAGCTGGGAGGACG
>JBJMPK010000004.1:0-15711 GCA_045803245.1 Gemmatimonadales bacterium
CAGCACGCCACCACGATCTACCTGCATCCCAATCTGCCGCTGCTGGCCCAGAAGCTTGCCGCCAAGATGCCCGCCGGCCTCGATGTCACCTATTTCGTCAACAGCGGCAGCGAGGCCAATGACCTGGCGGTCAGCATGGCCCGCCTCTTTACCGGCCACACCGACGTGATCGCCTTACGGAATGGGTATCACGGCGGCTCACCCAGCTCGCTCGGTCTCACCTCGCTGCACACCTGGAAGTACCCGCTGCCGGGACAACCCGGCATTCACCACGCGCTCTGTCCCGATCCCGGGGTCAGCCGGTCAGGCGGAACGGCGGAAGAGGTGGCGGCGCGAAGCGCGGCCGACATCCGCGAGCTGATCCGCTACTCGACGCCGGGCCAGATCGCCGGGTTCATTGCCGAGCCGATTCAGGGTGTGGGCGGTGTCACCCGCGGCGCGCCCAACTACTTCCGTGAGGCGTACAGCATAGTCCGGGAGCACGGCGGCCTGTGCATTGCGGATGAGGTCCAGACCGGTTTCGGCCGCACCGGCGAGCACTACTGGGGATTCCAGAACTACGGCGTGACCCCGGACATCGTCACCATGGCGAAAGGGATTGGGAACGGCATTCCCCTCGCGGCCGTCACCACCCGGCGGGAGATCGCCGAGTCACTCACCCAGCGAATTCATTTCAACACCTTCGGCGGCAACCCGGTGTCGATGGCGGCCGGCCTGGCCGTGCTCGAAGTCATCGACGAGGACGGGCTTCAGGAGAATGCCCGGAAGATCGGGGGCCGGCTGATTCGAGGCCTGCGCCGGCTCCAGGAGCACCATGCGCTGGTGGGCGAAGTGCGGGGAATGGGCCTCATGCTCGGACTCGAGCTGGTGGCGGATCGGTCCACCCGCGCGCCGGCAACCGCCCAGACGCTCGAGGTGCTCGAGGCCGCGCGGGAGATGGGGGTGCTGATGGGGAAGGGTGGACTGGAGGGGAACGTACTCCGGATCAAGCCACCGATGTGCATCACGGCCGACGATGCGGACTTCGCGTTGGATGTGCTGGATCGGGCGTTGGGGCTCCCTAGCTCTCCTTCTCCCGCGCCATCGCGACGCTGATCGAAAGCCTCGAGGCAAGCAGCTCCTGAAGCGCCTGGTCCGGGCTTCTCCGTGATGGTGCCCGCCGGATCTCTCCCCGTTCCACCAGGGGCCAGAACCGGGTCCAGACCGATTCCGGTAGAACGGTCTCCAGATATTCCAGGGCGGTCCCGCGTAAATAGGAGTCGCCGGTGTGCAGGGCCTGAAAGGCAACCCGCAGCGTGTCCCGGGGCAGGATGAGCGAGAGCAGGGTGAACAGGTGTTCCAGGCTCCGGTCGGCCCGGTCTCGCAGCAGCTCCGCCTCCATCGGCGAGGACTCTTCATCGGGCGAGTCGATGAGCCGGCGGCTGTCCCACACGCCTCGCTCGACGGTGATCTCGCGGAGAACGATGGCCAGCACCCGGTTCCGGTCCACCTCCAGCCCGGGGATATCCTGGGCCATTCGGCTGAGCACCCGTCCCGCACGGTAGCGCACCTCGAACCGGCGGTCGTCCAGTGCCGGGAGCAAACCTTCGAAGACTCCTATGCTCCGGCAGTCCGCCAGGGCGTTGACCAGCCGGCGGCGAATCGCGAAATCCTCATCCGGATCGAGCAGATGCTGGAGCATCGTGCTGCTGTGCCGGGGTGCGGCCCGGGCGAGCGCACGGATCGCGTCCGGGGCCACGTCATCCCAGGCCAGGAGCTCGATCGTCATTTGCAACTCCTCCGGGCCAAGCGTCTCGGCGGCCAGTGCAGCCCGTACCTTCTGGGCTTCACCCGAGCGGATCGCTCGGCCGAGTGGTGAGGTGGATGCCTCGGCGGCGGTCGATAGTTGGCGGATCTCAGCTGGAGGTGGCTGAGAGGCGCCCGGAATCCGCAAGCGTATGCCGCTGAGATCGAAGGCGCCGACGGTTTGCAGTAATGCCGCGGCATCGTCCTGTACCGGATCGGGCAGCTGTCCCGCCCGCCGGTGCAGGCTCCCTTCGAGGGCGGCGACGTAACCCAGGTGTAAGCGACGGGCCACCACGAGCGCGCAGATCGACAACAAGAACGTCAGCGCGAGCAGCAGGTGTCCGGTGCGGCCCGGGCTGATCGCCAGTGCTCCCAGGATGATGGTCGCTCCCAGCACATCCCCTATTCTCGCGGCACCGACGTCGAGCAACAGCTTGGTCGCCCGTTTCTCCCGCGGCGCAATGGGGGTAAACAGCAGCTCGTAGGCGGCCCGAAACAGCGAATTGCGGAGCACCACCTCGGCGCCACGCGCCACGATGATGGAGGCCAGTCCGGGAACGAAGAAGGCACCCATGGCTCCAACCGACACACCCGCGGGCAGCAGTGCGGCACTCCGGGCAATCCCCAGCCGGTCGAGCAGGCGGCGCAGCAGAGTCACCTGGATGAAGATGCCGAGCAGCGCCGTTGTGGTATAGAAGGCGGCGAAGAGACGCAGGAGCTCCTCGCCGCTGACGGAGGACAAGGTAGCCCGCGCCTTGAACACGTAATCCAGCATACCCTCCGCGGTGGAGGTAAACGCCACCAACAGCGCCAGACCCATCAGATAGGATGAGCCCCGCAAGATGCGGCCGGCAGAGAGCGTCGTCTCCTCGCCTTCCGGCGGCTCCTCCGGTGATGGGCTCACGAGTGCGCCGTGCTCCACACCGAGGACCAGGGCGGCGGCCAGCAGATTCAGCCCGGCCAGGATCGGCAGCATTGCGGTGAGTGGAAGGACGGCACCCACCCGCTCGGGAAGAATCCCTCCCAACAATCCGCCCAGCGATCCACCCGCGGTAATCTGGCCGATCGCCCGTCGCGCGGTACGAGGGTCGAACCGCTCGTTCACCATCGCCCAGAAACCGGAGACCAGAAGCGCGCCCAAGCCGGTGAAGTGGAGGTACACCAGAATGGCGGCCGGCGCCCGGGCATGAACCGCGAGGAGCCACTCGGCCAGCGTTAGAACTCCGCTCAGGATGAAGAGTCTTGGCATCAGAACCGAGGGGCGGATCCGTCCCATGACTCGTGCCAGACTGATGGTCAGAATCATCGAGAGTACGGCGGCGGCAATAACCATCATCGGCAACGCCGCCACGCCGAAGGTCGAAAGGAAGAGCGCGTCTTTGGTGGATTTGGCGCCGAGCTGGAAGGCGATGATTACCGTGCTGGCGGCGGCGGCGGCGTTGGTGGCCCGGCTGTCCGCCGTGGAATGGCGACCCCCCGGGTTCATCTAAAATCCAAAGCCGGCCTGAACGTAGAGTCCGGTTCGTTCCTCACCAGCTCCTAGCGCCAGTGAAAAGGTGTAGGCCCGGTCCAGGAATGAGAGCCAGATCCCCCCGCCTCCGGCCTCATGCCACACGTCGGACGACTCGCCCGCGAGGAACACCCGTCCGACATCGCCAAAGCCGAAGACGCCAAACTGGGCCGGCAGCACGAGCTCGAGCCGGGCCAGGGCGAGCCGCAGCTCCGCCGAGCCGTATGCCGAGGCATCGCCGGCGTACCGGTTGACTTTGCCGAGCCGGACGGTCGACGCGCCGCCGATGAATGCCGACTCGAAGAACGGATAGCGGCCCCAGATCTTCTTGCCGGCAACGCGCAATGCCAGGGTGGGCTCGAGCGGCAGCTTGGCGGTCAGGTACGTCGCCGCCTCGCCGTGCACCTCGCCGAACGTGCTGTCCACATCCCAGAGAGCAGGGTAAATGTTGCCGCCCGCTTGAAGGAAGACGCCGCGGGTGGCGGCGTTGCGCCGGTTTCGGGTATCGTGCGTCAGCGTAAGGGTTCCGCCGATCTCGCCGAAGTTACCGCTGCCGTACACGTTCCCCAACGTTCCCAAAAAGCGGTCGGGACGCTGGTCGGTGGACGCGTACTTGAGCGCCGGCCCGATCCTGACCGTTGTGGCCCGACCGAAGGCGAGGACCAGCGCGGGGTAGATACCGAACGCGTCCTGGGTAACGCGATAAAACTTCGAGCTTCCGGGAGCCGCTATCTCGTTTCCGAACCCATGGAAGCTGATGACATCGATGCCGGATGCGCGAACCAGCAACTCGGCGTAGCTGGAAGAATGTTCCCGGCGGAACTCTCCCAGGTAATCCGCGCGATAGGTCATGGGTCCGAAAGCAAATCCGGCCCGAAAGCGATGTCGAGTCGAGTAAGGGTACTTGCGAAATCCGAAGGTGGTGAAGGTCCGGCCGCCACCGATGAACAGGCCCGCCTCGGGCCCGTAGTGCACCTGCGTGCTGGCGGTCCACCGGCTTCCCCAATCGCGGGGTGGTAGATCCCCGGGGCGCTTTTGCGGAGCCACATAGGCTCGGCGATCGACACTGTTGTGGGAGACCTGGGTTCGCGCGGCTCCGCCCGGATCGTCGTAGAAGCGCTCGCCACCCGAGCCGGTGGAATCGGTGAAAGCGTCCTGTCCGCCGCCGCCGACAATCCGGAGCAGGGGACCGCCGCGTCGCTCACCGGTAATCACGGCTGTGTCGTTCCCATCGCCCAGATAGAGCCGGACTTCCCGGGTGACTCCAGGATCGAATTCCCGGTCGAAGTAAGGCTGGGCCGCGGTGTCCTGGCTTAGCGTCAGCTCCAGTTTCCCACCAGGCTTGCGGGTGAGGCGCGCCTGGTCGTCCGAATCGGTCGCGTAGACATCAGCCTGCTTCCCGAGCTGGCGGTAGTAGCGCTGGGCCGCGTCGAGCAGGTGATCCCGGCGGGTACGAAGCGCGGACGCGAGTGCCGGTCCCTGGAGGGCGTAGTGCGGCGGCGGGAGCGCATGCACCGCATTGTCGATCACCGCGTCGGTGAGCGCCGCCTTGAGGCTGCTCACCACCGACTCCCACACCGGCCAGTCGATCTCGGTGAGGAACCGGCGATCCAGGTCGCGCCCATTCCAGGTGGCGCCGGGCATGTATGAATACTTGGGACTGAAGTTGATGAGCTGGGGCGCGCTTTGCCGGGCAACGCTCAACAGCGCTCCGTCGTATTTCACGAAGGCCTGGTCGCGATCGAGTGGGATGGGCACCCAGCGCCGGGGGACCGTGTTGCCGAACCGGGCCCATCTCCACTGGTCGCCATGGCGATCCCAGTCTCCGATCAGCACATCGAATAGCCTGGCGCTCAGCAAGGCCCGGGCATCGACGCGGTCGTCCGCACTCCGCGCGGTTCGGGCAAACAAGCTGTCGCTGTCGAGGATCTCGGTGGCACCTCCCCAGTGCTCCAGGGTGGGGGTCGGCCCACCGATCCGGTCTTCCAGGAAACCCATCTCCCCGGCAAAGTCGGCCTGGAACTCGCCGAGACCTTCCTTGGGAAGCACGACGAGGCGCGTTCCTCCTTGGAGAATGCCGGCGGCAGCGAGCAGCTTGGCGACTACCAGTGGCGCGGTGGGAAACGCCGAGCTGGTCTGGTCCCGCACCACGCCTCTGGCTACCGAGCTGCGGAGCTCAGGAGGCAGCGCTGCCGACGGATCTTTGTCGACCGAGCGGAAGAAGAACTCACGGCCATCCGCCGCCGCCAGCCGGAGGGACTTGGTTTGCTGTCCTCCTCCCTTGGAGATCGGACGCAGTCCACCGGCAAACGTTCTCAGATCCAGCACCGGCACTGATATCGGTGTGGTCCAGAGCGAGCGGTATTCTTTGCCGAGGAGGAGGCGATGCAAGCCGCCCGCATGATACCGCGGACCCGGAGCCTCGAGCGTGTCTCGCTGAGAGCCTTGGGCGATGACTCTGGCAGCGAGCAAGCACGTTGCCGCGGCGGCCAAGAGGTAAACTCGTGATGTGCTCACGGTGGCTTACTCCACCAGGGTCGAAAGGACTTCACGGCTGCGCCCGGCGCGATCGACCTCGATCACCGCCAGCCTGGCCCGGCCGCTGCGCGGTACATCCAACCGGGCATAGCCACTCGCCTTCCGGGCCAGCAAGCTCCCGCGGATCATCGCGGTGCGGCCGTTGTGCCCGTAAATCCCGCCACCGCTCACCAGCTCGAGCGGAACGATCCGGTTTGCGATCACCTGCAGACCATGATCGTGACCGGCCGCGTACAGGGAAGGCGGCAGCTTGGCAAACGCTGCTCGGAAACCGGCAATGAGCCGCTGATAAGTATGCGAGGACATGTCCTGACGCGACACACCGCTTTGCCTCAGCGCCGGATACAGAGAGCCGATCACCGGTAGGGGGACCCAGAGCCAGGACTTGATCGCCCGCAGGGGAAACAGATGGTCCTTCCAGCCGAAATGTCCGCCGTGCACCCCGCCGGAGACCAGAGGGTGATGGCCCGCCACCACGATGATTCGGCCGGCTGCTCCCTCGAGCCCGGCACGGAGCGAATCGATGATCTCCGACTCGGCATCGGTGGGACAATCCGAGGTTGGGTCCCGCGGCTTGGGTCCGGGATGGAGCCACCACTGGGTGTCGACCAGCAGCAGCCGCAGCCGTCCGAGCTCTACCCGCTTCGGTCCAGGACATCCGTTCCCGGGCTCGACCCAAACTGCTCCGTGGCCCGCCGAATCTATGAACGCCTCCTGGCGCCGAGCCGCCTCCCACCCCTCCTTGCCGTACTTGGCCCAGTCGTGGTTGCCGAGCACGAAGAAACCGGTGGCTCCGGAGTTGGTGATCACCTTCACCTGCTCGATGAGGCGCCGCTCGGCTTCGCGCCGTCCTTCCGCCCCCGGAGCCGGAAGGCCTCTCGGGTACGCGTTGTCGCCCAGAAACAGCACCACCGGGTGGGGGCCATGGGAGCCAAGCTCCCGGCTCAGCGCCTGGAGAACCGGCTCGCCCTGTGGGTCGGGTGCTCCCGCATCGCCGATCAGGTACAGACTGGACTCGACCTCTGCCGGCGGGAGTGCCGGCACTGGCGCCGGATTGGGAGGCGGCGATCCGGCGCAGGCCGCGGCTGCGAATAAGGCGGACGCGAGCCCAGCGCGAAGGCGGCGATTCACCGGCTCGGCACGGCACTCTGAAAGGTCCTCGACTTGCGGACATACTCCCGTCCGATGGCAGTCGCCAGCAGCAGCCAGGCCGCCGCAAGCACCAGATTTACCCGGGCGAATCCGCTGGTGCCGAAGCCCAGCATGGTAGTGCCGACGAACACCAGCGCTGCCGACAACAGATCACCCGCCCGCACGAAGAAAGAATCGATGGCCTGCTTGGCCTTGTACTTCTGGTCTCTACTGGTCGGCAGGAAAAGAACATTGCGGACGGTATTCTGCACCGAGTAGTCGGTGGCATTCTCCGCGATCTTCACCGCACGAACCAGGGCCAGAATGGGTACGAATGCCAGCACTGCGTATCCAGCGAACGCCAGGACCGGCAGGACCAGCACCGCCGTCTTGACCCCGAAATACTTGATCAAGCGAGACACCACGAAGAGCTGTAACACCATCGAGGCGACGCTCACCAGGAAGAGAAAGTTGGAGTAGAAGCTTCCGATGTACTCCGAGACCGAGAGCCCGCCGGCAGCTCCCGCGGCCACGGCTGCTTCCGCGGCCCCCCTCACCGTACGGCCGAGGATGTACTCGCCGGTAGTGTTCACCCAATTGAGAACCAGCATGAGCAGCGCGATCAGCAGCAGATACCGATCGGCGAAGACCAGCCGGAAAGTGCCGGGACGGGTGGCCGGCCCGGTTCCGGGCAACGAGACCGTCAGCTTCTTCTGATCCTGCAGCATCATGATCTGATACTCGCCGGTGGCCGCCGGTATCTCCGCCGTGGTCTGGCTGGGGTGGAGATGGGTCTCGTGCCGGGCTCGCTCGCGCGCATCCACCACGTTGCTGGTTGCGACGGCCGCCACCAGCAGGGCCGCCGCGACCAGCAGGAGCTGAGCGACCCCCAGCAGCGGAATCAGGTGGCCGGTCACCGCGCTTCCGATCACCGCACCAAGTGACCCTCCGAAAGCGACGATAGCGAACAGACGCTCGCCCTGCTCCTTGGTGTAGATGTCGTTGGCGAAGGACCAGAACTGCGCCACGATCATCAAATTGAAGATGCCAACCCAGAGGAAGAACACCACACCGACCGGGACACCCGCCTTGACCAGCGCATAAAAGAGGATGAGGCAGCCAACGAAAAACGCGGTTACGGTGTTGAGCAGCCCGCGACGCGGGAGCCGGTCAGCCAGTGCCCCGTAGGCCGGAACCAGAGCGAGCAGCAACAACGCCTGACCGGCTGCGGCATAGGACTTCACCTCGGCGCCGCCACCGGACAGAATCAGTGCCTCGCGGATCGGTTTGATGACGTAATAGGCGGTGAAAAGGAGAAACACGTTCAGGGTGAGCAGAATGACCGTGCCGCCTTCTCCCGGCTGGACATCGGCGAAGAGGCGGAGAGCGCGATCGAGGTGGCTAACTCGTTCTACAGCCAGGGGGCGTGGCTGGGTACGTGCGGTCATTAGATGGTCGCCCTGGAGCCGGACGTGATTCTACAGCCGAGCGGAGTCGAGCTCGGGGGCGGGTGTTTCTCCCGGTAGCCACATCGCTTCCACGGTCTTGGTCAGCATCCGGGTGCCTGGTTCGGCCGCCTGGGCCCAGTTGGATTCGGGATGATGCCGGTCCCACCAGCGATGCGCCCGCTCCTCACCCCATTGCTCGCCGGGCAACGCGGCAGCCAGTTGGCGTGACAGCTCGCCCGCATTCTGGGGACGATCCTCGGGGTGCTTCGCGAGGCAGGCCAGGACGACGCGGTCCAGCGCCGGCGGTATATCCATTTCACTCTGCTGAGAGGGTGGCACGGGCGTGGCATTGGCGTGCTGGTACATGACCTGAATGGCGTTGGGCGCGGTAAAGACCAGCCGGCCGGTCAGGAGCCAATACGCCACGCAGCCTAGCGTGTAAATGTCGACCCGGTGGTCAGCGACGCGATCTCCTCGTATCACCTCGGGCGCAATGTAGGCGGGGGTACCGGTCGTGCTGTCCGGCGCGGTCAGCAAAGTTGCCTCCCGGCCGCCGTCGCCCACCGTTTTTACCAGACCGAAGTCCAGCACCTTGATGAAATCCACCTCTAACCCCATGCGGCAGGTGAAGATGTTGGAGGGCTTGATGTCCCGGTGGACCAGCCCGCGCGCGTGGGCCTCTTCGAGCGACGCGCAGGCCTGGCGTAGCAGGGACACTGCACGCTCGGGCGGCACCGGTCCGAAGCGCTCCACCAACGTCTCCAAGTCTAGACCATCGAGCAGCTCCATGACTAGAAAGAACGTGCCGTCCTGCGCCACGCCGAAGTCGTAGAGGCTGATGGTATGCGGTGAGCGGAGCGAGGCCGCCGCCTCGGCTTCCCGGCGGAAACGCTCGACGATTACCTTGGCGGCGCTGGGCGAGCTGGAACCGAGTATCTCGGGACGGATCAGCTTCACCGCGGCGGGACGGGCCAGCATCTGATGGGTGGCGCGGAAGACCTCGCCCATACCACCCTTGCCAAGCGGCTCCTCGAGACGGTAGCTCCCCAGCTCCCGCGCCTTCCTCACCTGGTGCCCCAGGTTATGGATGATCTTGACGGGAATCACGGCGAGCAGGGCGCAGATGTAGTTGGGCAGAAAATCCCAGAGCAGATAAAACGTGCTGAGATGAACCTGTACTCCCCGCAGGTGGCTGATCCCGAGTGCGAGCGGCTCCATCGATGCGGCCAACAAGGAAGTGACCAACGTCTTCCGGGGCGTGTTCGGCACGATAGACGGATAGAACAGGATCGGAATGCAGGCCCAGGACACGCGGGGGCTGATGGGAACCGGCGCCCACTGGCTCAGGATGGAAATCAGCAGGCACTGCAGCACGAGGTAACCCGAGCCCAGGTCCACCAGCAGCTTGGGGCGGTGGCTGAGCCGGTAAGCAAGCACGGTGACCGTGAGTGAGCTGACCAACCCGATGGATGCGACCAAGTGCCCCGGGAAAGGCCACAGCTCTTTCATGAACGCCATCTCACCCAGCCAGCGGGCCACCAAGGTGTTCATGACCATCGTGATCGCCCAGAGCATGGCGAAGACGGTCCCTACGATTCCCAGGCGCCGGCAGGTCTGCCCCACAACGTCGCCGGGTAGAGCTTGCCCCGGTCGGGAGCTGTCGGTGCTCCGGATCGGCGTCGAGGGGCGGCGGCGCAGCAGGCGGGAGGTCATGTGGGTTCGCGATTCAAGGAGTCAGCTTAAGGCTACAGTGGCTATTGGCTATTGGCTATTGGCTATTAGCTATTGGCTATTGGCTAAGCGTGGCAGGAGATCTCCTCGTGTCTCAGCCAGGCACGGGAACAAACTATGGCGAGAGCGACAAGCCGAAGAACCCAGTGCCAATAGCCAATAGCCAGTAGCCAATAGCCAATCCCCTGACCCGTTGCCACATCCCTCGGATCAACGTACGTTCGAGCGGCCCGGTTCCACCCGACTCCCGTCCTTCCTTTTATGTGCTCAGCCAATATGCGGTGCGAGTCGTGCGCCTGAGTCCCGCCACCTGGGGCCGGGTCCCGGCGGAGCGCGCCCTCTGGGTGGCGGCTCTGGCATCGCTGGCATGTCACGCTGGATCCACCCCCAGCCCGGAGCCAGCCCGATGTAGCCCGGACGTCCCCCCGAACGCGGAGCATCCGATTTCCAGGCGAACCTCGATGCTTGCCGGCGACTACGAGCTGATTCAGGTGCGGACTCAGCCCACCCATGGCGTCAGTTCCGGGCGGCTTCACCTCGCGCTTCTCGACTCTACCGCGCGGGCCGGCGCTTTGGGTGGCGCAACCCGCGATCTCACCGGCTGGCTCGACCCCCTCAGCGGCGATCACAGTTCCCACCCTGACGCCAACTCGCACGACCCTAGGTTTCCCGGCGCCGTGCTCGCCGGAAATCACCTTCTGCTGGGACGGTCCCGCGGCGTTGACAGCCACGTCGAGGAGCTGACCATTACCGCGGTGGCGGTGGAAGGGTTCTGGGGTTGGTGGAAGGCGGAGCGAGGTTGGGAGATGACGGTAGAGACCAAGACCAACCGGGTCCTACCAGATCCGGCCGGCTACTTTTGCGCCTTGAGAGTGACAAAGGAGCGGTGAGGCCTTCCCAGCCCAGCGCCGGACTCCTGCTCTTTCGCCGCAACCCGGCCGGCCTGGAGCTCTTCCTCGCTCATCCTGGTGGACCCTTCTGGCGAGGGCGTGACACCGGCGCGTGGACCATCCCCAAAGGCGTGACCGAGGCAGATGAAGCTCCGCTGGCAGCGGCGTGCCGGGAGTTCGAGGAGGAGACCGGCGTCAGGCCGGAAGGCCCGTTCATCCCTCTTGGTAGTGTGCGGCAGAAGGCGGGGAAGGTGGTGCACGCGTGGGCCTGGGAGGGCGACGCCGACCCGGCACTGGTGACCAGTAACACCATGACCACTGAGTGGCCCCGTGGATCGGGCCGAGTGATCACCTTTCCGGAAGTAGACCGTTGTGCCTGGTTCGCTCCCGACATTGCCCGTGAGAAGCTCAATCCGGCCCAGGCCGCCTTGATCGACCGGCTCGAGACCGCGCTCCGTTTGGAGTAAGACGCCTTCGATGAAGCCCTTCGCGGACCACTTCTCTCGAGTCGCCCCTGCCTATGCGAGCTGTCGGCCCGGGTATCCGGCCGAGCTGTTCTCCTATTTGAGCGATCTTCCGCGGCAGCATGATCTCGCCTGGGACTGCGGGGCCGGGAGTGGACAGGCCACGCTTCCACTCACCGGCAAATTCCGCCGGGTGCTGGCCACCGACATCAGCTCAGCCATGCTTCAGAGCGCTCCAGGTCATGCCGGCATCGAGTACCGGGTGGCGGCCGCGGAGAAGAGCGGGCTCGAGGCGGCGACGGTGGATCTGGTTACGGTGGCGCAGGCGCTGCACTGGTTCCCGGTCGAGGCCTTCTTCGCAGAGGCCGACCGGGTGCTTAAACCCGGCGGAGTCCTGGCGGTCTGGACCTACGGCAATCAGGTGACGGCTGACGAGTCGCTCGACGCGGTGCTGGCTCGCTTTTACCGTGACGTGGTTGGTCGCTATTGGCCCGCCGAACGCCGGCATGTGGAATCCGGCTACCGGTCGCTGCCGTTTCCTTACCCGGAGCTGGACCCGCCGGCTTTCATTATGGAAGAGCGCTGGACGCTTTCCGAGCTGCTCGGCTACATCCGCACCTGGTCTGCCATCCAGCATTACCAGCAAGCCTTAGGACACGATCCGGTGGCGGAACTAGGCCAGGAGTTGGCCGGGCACTGGGGTCCGCCATCAGCGACTCGTCGTATCCGTTGGCCCCTGAGCCTTCGGCTCGGACGGCGCCCTGGCTGATTTTGTGCCGTGCGCCGTCAGGGCTGTTGCCTGCCTGAGCACGGGTATAGAATACGGCGGGCATTAATCATCTCGCGCACCTAGACGACAGCTATGAAGACTGTAGACGAGCTCTCGTCCGGCACTTCCGGGCAGACTGGCACGATACCGTACATTCTGGTCGTTGATGACGAGACCGCGGTCCGCCGTTTTGCGGCGCGCGTGCTCCAGCGTGAGGGCTATGGCATCTACGAGGCTGTGGATGGAGTGGAAGCATTGGAGATGGTCCAGAATGGTGCCGCCGGTGTGGAGGTGGTTGTGTCGGACATCGTCATGCCCCGGCTGAACGGCGTCGAGCTGATGCAGGCGCTGGCCGTCTCGCGACCCGACTTGCCGGTTCTCCTGATGACCGGCTATGCAACCGGAGCATTGACCGACCTCGGAATAGCTGTGCCATGCGGCATCGTCCCAAAGCCGTTTACCGCCGAGCGTCTCGTAGCCGAAGTTCAACGGTGTCTCGGGAGCAAGAAATAGCCCCATCCTGCCCTCGAATACCGGCCCCGCTTCCCTTCCTGTAGCAACCCAACCATGGTAACGGAGCACCGAGCCAACCTGGCGCGGGTATTGCCGATTCGCCGGGTAGGGAACCGGACCACCCTCCCGTTGTCGACCTTTTGAGCGGGCGAGGTGACATTGAGCGATGGGGAAAACTCCTTCCGGTTCTGCTAAGAGTTTCCCGACATTGGATTTAGTGGGTAGGCTCGGGGCTGCTGCAGATTCGGAGAGCAACCGGATGTGCCACCTCGTGCAGCCCCCGTCGGTGCAGAACGCAAGGTTCTCACCCCGTCCGGCCATCGTGCCTTGATTCGAGGAAATCATAGATGAGTCCTGCCGCCCGCATCCGGCTCGCCTCCCTTCTCACCTTCGTGCTGCTGGGCTGCAGTGGAGACCCGGGCGGTCCCTCTTCCGGCACGCTGTTGGTGACCATTCAAGGGCTGCCGAGCGGGTCATCGGCCGCGGTAAATGTCACCGGTCCTAACGGATTCGTGCAATCCCTCTTTGCGAGCCAATCGATCAGCAGTCTCACCCCGGGTGTTTATACCATTGCCGCCAGCAACGTGTCGGTTGGGGCTACTACATATGCGGCCAATCCCACCAGCCAGACCGTGGCCGTGGCTGGGGGTGGTTCGGCCTCTGCTTTCGTCGGCTACTCCACACCCAGGGGAAATCTGGCCCTCACCATCGACGGTGTGGGGACCAACAACAAGGCGGTCGTGACGGTCACCGGACCCGGAGGGTTCACTCGGGCGCTAACCGGCACCAAGACACTCAGCGGACTCATCCCTGGCGACTACGCCATTGCCGCCCAAAATGTGACCGCCACCTGTGGCGGAACTTCATATACTGCCGCCCCACCCAACCAAACGGCCGCGGTGGTGGCTGGGGCCACCGCGAATGCAGCCGTGACCTACACCCAGACCAGTGGCGCCTCGCTGAACCTCTGCATCGACGGCATGTACTTGAATCAGAGCGCCCAGACCTATTCCAACGGCATTCCACTGGTGGCCAACCGGAACGGTTTGTTGCGGGTCTTCGTGGTGGCCAACCAGCCCAATACGCCGGCGAGCACGGTGCAGGTCCAGCTCCGGTTCTACATCGGCGCGGCCTTGCAATCCACCACCACCATATCGGCCCCTGTAGGAATGACCTTCGTACCGACCGCGGCCGATGAGAGTTCCTTGAGCAACTCCTGGAACTACTCGGTCGCGGGAGGGTCGATCGTTTCCAACCTGAAGATCGAGGCCCAGATCCTCCCGGGCGCGGTCAGCGACGGGAACGCTGCCGACAATCTGTTGGCCGCTACGCCGGTGGTCCGGACCGTACCGACGCTGAACGTCACCTTCGTCCCGATCATACAGGGTGGCCTCAGGGGCGACGTAACCGATGCCAACAAGGGCCAATTCCTCGATGCCGTTCACCGGTTGCACCCGATCGATGCGATGAGCGCCCTGGTGCGTACCACCCCGATCACCAGCACCACGGTGCTTCTGTCGAACGGTAGTGGTTGGCAAAGCGTGCTCGATCAGGTAGATGCAATCGCGGTCGCCGACCCTGCGGGCCGGTACTACTACGGGGTGACCAAGGTTTCCTACCAGTCCGGCGTCGCGGGAGTGGCTTACGTCAGCGTACCGGGCCAACCGGCCCGTGCGGCACTCGGCTGGGACTACCTACAGAATGGAAGCGCGAGCGTCGTCGCGGCCCATGAGCTGGGCCATAACTGGGGCCGGAACCACGCGCCCTGCGGCGGTCCCGCCAATGTCGATCCCAATTATCCAGAGCCGGACGGTTCGACGGGCGGATTCGGCTACGACATTTCCAATGGGCAACTGGAGTCGCCCACCTCCAGCGACATCATGGGATACTGTGATTCGAAATGGATCAGCGATTACACCTACGCTGCCGTCCTGGACTATCTGACGTCGAGCCCGGTGGTGATGGGCAATCCCTCGGCCAGTCAGGCGGTGCAGCCGTCTCTCCTGGTCTGGGGCTATGTTCGGGACGGGCAGCTGACGCTTCACCCGGCGTTTGAGGTCAACACTCGCCCGAGCCTGCCCGGGCGCTCCGGTCCATATACGATCGAGGGCCGGGCCGAGGATGGGTCGATCTTGTTTGCCCAATCATTCAGTCCCAAGGACGTCGCCGACCTGCCGGATGGCCACCAGAGCTTTGCCTTTGCCATACCGCTCGGATCGGTCCAGCGAGCTCGCCTTGCCAGTCTCCATCTCCATGGCCGGGGCCAGGAGACGGTGCTGTCCGCCGCGCGGGCCGCGGCCGGAGTGCAGGCGCCTGAGGCAGCCGTGGCCCGAAGGACGCCTGGCGGAGGGGTATCGGTGCGGTGGGACCACCGCGCCTACCCGATGGCCATGATTCGCGATGCCGAAAACGGTGAGGTGATGTCCATCGCGGAAGGTGGCAGTGTGGAGCTTCCCACATCCAAGCGGCAGGTGGAGCTGATACTCTCCGATGGCGTCAGGAGCGTAGTCAAACGGGTTCCGGTGGCTCCATGATCCGCATCCTTGCGGCCGGCGCGCTGCTTGCCCTGGCAGCGTGTGCCCGGCGCGAGATGGTGCCTTCGCCAGCCGGTGCTTCCGCGGACGCCACCGGGGCGCTCGCTTCGGCAATTACGCTCGAGCGCACCGCCTGCTTCGGCACTTGCCCGGTATATAGCATTTCGGTGTCGCCCTCGGGGGACATAACGTTCGAGGGCAAAGCCCACGTGCGGCGGATGGGAGTGGCCACCGGCCGGGTTACCCGGGGACGGGTGGATTCGCTGCTCGGTGAGCTGGAGCAAGCCGGCTATTTCAGCTTCGCCGATCGCTACCTTCCATCAGAGCCCGCTTGCGGGCGCGCCGCCACCGATGCGCCCACCGCCATCACCTCGGCAACCATCCGGGGACGCACCAAG
>JBJMPK010000110.1:0-21565 GCA_045803245.1 Gemmatimonadales bacterium
CCGGCGCAGGGTGCGCCACCGGCTCGCGCCCAGACTCGCCGCGGCCTCGAATAATGCAGCGTCCAGGTTTGCCAGCCCCACTCGGGTGAAGAGATAGAAGTAGACATACATCGAGTAGGCATGAACCAGTAAAATGGCGCCGGCACCCTGCAGTCTCCAGGGCGACCGGTCCAACCCGAACAGCCGCTGGATCAGCAGCGAGACGAACCCGCTCTCACCGTAGAGAAAGAGGAAGGCGATGACCCCAACCAGCGGCGGAAGCACCGCGGGCAACGCGACGAGTCCGGCCAGAATCCGGCGGCCGGGAAAGTCATAACGCGCAAAGAGAAAGGCGAGCGGGATCCCAATCGCACCGGCCAGGATCACTGTGGCAACTGAGATCCAGACACTGCCCCAAAGCGCCTGGGCCTCGTTGTTTCGCGCCAGAAATTCGCGGACGAAGCGGAAGGTCCAGCCGCCGGTCTCGCGGAATCCCTCGATGAGCACCAGAACGAGCGGATATACAATCAGCCAAACCAGGAGGACCAGGAGCACACCTCCGAGAGCAGCCACACGCCGGTCCCGCGTCACCGGGCGTCCCGCGGGAACAAGTGAATGCCGCCACCAGCCCTGCGACTGGGCATGATGCCCACCTGCTCACCCGGCCGTACCGAGCGGGGCGGCCCGGTCACCTCCAGCGTCACTCCGCCCTCGGTCACGATGTGAAAGAGACTCGAAGCGCCGGTGAACCGCCGCTCCGTCACCCGTCCCAGGATCGCACCGGGAGCCGGGGCCAAGAGCCGGAGGGCCTCCGGCCGGACGATCATGAGAGCGGGCCCGGGTGGCAGTTCGGGGACATCGGTGAGATCCCATTCCACGCCCTCCAGCGCCACACGCACGCCGCGATCGTTCTTGCCGATCACTGTCACGCCGATGCTGCTGGACCGGCCCACGAACTCCGCGACGAACGGATCGGCCGGCGTGGCATAGAGATCTTCGGGAGTGCCGACCTGCTCCAGCCGCCCACCGCGTAACACCGCCACCCGGTCGCCCAGATCGAACGCTTCCTCCTGCTCATGGGTAACGAGCACCGTGGTGATACCGACCCGGCGGATCAGCTCGCGGATCTCACCCCGGGTGCGTTCCCGGAGGGCCGGATCGAGATTCGAAAGTGGCTCATCCAGGAGCAGCACCCGGGGTTCCGGGGCAAGAGCGCGTGCCAGAGCAACCCGTTGTTGTTGTCCGCCGGACAGCTGGGCGATCCGGCGCCGCTCGAAACCGGCAAGATCGACCAGGCGCAGCGCTCGTTCGACCCGCCGCGCGAGCTCGTCCCCCGCGATGCGCTGCGACTCGAGTCCGAAGGCGACGTTGTCGCCCACGTCGAGGTGAGGAAAGAGAGCGTAATGCTGGAAAACCATACCGAACCGGCGGGCCACCGGCTCCAGGCTGGTGACCTCCTCATCCTCGACCCACACCCGTCCGGCATCCGGCCGCTCGAAGCCGGCCAGCAGCCGCAAGGTGGTGGTCTTTCCGCTCCCGCTCGGCCCCAGGAGGGCGAGCATCTCCCCCCGATCGAGGGTGAGCGACAAGTGGTCGACCGCCACGATCCCGTCGAAGCGTTTGGTCAGACCGTCGAGACGGAGGAAGCTCACCTCCTACCCGTTCCCCGGACGTGCTGGTCCCAGTAACTCATCCACACCGGGCCCATGCGCGACATGAGCTCCCAATCCATATCGGCCACGACCATCTGCTGCTCGACTCGAGCCACCCATGGTGGGACCGAATCCGCCGGCAGGTCGGTCCGCGCCGGAAGGCGAAAGACCACACGGGCGGCGAGCAGCTGGGCCTCGATACCTCCGACGAAATCGATAAAGGCGCGAGCGGCCTCGGGATGACGGCTGCCGCGCACCAGTCCGATACCGTCGTCGATCACGACCGTACCGCTCCGGGGAAAGACATAACCCAGGGGCATTCCCTTGGACTGGGTGATGAGAATGTCCTGGAGATCCCAGAGGCTGATGAGTCCCTCCTGGCGGGCAAGCTTTTCATAGAGCAGCGCCGGACTGATGGTGTACGTCTTGGTCTGCCCGTCCAGGCGGCGGAGCCAGGCCATACCCTGGGCGGTGTCGCCGGTCCGGCGCAGACTCCGCACCAGGATCAATCCCCAGATCGCCCGCATGGTCCCGCTGGCCATCGGGTCGCGGATGATCACCTTGTCTTTCCATTTGGTGTCCAGCACCGCGTCCCAGTCCTGCGGAGCCTCGGAGGCCTTCACTGCCCGGCTGTTGTAGGCGATCACCGCCGGGGTGCGGTAGACCGGGTAGTAAAGATCCCGCAGTCCCACGCCACCCCGGTCCACCTGCTCCGCCCATACCGGGCGGTAAGGGTCCAGCAGGGAATCCCGAATGCCGCGATCGAAGATGGTGGCCGGGCCTCCGAACCAGACGTCGGCCTGGGGATTGACCCGCTCGAAGCGGAGCCGGTCGAGGATCTCCTGCGAACCCATATCGAGCCACCGCACGTCGATGTCCGGACGGTGCTGCTCGAACGCGCGCTCCAGGAGCTGTAGCTGATCCCGCCCGTGAGGAGAATAGACGAGCACAGGCGTCCGGCCGTCGCTCCTGCAGGCGGAGACGGCGAAGGCGGCGAGGGCGGCGAGGACGGCGATCGTCCTCGGCAACTTCCCGCTCATCTCCTCCCGAGGGCCAACAGATTTGCGAAGAGTCGAAACGCCCCCGGCACTCCGGCCGGGAGCTGGCGAAAGAAACTCAGACCGGTGTAGACGTAGGTGCCCTTCCCCACCGGCGCGACCAGCAGTCCGCCTAACAGCGGCGCCTCGCCGGGATCATGCGTCTCGAAGACCGGGCGGTAGCGGCGGTCCCAACTCCGCGCGAAGTAGAGCCCGCGCTCCTGCACCCAGCCCGTCCAGTCCGTCCGGCTGATCCGATTCGGCGCGCGTACCACCGGATGATCGGGTGCCACGACCCGCACCGGCGCATTCTCATCGGTAACCCGGTCGTGACTGACCGGTGGAGCGGCCCGGGCGGGAGCCGACCCCGAGCGAGCCGGCGCCTCCTCCAGGCGCAACGGTTGTCCACCCACCGTCATGGAGTAGGGAGCGAACCGGCCGTTGAAGAACTGGTGTTGCTGATACTGCACGATCACCAGGCCGCCGCGGCGAGCGTAGGCGAGGAGCCGGCCGTTGTTTTCCACCAACGCCGAATCGGTCTCGTAGGCGCGGGGGCCGACAACGATCGCGTCATACCGGTCGAGATTCCCGCGCTCGAGGGCGGTCCCGCTGAGAAGCGACACCGGCACTCCGACATCCAGGAGCGCCTCGGGCACACGATCGGCGGCGCCCCGGACGTATCCCACCCGGGCGAGACGGGGCAGCGCGAGCGGTGCCGTTCGAACCGTCGTCGTGGCCAGCCGGGTGTAGGAGCGCGGGCGTATATGAGGGTAATCGACGGTGTAGATACCAACGTCATAAGTCGAGCCCGCTGAGTCCTGCGCCACCGCTCGAAACTCCAGGCTGTCCGGGGTGAGCCTGGCCGGAGGATGCACCTCGAAGACAAACGTGCCCCGCTCATCTTCATGAGTGAAACGAAAGTGCTGTGGGATGACCGGCGGCCAGCCGCGAGGGAGCTGAAGGCGAACGCTTCCTGAGGTGGTGTCTCGCGTCCCGTGACTCAGGGTGACGGTGAAGCCATGCGGGGTGAGGGAGCTGGTGGGCCACACCTCGGTCGCCGGGTCGAGCTTGACATCGATGCGCGGTACCACCGTGACCGGCCGGCGCACCTCTCCCCGGGCTTGATCGTTGAACCGGAAGACTGCCTCCGACCAGGACGCCGCTTCCGCACTATCGGCCGGGCCTTCCGTCAACTCGCTCGACCCGACGAAGTCGGGCCAATCGAACGGGTCGCCGTCGGGGAGCGGGCCGATCACGTGGCCGGAAGCATGCTTTGGCCAGGTATACAGGTCACCGTCCCGGGGCGACCTGAGAAAGTATGGCATGGTCAGTGGCTGGTCCTCGAGGACGGCAAATTCGACCGTATCGCTCCTGGCCTGGGATGGCGCTAGTGTGCGGTCGGGATTGCGCTCGGGTCCATGACATTCAGCCAAGGGGATGCACTGAGTCACCGTCATCTGGACCGAATGCGGGATGGTGGATGCGTTCCAGAGCGACAGACTCCAGCGCAACGGCTGCCCCGGTACGACCCGATCGTCGTCTACGGTGGCATCGAACACCACCCGCGCCAGATTCCACGCCGCCTCATTGAGATGAGCGAGCTGGTCGGAGAGCTCGATGCCGCGGGTGTAATACAACGTCTTGTCGGTGGTATCGGCGCCCGGTGTCTCGACGATCGACTCCTCGAGGTCTCGGCTGGCACGGGCCAGAAGAAGGCGCCCGCCGGAGAGTCCGTCGGGTCCGGCGGCGGCTATGGCCGAGTCGATGCGGGCGACATACCGGCGGAGCGCGGGAGGCGTTTCCTTGCGGCGGGCCAGCTTGGCCCCGCCGCCCACCCGGCGCCGTTCCCCCAGCGGCATGCCGGCCATAGTCGTATCGATGCCGGCGAACAGCCCGGCGGATCCGCCACCGGTGCGGTCCTCCCAGAGTGCCAGGCGAACCTTGGACGGTCCAATCTGCTGGAGCTGGCCCATGTCCTGAGACCGGTGCAGGCTCCGTCCCGCCATCGCAATCTGGTGATAGGACTTTCCGACGGCTGGGTCGAGTACGCCTCCGTTCAGCGTAAGTGTGGTGGCGGCGGTATCGAAACGCGCGCTGCGGTAAAGCTTGAGTGGAGTCCAGGGAAGGAGGCCTTCCTGACCCAATAACTCCGGAAAGCGAGTAGAATCACCCGCCACCCGAAACGCCTCCTGTGCTGCCCACCCCGCAGCCTGATGTTGCCCATGACCATCGCGAGGAGTTCCACTGAAGATCGAGACGATGATCTGCGGCCGGAATTTGCGGACGATCCTCACCACATCCTTCAGGATCTCGTCCCGCGGCCAGTGCTGCCAGGTCTCGTCCATGCTCTTGGAGTACCCGAAGTCATAGGCCCGGGTGAAGTACTGATGGGCGCCGTCGAGGCGGCGTGCGGCGAGCAGCTCTTCGGTACGAATCAGGCCCAGCGCTTCACCCAGCTCCGGACCGATGAGGTTCTGTCCACCTTCTCCCCGGTTGAGTGAGAGGTACGCCGCTTCAGCGCCCATCCCCCGGACGAGAATCGTCAATAGCTCGGTGTCCTCGTCGTCGGGATGGGCCCCGATCATCAGGACCCGCTTGTAGTGCCCCAGCATCCGCAGCTCTTGGTCGAGCGCGACCGCACCACCGGTGGAGGGCGGCTCCAGCTGCCCCAGCAGCGGTGATGTCGACAGGATGCGGAACAGGAGAAACGCGGGACCGACGAAGAACAATCGGCGGCGCACAGACCCCAGCCAGAGAAGGTGAGGCTGGAAAGTAACTACGGCGCGTCGCCCAAGGGGGTTTCCCGGCAAGCGCGCCGGAACTCAGGATGGCGGAACCAGAGGTATAGACCCATCGAGACTGCGGCAAGCGTGTTGGCCGTGACCACGGCCCAGAAGGGGAACAGCTCGTTGGTCCGCTCCGAAAACACCTCCAGCAGACCGTAGAACATCACTTCGAACACCAGGAAAACGGGCAGCAGCGCATATCGGACCACCGAATCGCGCTCTCCCCAATGCACCAGCACGACCAACCCCATGCCGAGCAACGCAAATACGGCGAAATGGAAGGCGGTGTAGACCAGGATCGCTCCAAAGACGATGTGGCTGGTCTCCGGAGTCGAGTCCCCGAAGAGGACCACTTGGCCCAGCAGGCTGGGCGTCTGGAAGGGGTGACCGGCGAGAGTATCGAGGATCAGGAACCAGACCGCGACCGCCAAACCGCCGATGATGCCGGCGTCGGTTCCCTCCGACATGACCGAGTGGGAGTTGTCCAGCATGTTGCCCTCCGGAGCGGTCCCACAAAAATGGTAGTGCCGAGAACGCGGCGTGTCACCACATTGGGGCCCGTGCCACGGGAACGCAAGACACCGGAGTACCTAGCGCCGGGGCTTTACCGCCGGGTGCGGCGGCGGCTCGGTTTCCGACCCGAGGGGAACCTGCCGGAATGTGCTTCGGAGATGAGGGTGTCGCCGCCAGAGGAACCACCCCATCGACCCGATGCCGAGTGAGCTTCCGACCACGGAGGATACCCAGGGGAACCGCTGGTCCGTAGCGGTGTGAAGCATGACCAGGAATCCGAGGAAGCAGCCGAAGGCGATGACCAGGCCCAACCACACCCCCATACGGAGCGAGGGATTGCGGCTGGCGAGATGGGTGAGCCAGGTCAAGCCGATGCCCAGAACACAGAAGGTGGCGAAATGCAGGATCGAGTAATCGATCACCGCGCGTGGCATGACGGTCCGCACAGCGGGCATGGTGTCCCGGGCGATGAATACCTGGCCCAAAACATTGGGAGTATACCCCAGCTGACCGCGTCCAAGGTCATATACCAGGAACCAGACGGCGACGATGAGCCCACCGACCAGTCCGGTGAGGAGTCCTTCTCGCAAGATCGAGTGTTCCTGGTGCATCGGTTACTCCCGCGGATCAAATCTGAGTGGCAACGTCTGGGGACGGATTACAGATTGGCCTGCCCTCACACCGGCGGATGTGTCGCGGGTCACCCCGGGCGACCCTGACACTGGGAGCAGGGACAGTCGCGGAGCAAGTGCTCGAAGGTGTAGATGCCCGTGGTATGTCCGTCGCTCCAATTCACCCGCAGGCCGTAGGCGCCTACCAACTGGAGTGAGAGAGGCCGAATGTTGGCCGGCACCATTGCCGGATCGAGCATCCGCCGCCCGCTCATCTCTTCCACGCAGGCGGCACAGGGGCAGGCCAGGCGAAGTGCTCGGGCCGCAAAGAATCCGGCGTGGCCCTGTTGGTCCCACTCGATCAGGAGGCCGTCGTCGCGGCGGTTAATGGCGTGGGGGATGGGGAGGGGCATGGCTATGGGCTATTGGCTATGGGCTATTTGGCTATGGGCTGCTCCGCCAACAAAAAACCCTCCATGGGCTCGGAGGGTTTCCTGTACATCGGCCTAGCCAACAGCCAACGGCCAATAGCCAATAGCCACTAGCCTCTTAGGCTACCAAATCCTTCAGCCGTTCGCCGGTCTCGCCTTCGCGAAGCCGGAGCAGGGCGCGATCCCGGAGCTGGCGAATCCGCTCGCGGGTGACTCCCATCATGCGGCCGATCTCCTCGAGGGTCCGGCTGTTCCCGTCGTCCAGGCCGAAGTAGAGGCGCAGCACCTTAGCGTCCCGGGGCGGAAGGGCGGCGAGAGCCGCTTCGATATCCCGCGTCTGGCTGTTAGCCATGGTGGTCATATCGGTGCTTTCCTGCTCCCCGCTGGTGAAGCGCTCGATCCGCTCGTTCCCCTCCCCGTCCCGGGTAGGGTGATCGAGCCGAACCGCCTCGGAGTTGAGCGCGCTCAGCGACCGAACCGCTTCGACGGTGAGGCCGGTGGCACGGGCCAGCTCCTCGGTGGTGGGCATACGACCCAGCCGGTCCTTCAGGAGGGTTGTGGTACGGCCCAACCGGCTGAGATCTGCTGTCCGGTTGAGCGGAACCCGCACCGGACGGCCATGCCGCGCGATGGCGGCCTGGACGGCCTGGCGGATCCACCAGACGGCATAGGAGATAAACTTCACACCCCGGTCGGGATCGAATTTCCGAGCGGCCGTCATCAGACCCAGGTTTCCCTCACCGATGAGGTCGACCAGCGGCACTCCGCGGTTTTGGAACTTCTTGGCCACCGACACCACGAAGCGCACGTTGTGGCGGGCCAGCCTCTCCTGCGCCGTTACATTACCCTTGAACGCCTTACGGGCCAGCTCCATCTCCTCCTCGCGATTGAGGAGCGGAACCCGGCTGATCTCGTCCAGGTACAGATCGAGACTCTCGCGGCCTTCGTCGATTGCACGAGCGATCTGTGCTGGTCGCACGGGGCGACGCTTGGTACGTGCCTTGATTGTCACGCTACTCGCCTCCTACGGGACTCCCGTCCCCTCGCTCGGTTACCAGCCACGACTGAGGCCGAGCCAAATTTGAATCGGCCAATATATCACCTAACATACTGAAAATCAACACCTTAGGTAAACCATGGCGGGATGGACAGTTGCGGCGATCTTTCCCGGACGACGAGTCAAAAGCCCGCGGCGAGCTGGCTGGCTGCAAGTTTGGCAGCCTAGGCGCTTCGCGAGCGCAAAATTGTCTTACTGCATCTCCTTCGGCTGCTCGGTTATGGACGATTTAGCCCCCTTCCCATGGACAGCCAGCTCCATCTGGTAGTTTTTGCCGACCGATTTGACCAGGGAAAACGGCACGGCCGGGGTGACCCAGCTGTCGGACTCGTACTTGGGGCTGTGGAAGTGCCGCGCCAGGAACTTGCCGGCCGGCACGGACACCTTTTCCATCCCCAACGCTGTCACATCCTTACAGACGTCGCGGAAGAAATTCTGCTTCTCGACCTGGCCTCGAATCATGTTCATCATCATGCCGTTCATCTTCATGGCAGGTTTGTCCCCGGCTTTGAAGATGATCTCCTGCACCTCACCCATCTGGGCGGGTGAGCCGGGAACCAGCATCTGATAAATGAAAGTCCGGTCCTTCTTTTCTCCAGTCAGGCTGAGCTCGAGCCACTTCAGCTTCTTCCCTCCCCTCGTTTCCCCCCCGATGACGGCGTACCGAACAGTGGAGGGATCTTGTCCATTGTAGACGGTCTTGTATTCAGCCCACCGTCCCACCTCGGGAAACCGGATCTGGTTGAGACAGTCCTGGGCCTGCGCGGTCCCACCCGCAGCCAGCAGGAGGAGGACCGAAAGAGCCGAACGCATGAGTGCCTCGATAGTAAGTAATGGGAATGGCCGGACCCAGCCATCTCAATGCATGCCGCCGCCCGAGAGTTGCTTGACCAGTTCGCCGACGACGTTTTTGGCGTCCCCGAAAAGCATCCAGGTCCGGTCGGAGAAGTACAGCTCGTTGTCAATGCCGGCGAAACCGGGGTTCTTGCTCCGCTTGATGGCAAAGACGGTGCGGGCCCGGTCGGCCTCGATAATCGGCATCCCATAAATGGGGCTGCTCTTGTCGGTCCGGGCCGCGGGGTTGACGACGTCATTCGCGCCTACCACCAGTGCCACATCGGCCTGGGGCATCTCCGGATTTATCTCGTCCATCTCCACCAGGTCGGTGTAGGGAATATTGGCCTCGGCGAGCAGCACATTCATGTGTCCGGGCATGCGGCCCGCAACCGGGTGAATCGCGAACTTTACGGTCACTCCTCGTTTCTTGAGCTGATCGTACAGCTCGCGCACCTTGTGCTGGGCCTGGGCAACCGCCATCCCGTAGCCGGGTATGATGACGACGAGATTGGCCTGCTCCAGTACCTGGGCGCCGCCCTCGATGGTTTCGGACTTGTAGAGCTTCTGATCCCCGGTCGCCTTGACCTGCTGAGTCTGGCCAAAGGCGCCGAACAGGACGTTGGTAAACGACCGGTTCATGGCCCGGCACATGATGATCGCGAGGATGAGGCCGCTGGAGCCGTCGAGTGCGCCGGCCGTGATCAGAAGTTTGTTGTCCAGGACGAACCCCATCGCCACTGCCGAGAGGCCGGCGTAGGAGTTGAGAATAGCAATGACCGTGGGCATGTCGGCCCCGCCGATCGGGATAATCAGCAGGACACCGAAGATCAGCGAGATCGCGATAATGAGCGGAAAGACCGCCGGCGCCCAACTGGCGGCCGGGTGGATGGCCAGCGCTACACCCACCACAACCGCCAGGCCCAGAAGTCCCAGATTGGTCAGGTTCTGCAACGGATAGGTGACTGGGCGCTGAGGTATCCACTTCACTTCCTGCAGCTTGCCGGCAGCCATCAAGCTGCCGGTAAATGTCAGGTAGCCAAGCAGTATCTCGACGAGTATGGCCACCATCCTGAAAGTGGTCAGATTCTCGGGACCCTCAGTTACCCAGAGATAGTATTTGGCGGTACCGACCAGCCCAGCGGCCAGCCCGCCGAAGGCGTGGGACAACGCAGTTCGCTGAGGGACGGCCGTGAGCGGGACCCGCGATAGCGGCACGCCCACGATGAAACCGGCGATGATCGCCAGGATGATCCAGTCGTGGTGGACCACCTCCGGCTGGGCCCAGGTGGCGACGATGGCGACGGCCATCGCCACGACCCCGGCATAGACCGCCTTTCGCGCGGTGGCCGGTGTGTTCATCCAGTGAAGCGCGAAGATGAAGAGAACAGTCGCCAGCAGGTAGGCGAGCTGGACGATGCCGTGCGTCATGGGTGGCCATCCGGGCCGGGCTTCCGCTCGGTCTTGAACATCTTGAGCATCCGGTCGGTGATCAGAAAGCCGCTCACGATGTTGGTCATCGATGCGAACAAGGCGATAGCACCGAGGATCCGGATCGGACGGGGGTAGTCCGCGCCGGTGACGATGATCGAGCCGACCACGGCGATGGCCGAGATGGCGTTGGTGATCGACATGAGCGGCGTGTGCAGCAGCCGCGATACCCGCCGGATCACGCCTACCCCGATGAATGAGGCAAGCACGAATACGAACAGCATGGACCAATAATCGAGCGGCTCCGTCATGATCCCGCCTTCTGTAGAGCGTCCTGGGTTCGTTGGTGCCGGACAACGCCTTCGTGGGTGATGACCGCGCCCTGCTGGATATCGTCGCTGAGATCTACCTGGAAGGCATTATCCCGGGTGAAGGCCTGAATGAACGCCGTGAGGTTGCGCGAGAACAGCAGGCTCGCGTGCTGAGGCATCGTAGCCGGAAGGTTGAGGGGGGCGATGATGGTGACGCCACCTACCGTGACGGTCTCGCCGGGGCGGGACAGCTCGCAGTTGCCGCCCCCGTCAGCCGCGAGATCAACGATTACCGCACCTGGTTTCATGGACCGAACGATCGCGGCGGTAATCAGCCGGGGTGCGAACACGCCGCCGATCAGCGCGGTGGTGATGACCGCGTCCGACTGGGCGCACTGGCCCGCCAGCAGCTCCGCCTGGCGCCGGCGGTCCTCATCCGACAACTCCTTGGCGTACCCTCCACCGGCGGCCGCACTCTCCTTGAGCTCGATGCCGACATACTTCGCACCGACGCTCTCGATCTGCTCCTTGACCTCAGGCCGTACATCGGTGGCAAACACATTCGCGCCCAGCCGGCGGGCCGTGGCGATGGCCTGAAGTCCGGCTACCCCCGCGCCGATGACGAAGACTTTCGCCGGCGGCACCATGCCGGCAGCGGTCATCAGCATGGGGAAGTATTTGTTGAGCTCGGTGGCGGCCAGGAGTGCGCCCTTGTAACCCGAGATGTTGGCCATAGACGAAAGGGTGTCCATCGCCTGGGCCCGAGTAGTGCGGGGGATCGCGTCGGTCGAGAAGGCGGTGATCCGGCGCGCCGCCAGGGTGCGAACCGCGGCAAGATTCCGCAACGGCATGAGTGAGCCGATGTAGACCGTCCCGGGCCGCATCCACTCGGCTTCGCTGCCCTGGCCGTCTCGGCTGGCCGGAGGGTTGACTTTCAGGAGGACATCGGCGGAGCCGACGAGCGCGGCGGGATCGCTCTCGATCGTGGCGCCGGCCTCCCGGTACGCCGACTCGGGAAATCCGGCAGCCTCACCGGCATCCGCTTCCACGGCAATCGTGTATCCCGTCTGGATGAGCTTCTTACAGGACTCCGGGACCAGCGCCACACGGCGTTCACCCGGCGTGGTCTCCTTCGGCACTCCGATGCGCATGGATGCCCGACTCGTGATGGTGGTTCAACAGTTTTCAGTCGCCAGCAGCAATGGCACCCGATGTCTGGAGACTGGTGACTGGCGACTGGCGACTACTCACAGCTTGATCTTGGGCAACTCAATCCCCGGCGCCAATCCGCCCGTCAGCCGCTTCAGCTCGGCGTTCAGGCGCTTCTCCACCTCATCGATCCGCTGCTTCTCCGCCTGGATCCGCTGGGTGGCCTCGGTCTGAACCGAGGCGACCTGCCGCTTCGCCGGCTCGACCTTGCCGGCTACCAGGCTGTCGACCTTGGCCCGGACCATCCGTTCGGCTTTAGCGATCTCCTCGCCCATCACCGCTTTGAGCTGCTGCGCGATCGCCTTGTCCAGGTTGCTCGAAACCGAGAACTTGGGTGACGCGATACTTCCGCTCAGCTCCGCCACGACCTGCAGATCGTTCAGGCCCCCTACGACTCGCAGGACCAGCCGCTCGATATCGTTCAGTTGACGTCCGCCGCTGTCGGCGATCCAACTGACCTTATTGGAGCCGATGGCCCAACGCCCGCGGAGCTCGGCTCCGGCGTTCCTCATCGAGAACATCAGGCCGCTGGACCCGGTGCCAGGATCCACTCGCAAGGGGAGCCCGGGAAGGTCGAACGAAGGCAACTTGATCCCCTGCAGACGGGCACTGGCGGAGTCGTGGGTGCGGGCGGTGACGTGGTTGATGACCGCCCCGATGTCGATAGAAGCGAGGGCCGATCCGGCGGCACGGCGGCTGGCCGTGATCACCGCGGGACGGCCATACAGCGCCGGAGTCGACGTGAGGCCCTGGACGGAGGCCGTGTAGGCCCCCTGAATCGGGCCGGTTCCGCCGATCGAGAAATCGAGCTGACCCTTCTCCAGCAGGAACCGGGGAAACTCCTTTGCCTTGGGGAACTCGATCGTCTCTCCCGCAGCCCGAAGCCGTTTGGGGCCGGGGGTTGGATGGGGCAGAAGCCCCGGAGGCATGTACTGCTGAGCCAGCTCGGCCCAGTATGCCGCCTGCTTGAAGCGTTCGATGCTGACCTTTCCGAACAAGGCGCCACCGATCTCGGGAGCGGAAAAGGTCGGCAGCTTCAGCAAGGACTTGGCGAAGGCAAAGTCCTTTTGTCGGGCCTGGTCGAGCCCCTTCACCCCTTGCCCCAGGGACTGCACGGCGTTCTGGGCATTCCGCTCCAACGCCAATAGCCGTTTCTTGGCGTCGTCGACCTGCTTCAGCGTTTGCTGGACCGACTGGATGGCCTGCCGGGTTCCATCGAGGCCGAGCTTCTTCGGATCGCTGGCGGCGAGCCGCTCGGCGACCGCGCGGGCCGAGTCGAGTGTGGGTGCGATATTCAGCTGCTGAAATCCCTGCTCCAGCCCCTTTCGGACCGAGTCGCTACGGGTAAGCAGCGACTCTGCTTCCCGGATGGTGGTGAGCTGAGTGGGATCCAGCGCCAGCTGGCGAATGGTATCGATGGGCGTGAGTGACAACAGTGGGACATCGAACTGCTTGGCCCATTGGTTCACCGCCCGGTAGACCTGGGGTGCAAAGCCCTTACCGCTGGGAGGCCGGGCAGGCTTCTTCCGGGCCGTAGCGAAGCGCATCCCATGCAGGCTCAAATTTTCGATGACGATCTTCTTTTCAGCCAGCGCGCCTGGATTGAGCTTGACCCGGATCTGGTCCGCTTCGATGAGGTTCCGGGTGAGCACGAAGGGATCCGCGATCTGGAGCGCGCGCACCTCGACCGAGGCCTGCCGGGGCAGCAGATCCAGCTTCCCCACGTCCACCTCGGTGCCGAGCAGATCGCTGCTCGCTTCCTCCGTCGTTTGTCGTGCCACCGGCTCGGCGAAGATCCAGACCAGCACGCTCAGCAGCAGGAAGAGCAGGAGCAGCGGGCCGATCGCTTTCCAGCGAAAGATCTTGATCTTCATGGACGAAACATCTTGTACACGTTGTAGACCTGCGAGGCGGTGATCGCCTTGTAGGCTTTCGATTGCCGGACCCGCTCGCCGATCGTAGCCCGATACCGCGCGACGCCATACCTGGCCGCGAAGAAGATCGGGATGGCCAGGACCAGCCAGCTGACAAAGCTCCCCAGGACTATGGTGTTGTTGAAGTCAGTGTACGGCAGGAGCGGAGTGTTGGTCCAGCTGGTCCAGAGCGGCCTCAGCGACGGCGCGGTGAGCAGGCTGAGACCGATCTTATCGAACAGCGGGTCCAACAGAAATCCAACCGGTACGAACAGCATCCAGCCGAGCATACCGCCACCGAACGACACGTTCAGCAGCACCAGTACAGAAAAGATGATCAGGTTGTGCAGGCTCAGCAGAGGAGTGAGTCCGAGGGCGGAGCCGAGCGCCATGCCTGCGGCAACCTGTCCGGGCGTTCCCGCCGAATGGAGTGTCTTGATGATGGACTGGATCAGCTTGAGGAGAGCGAGCATGGGATAAGGGTCTAGCGTCCAGCGTCTAGGGTCAAGGGATCTGGCCGGTTAACCCCTTGACTCTCGACTCTGGACTCTAGACTCTCTCCTGATGCCACGACATCGCCGGGCACCGTCGGTGCACAAGTTCGGCGGTGCCTCGTTGGCCGACTCCCCCGCCGTCCGCCATGCCGTCGAGATCATCGGGAGCTACCGTCCGGAGCCCACCGTGGTTGTGGTCTCCGCCATGGCCGGTGTCACCGACGCGCTGCTCGAGGTGGCCCGGCAAGCTGGAGACGGCGACGAGCGCACCGTCGCATCGCTCATTGCCCAGCTGCGCTCGCGTCATGCGGAGGTGGCCAAGGCATTGCTGCCGCCCGGCCACGCCCGGGCCGAGATGTTGTCTCACATTGCCGACGTGTTCCACGAGCTGGAGGCGCTGGCCCAAGGGCTTCGTCTCGTACGCGAGCTGACGCCGCGTACCACCGACTCCCTGGTCTCCCGCGGCGAACGGCTCAGCGCTCGTCTCGTGGCCGCCGCACTGGACCTTGCGGGCCACAAAGCCAAATATGTCGATGCGCTGGAGGTGGTACAGACGGACGCTGTCTTTGGACAGGCATCCCCCGACTTTGGCCGGACCGACCGGAGTGCCCAACGGGTGCTGCTGCCGTTGTTGGCGCAGGGGACCATCCCTGTTGTTCCGGGCTTTCTCGGGGCGACTCCGTCGGGAGAGGTGACGACGTTGGGTCGCGGCGGGTCTGATTTGACGGCCACGCTGTTGGCCCGCGCTCTGGGAGCGTCGCAGGTGCTGCTGTGGAAGGACGTGCCCGGCCTGCTGACCGCCGACCCCCGGGTGGTCGCCGACGCCAGAGTCATCCCGCAGCTTCATGCTCGTGAGGCCGCCGAGTTGGCCTACTATGGAGCAAAGGTGCTCCATCCCCGCGCCTTGATTCCGCTGGCCGGCCGGCGTATCCCCATCTACGTGCGTCCCTTTGCCGACCCGAAGTCGCCGGGGACGGAAGTCTCGGAGCGCGCCGCGCCGGGTAAGGTCCCGGTCAAGGCGCTGACGGCAGCCGGCGGCCAGGCCCTTATCACGGTCACGGGAAACGGCATGCTCGGCGTCCCCGGCATTGCCGCCCGTACTTTCGCCGCTTTGCATGGCCGCCGGATCTCGGTGTCTCTGATCTCTCAGGCCTCGTCCGAGCACTCTATCTGCTTCAGCGTGCCGGAACCGTTCGCCGAGGAAGCGCGCCGCAGCCTGCTCGAGGAGTTCCGCGGTGAGATCGCCCGCCGGGAGATCGACGGCGTGGAAGTGAGCCCAGGCATGGCGACGGTGGCGGTGGTGGGTCTCGGCATGCACGGTACCCCCGGTGTCGCCGCCGGAGTCTTCTCCGCCCTTGCCGCCGGCGGGATCAACGTGGTGGCGATCGCGCAGGGCTCCTCCGAGCTGAACATCTCGGTCGTGGTCTCCGCCGGAGAGGCACCTGAGGCGCAGCGCCGGATTCACACCGCATTCCAGCTCTCGCGCATCGCCGGGGGGTCGGTGGTCCGGCCAGAGCGCATGGAGCTCATTCTGCTCGGCTTCGGCCAGATCGGGCAGGCCCTGGCGTCGCTGCTGAGCCGGGTGGACCGTCCGGCGCTCTCGCTTCACGTTGCCGCCGTCATTGACCGGTCGGGCTTCGTGTTCGACCCCAAGGGGATCGGGGCCCGCAAGCTGAGGTCGCTCGCCGCGGACAAGAGAAAGGGCCGCCCGGTGGCGGAGCTCCCCAACGGGCGGCCGTCGAGCGCGGTGGACGCCATCACCCATATCGCGAGCTATGCGCTGACTCGCCCGGTGCTGGTCGATCTCACTGCCGACGATACTGCTCCCGCCCTGGAGCGTGCGCTCATGAATGGAATGGATCTGGTACTGGCCAATAAGCGCCCGCTGGCCGACAAACGATCCGTGAGTGACGTCTTGTGGCAGACGGCCAGGGCACGGGGACGCCGGATCCTGCACGAGGCCACGGTCGGCGCCGGACTGCCTATCATCGACACCTATCACAAGCTGGTCGAATCGGGCGACAAGGTGACTCGGATCGAGGGGCTGCTCTCGGGCACGCTGGGCTACGTGCTCAGCGAGCTGTCGGCCGGGGCTCCGTTCTCTCGCGCAGTGCGCGGCGCGATGGACAAAGGCTACACCGAGCCGGATCCAAGGGACGATCTTTCCGGAATGGATGTCGCGCGCAAAGCGCTCATCCTGGCCCGGCTGCTGGGATACCCCGGCGAGCTGCGCCGGGACGCCGTGGAATCCCTGGTCCCCAAGTGGGCTCGCACGATCTCGTTGCCGGAGTTTCTCAAGCGCATGGAAGAACTGGATTCGCCGTGGCGGCAGCGGGCTGCGGCCGCAGCGGCTGAAGGATCGGTGCTTCGGTACGTCGCCCTGGTCACTCCCGAGCAGATTGCCGTAGGCGTTCGAGCCGTGCCGCTCACGAGTCCGTTGGCCACCATCAGAGGCTCAGATAACCAGCTGGTGTTCACGACCATGCGCTACAGCGAGACTCCGTTGGTCATCACTGGACCGGGTGCCGGCGCCGAAGTGACGGCGGCGGGAGTGCTCAACGACATCCTGCGGCTGGCGGGCGCGTGAGCCCCGGCCCGAGAAGCGCCACGGCCTTTGCTCCCGGCGGCGTCGGCAACATCGGGCCCGGTCTCGACATCCTGGGACTCGCGGTGGCCGGGCAGGGTGACACCGTTCGCGCCGAATGGACCGAGCAGTCAGGGATACATATGCGCGATCCCGGCCATCCCGACCTTCCGGCCGAGGCCGCGGGCCACACTGCGGGTCTGGCCGCGGCCGCCGTGCTGGCCCGGGCCGGAACCGCGCCGCAGCGCGCACGCGGCATTGCGCTCACCGTGCGGAAGGGGCTGCCTTTGTCGGGCGGACAAGGGGGAAGCGCGGCCTCCGCCGTCGCCGGCGCGGTGGCGGTCAATGCGCTGCTGGGGAATCCACTCGATCGGCTCACGCTGGTCAGCGCATGTCTCGACGCCGAAGAGGGCGTCTCGGGCCGTCATGCCGATAACATCGTCCCCGCCCTGCTCGGCGGTATCGTGTTGATCCGATCGCTCGAGCCGCTCGACCTGGTCCAGCTCCCGGTGCCGGATGAGCTCTTCGTGGTGCTGGCCTGTCCCGACCAGCGGCTTCGGACCGCGCAAGCTCGGTCGGTACTACCGGCGCAGATCCCCCGCGATGTGGCGTTGCATCAGGCCGCACAAGTCGGCGCCATCGCCGCCGCCCTGGCCTCCGGCGATTACGAGCTGCTCGGCCGCGCCATAGACGACCGTATCGCGGAGCCGGTCAGGGCCGGCCTGCTGCCCGGGTTCCGGGAGGCGAAGCTGGCAGCATTGGCTGCCGGGGCGCTGGGCAGCTCGATCTCCGGGGGCGGACCCACAGCCTTCGCCCTGGTGCGGGGGGCAGAGCAGGGCAGGAAAGTGGCCGATGCAATGGCGGCGGCTTATGCAGCGTGCGGCCACAGGAGCGACGTGCGCGTCGCGCAGATAGACCAAGAGGGTGCCCGGCTCATCAGCGATCCCGGTGGAGCCGCCAGATGAGATTCCAGACCCAGCGTCCCCCGAGCTGGCAGGTGTGCATCGCCTGCGGCAACGAGCTGGTGGAGACCGATCCCCACACCAGGTGTGGGGTCTGCGGCGGACTGCTGGAGGTGCATCACCGACCCCCGGCAATGACACCGGCCGAGCTGCTCCAGCGCTTCACTGAGCGACGCGGTGGCGGCCCCGGCGCCACCTCCTCCGGTGTCTGGCGCTTCCGGGAGATCGTACTTCCCTCGGCCGATGACGTGGTTTCCTACCCCGAGGGGAATACTCCGCTGCTGCACCGGGTCGCGCTCGATCGGTGGACCGGGCTCGAGCACCTGCTGCTCAAACACGAAGGTCATAACCCGACCGGTTCGTTCAAGGATCGCGGGATGACGGTGGGTGTCACCCAGGCCCGGCGGATCGGCGCCAGCGCGGTCGCCTGCGCCTCGACCGGAAATACCTCCGCCTCGTTGGCCGCGTACGCTGCACAAGCGGGTCTTCCGGCGCTCGTGCTGGTACCCAAGGAAGGCGTGTCGACGGGAAAGTTGGCCCAGGCGCTCGCGTACGGAGCGAGGACGCTGCTGGTGCGGGGCGACTTCGACGATTGCCTTCGTCTGGTCGAGCAGGCCAGCGAGCAGCTGGGCGTCTATCTCCTCAATTCCATCAATCCGTTCCGGATCGAGGGGCAGAAGACCATCATCCTGGAGTTGCTGCAGCAGCTTTCATGGGAATCACCGGACTGGATCGTTTTCCCGGCGGGCAATTTGGGCAACACCGCCGCATTCGGGAAAGCGATCCGCGAGGCGCGCCAGTGGGGGTTGATCGGACGCCTCCCTCGTCTGGCCGCGGTCCAGGCAGCCGGCGCCGCTCCGTTTGCCAGAAGTTTTGCCGAGGGGTTTGCCCAGCGGCATCGGGTCAAGGCCAGCACGGTGGCAACCGCCATCCGCATCGGCGACCCGGCCTCGTACGATCGCGCGGTGATCTCTATCAGCGAGACCAACGGGGTGGTCCTCTCGGTCTCCGACGCCGAGCTGCTCGAGGCGAAAGCGGCAATCGACGCTGCCGGCGTCGGCTGCGAACCCGCCAGCGCCGTAAGCGTGGCGGGGATCCGCCGCCTGATTCGCTCGGGTGACGTGAAGCCATCGGAGAGCGTGGTGGCGGTCCTCACGGGGCACATTCTCAAGGATCCCGATCTGCTTCTTCGGTATCACCAGGAGATGGACCCCGCCCCACCGGGGGCCAACCGGCCGATCGAAATTGAGGCGGATATTCAAGAAATAGAACGGGTGTTACGCCGGTAGGGGCGCACTGCGTGCGCTCTCTAGAATCGATGTCGGGATTGGTCGCCGTCATTTCGGATGGATTGTCGCATGACGCGGTAGAGTAGGGCGCACGCAGTGCGCCCCTTCTACCGCTTTGTCACCCTCCAGATCTTCCCGTTCTCATCCGCCGAGATGTAAAGCGAGCCGTCGGGCGCGACAGCCAGCCCGCTCGCGCGAAGCTTGGTCGGCCCTTCCCTCGAGGTGGCAAACGTCGTGTATTGGCCGCTCGGGCGCCCACCGGCAAAGGGCAGGAACACGACCCGGTAACCCTCCTGTGGCAGGGGGGCCCGATTCCAAGAGCCATGGAAGGCGATGAACAGCCCATCCCGGTACTTCGGCCCGAACTGGCTGCCGTCGTAGAAGGCAAGCGCCAGAGGAGCCCAGTGGCCCGGAAAGGCCAGTAGAGGATCTTTGGCGGAGGCGCAACGGCCTACTTTCTGTCCGTCGCCCCCGTACTCGGGGGCCAGAACCTTCTTCTTGTAGTCGTTGCTGAAGTAGCAGTAGGGCCAGCCGAAGTCATCGCCTTGCTGGATCCGCACCAGCTCTTCCGCCGGATTGTTGGCGTTTTGCTCCGTGGTAAATCCCCAGTTGTCGCCCAGTTGATCGCGGCCGTGCACTGCCGCGTACAACCCGCCGCTCCCCGGCTGCGTGGTCAGCGCCAGCGGATTCCGCAGGCCGGTTGCGAAGCGACGCCCGTCCTCGAAGCGCTGCTTCAGCCGGTCGGCGGAAAACTGCCAGATGCCCGCTCGCCGTTCGAGCTCCCGGCAGGGGTCCTTGCCGGGTGAGCGGGCATGCCGGTCCGATTCCTGGCAGCTGTTGGTGGCGGAGCCCACAGCGACGTACATGGCGCCCTCCGCTCCGAACGCCAGGCTCTTGGACTTGTGATTGCCGTTATCGGGAAGCCCGCTCACCACGGTCTCCGCCGGTGCATCCGGCGCCAGCTTGTCCGGCGAGAGCCGGTAACGGAGGATCCGGTCATTCAGCGCGACGTAAGCGTAGCCGTCGTGAAGCTCCACATCGTTGGCTCCGCCGGGCGCGAAGGTCGCACGCTCATCGGGCTTGCCATCGCCGTTCCGGTCGCGGAGCACGAGCACACCCCCCGATCCGCCGGCCCCGATGGCCGCGTAGAGATCTCCGTTGGGCGCGACGGCCATCTGCCGCACCGCCCCGACGCCGCTGGCCACCACGGTGGCGCAGGCACCCTGCGGGAGGATCAACCTGCCGTTCTCGGCATCGCAGGCCGGGTGAAAATGAGGGCCGCCAGTCAGCCACCCACCGAGGAAGGCGGGCACCGTCAGGAGGGAAAGCCCTCGAGCAATCAGCTGGGTACGCGTCATAGTAGGTACCGAATCTGGAGTAGCACATGGAACCAAAGCCCGCCGGAATACGGACGAAACATATAGCCGCCCACCCCCCACCGAGGGGAGGAACCGGCCCCTGGCAGGGTTTTCAGAGGGGAAAATGGCATTTGCCTATTGCAACTGGGCGCGGCCTGCTTACTGTTGATCACGGTAGTTGCTCGTTGGTACAGAGGCACAGCACGGTTCTCACTCATTCAGGGAGACTCGCGATGGCCACCACCAGGAGAAAAAAGACTGCCGGTAGAAAGAAATCAGCGAAGAAGTCGGCCAGGCGGCCTGCCGCCCGCAAGAAGACAGCAAAGAGAGCAAAGAAGTCCTCCGGTAGGAAGCGCGCACCAAATCCCGCATTCATGAGACCTTTGCAGCCCAGCGCAAAGCTCGCCGCCGTGATCGGCAACAGCCCGATGCCTCGGACCCAGGTTATCAGCAAGCTCTGGGCATACATCAAGCGGAACGGGTTGCAAGACTCGAAGAACCGCCGGGCCATCAACGCCGATGAGAAGCTCCGCCCGCTGTTCAACGGCAGGAGCCAGGTAACGATGTTCGATCTCGCCAAGATCGCGAATCAGAATCTCAGCTAGTCCCACTGCCACAGCAGCACAACCGAGGGCGCTCCCGCTGGGGCGCCCTTTTTGTTTGGATGGGTACGAGCTATTAGCTATGGGCTATTAGCTATTGGCTATGAGCTATTAGCGAATCGATCTGAAGCTTCGGGGGCCGCTTCACCTTTCGATTCAGTCCTGAGAGCATTCAAGCCCTCGTAGAGAGGTGAGGGGAGGCGACCGAGATCCTTGGCCGTCACTTCCCCGTCCACAGCCCTCAGCGATGTTTGCTGGGATAGACGCGGCTGCTCGCCGTAACTGGCCTGTCAGGCCGAAGCGCTCGTGGCCTGGAAACGATGTCTCCATTGCAAGGTGGAGGGTCAATATCGGCATTTGACCAGAACCCACCGTATCATTGCGGCGCGGAAACAACCTTTCCGATTCACGGACGAGCCCAGTATCCGAAAGCTAAGAGCTAATGGCTAATAGCTAATAGCTAATAGCTAATAGCTAATAGCTCATAGCCAATAGCTAATAGCCCATAGCTA
>JBJMPK010000111.1:0-19883 GCA_045803245.1 Gemmatimonadales bacterium
CGGGAATGATCCTGCGACTCACCTCGGACATGACCCAGCTCGAACTGCTCCAGTCCCAGCACCTCGCTCCCGGCGCGCCGGGCAAGCCAGTACGCTGCGGCACTGCCAAAGCCTCCCAGGCCGAGGACGATGTATTCGAAGTCCCGCTTCATGAAAAAGAATTAGCCGCAGATAAACGCAGATAACGCAGATCAAATAAACACTTACCACGGATGAACACGGATGGAAACGGATCGCTCCGATGTGGTGAGACCTTCTTCTTACAAGTCCGGTAGCAATTATTGGTCAACAGCACACCGATTAAGTTCACGGTTGGGGCACGCAATGCCTCCCTTGAAACAAAAATTCGCAAAGTCCGACGTGGGAATGGAGCCGCTCGGGCTTAGGAACGATCTGTTTCCATCCGTGTTCATCTGGGTTCAGTCTTTTTTTCTAGCTATCTGCGTTCATCTGCGTACATCTGCGGCTAGTTTTTCTTCGATATAACGTCGAATGTCGAGGCTGGCGTTCTCCATCGGAGCGTAGTAGCCGGTCTCGAACACGCGAGACCGCATCCCCCGCTGAACATTCTCGCAGATGGCCCAATCCTGGCGATTGACCAGGTCCCAGAAGTTGACCGCGTCCGAAGGATCGAACCCGGAGTGGGCCATCTCGGAGGGATCGAATAGAAATTCGCAGACGACCCGAGTGTGCTCCGGATCCCGGGGCCAGAGGGTGTACGCCGTGACGTGGTCGGCCGAAAGGCTGATCAGACAGTTGGGATACGCCAGCTCACCCTTGTGGCGAACCTGTTCGTCCGGGTTGAGGCCGTCGAACGCACGCCGGCTGGTAGTTCCGGTTTCGGTGAACGTCCATGCGCCCTCACGATGGGGGATCCCGCGCTCCCAGTCGAGGTTCGATCCGCCGCGCTGTTTGAACGCGGGCACCAGCCGGCACAACTCCGGATGCACCGGACCACAGTGGTAACATTCGTTGTAGTTCTCGAGGATGACCTTCCAGTTCGCAGCCACCTCATAGACCAGCCGCTTTCCCGGCCGGAGCTGCTCCAGCGGGTAGCGGCAGAGCCGCTCCGGTATTCCGCCGAGTTGAGACGAGAGAGGGTAATCGCGGGCGGCGGCCTCATCTGGCGTCAGATTGACGAAGAAGAAGCCACCCCAGCTCTCGACCCCCACGGGAAAGAGATTCAGCGCGGCCTTATCGAGGCCATCACCCTCCTCCAGGAAGGGAGCGGTCCGTAGCTTTCCGTCCAGGGTGTAGGTCCATGAATGGTAGGGACACCGGATGGCACCGCCGAACGAGCCGGTGTCGCCCGCAGGAACCAGGCGGGACCCGCGATGGCGACACACGTTGTAGTGCGCCGAGAGGGCGCCGTCGCGGGTGCGGACCACCAGCACACTTTCTCCGGCGACATCCAGTACCAGGTAATCACCCGCCCGGGGCAGCTCCTGTTCCCGGCCGGCGCAGAACCATTCCTGGTAGAAGATGCGCTCCCGTTCCCGGCGGAAGATCTCATCCGAGAAGTAGAAATCGCGATGAAGAGTTCGCTCCATAGACTGAATCTAGGCCCGGGCTTGGGACGATCTCCGGCCGGCGTCACGCAGGATCTCGCGGGCCGCGTTGTAGCCACACGCTCCCATGACACCTCCACCAGGGTGGGTGGCGGCACCGCAGAGGTAGAGCCCCCGGATCGGGGTGCGGTAGTCGGCGTAGCCGGGAACGGGACGCATGAAGGAAAGACTGCTGAGGGACATGCTGCCCTGCATGATGTTGCCGCCGGTCAGGCCGAAGCGCTTCTCCAGGTCGACCGGGGACAACACCTCACGGCCGATCACCGAGCGCCGGAAGTTGGGAGCATACTCGTTCATCAGGTCGAAGCACCGCTCGGCGTACTTCTCCTTCTCTTCCCGGAGCGAAAGCCCCGGCGCCAGCTTATAGGGAAAGTACTGGGTAAACATCGACATCACGTGCTTTCCCTCGGGAGCAATGCTGTCGTCCAGCACCGAAGGAATCGTGGCTTCGATGATGGGATACTCGGAGGGACAGCCGTACTTGGCGTTGTCGTAGGCCCGCTCGATGTAGTTCATGGTGGGCGAGATGTGGATCGTGCCGCGATGCTGCAATCCCGCCGCCGTACCGGGCGCCGCGGTGAAGTCGGGCAACTCACTCAGCGAGATGTTGATTTTCAGGCTGGCACTGCTGTAGTCGATGTTCCGCACCGCGTCGACGAAGTCCGGTGGAAGCTCCCCCGCTCCGACCAGCTTCAGGAAGGTCACGTTGGCATCCGCGCCGGAGGCTATCCGGCGCGCCCGGATCTCGGTCCCATCTTTGAGCGCCACGCCGGTGGCTTCACCTCCCTTGATCAAGATCTTGGCCACCTCCGCGTTGGTGCGGATCTCCGCCCCCTTCTCCCGGGCGGCCGCGGCGATGGCGTTGCTGATCCCACCCATACCGCCCCGCACATATCCCCATACCCCGCGAATCCCGTCGCACTCTCCCATGACATGATGGAAGAGCACGTAGGCGGTCCCCGGCATTGAAGGCGATGCCATCGCCCCGATGATTGCGTCGGTGGCAAGCGTCACCTTGAGCTGCTCGGACTCGAACCACCGGTCGAGAATTGGTGTGGCGGCCCCGGTGAGTATCTCGATCGCCTTCTGCCCGTCGGCACCGAGCCGGGCAAAGCCCATCCCCAGCTTGGCCAACTGCAGGAGATTCCCGGGCCGGAACGACCAGGGGTTGGGCGGGGTCTGGACCAGGGTCGGCTCCAGAAAAGAGGCGACCCGCTCGAGCATCCGCTCGTATTTGGGCAGCGCCTCCGCATCCCGGGCCGAGAACTTGGCGATCTCCTTGTGGGTCATCGCCTTGTTGGGACCCAGCATGAGCGAGCGGCCGTCGGGAAAAGGGGTGAAGGAAGAGGGATTCCGCGGCAACATCTTGAAGCCGTGCCGCTTCAGGTCGAGGTCCTTGATGATTTCGGGGCGGAGGAGGCTGTTGACGTACGCGGCGGTGGACACCTTGAATCCGGGCCAGAGCTCCTCGGTGACGCAGGCGCCGCCGAGCACCTCGCGGCGCTCGAGCACCAGAACCTTGAGGCCGGCCCGGGCGGCGTAGGCAGCGGTAACGAGCCCGTTGTGACCGCCGCCGACTACTATGAGGTCGTAGGACGCGGACATGATCGCCTGGGGAGAGGAAGGCGTATCTTAGCGCCGCCGCGAGGGACGGCGCTAGGCGGGGAGCTTCTTATCTGGTGAGCTGGATCTCGGTCCTGGCGTAGACGAATCGCCCGTTATAGCCGAAGGGTGAGGCAGCCGCCCAGGGAAAGGTTCCGAAATTGTCGTTGAAGTTCTGGGAAGTATCGCCAAACGTATCAACCACCACTTGAGAACTGGGCCGATCCGGATAGGTGTCGAACAGATTCCGGACCCCGACCGCCAGTTTCACAAAGTTGAAGCCGTAGGCCACCTCCGCGTCGAAGAGACCCTTGCCACCGTAGTTCTCCCGGCAGAGGTCGCAGAACCCGGGCTGGGCCGATGAAAAGCTTCCGTAGTACGAAAAGCGACCCAGCGAGGTAAACCGTCCCAGCGTGTAGTTGGCCTGGAGCGTGCCCCGCCAGTCCGGCCTCTCATCCTGAATACCGATTGCCGTCACCGAGTCGAGCAGTCCCGGCTCGGTCGAGCCCGCGTCCTGGAGCACCTGGGGCAGCGGGTCTACCCGATGGATCTTGTTTTTGGTGTAGTTGGCCGAGGCGTTCAGATCGAGGGTTCCGGCTCCGCCGGCTGCAACCCGCAAGTTTGCCGTGACGTCCACACCCTGGGTCCGAGTGTCCAGACCATTGGTGAAATACTGTACTCCTTGAATAGTGCTGAATCCAGCAGCGCTCAGAATTGCAAGCGTTGCGGGATCGTCAAAGGTGGCACCCAGTAGAATCCGGTGATTGATGCTGATGTGAA
This sequence comes from Gemmatimonadales bacterium, assembly GCA_045803245.1. GTDB lineage: Bacteria > Gemmatimonadota > Gemmatimonadetes > Gemmatimonadales > GWC2-71-9 > CAVVWJ01. The sequence goes on from JBJMPK010000111.1 coordinate 3,951, forward strand.
AGTAATCCGCGGTGATGGTGAGCCCTTCGACGGGCGTTACCGCCATGCCGCCGCTGAAGTTGACCGAGGTTTCATCCCGGAGCGGCCGGGAGCCGAGCGCGAGCGCGGCCGGATGGTTTACCGGGAAGATCCCGATATCCACCGCCTGACCGGCGATGACGTTGGTCACCACCTTGCTGAAGAACGCCTGACTGAGACCTGGCGCCCGGAAACCGGTGCCGACCGCGGCCCGGAGGGTCACCCTGCGGGATGGCTGGAAACGGAGCGCAGCCTTTCCCGTGAGCCGCTCACCGAAGTCACTGTAGCTCTCGAACCGTCCCGCCACGTTGGCCAGTACCTGGCGGGTGAGATCGGTTTCCGCGTCGGCATAAACGCCGAAGTTGGTCCGGTGATTATCCGATATGTCCGTCGGCGCAAATCCCGCAAACACTTGCGAGCCGGAGCGAGCCACATCGGAGCTGTCCTGAGCCAGGTGAAAGCCGTTGATGTACGACGCCGGCTCGCCGTCCCTGATGGCATAGCGTTCGCGGCGGAACGCTGCCCCGAAGGCGAGGTTGACCGGCGCCGGCAACCCGATACTGACCGGACGCGCAATGTTGAGCCCGGTCACCAGCTCTTCCCGCAGAACTCTTCCGGCAAAGAACGACGTCTTGTCAGGGATCCCGGGATCGTCGGCCGTGCCCAGGACTCGGTCGGGCCCCGGGGCGCATGGATTGGCCGGGTCCAGGCAGGGTCCCAAAGATGCATTCAAGGTGTTGGTGATTTGGTAGTCGAAATCGTTGTGGCCGAATTCCCCTCCCAACTCATAGTTCCAGCCCGCCACGACCCCGCGCAGCCCTGCGGCCGCCGAGTAGTCGGTCGCAGTGCCCTCGATGGTGGGGAGGTATCCGAGCGGGAAAATTTCCGGCCAGTTCCGTCCGGTGATGAAGCTGGCGCAGTCCACCGCGCAACGGCGGAAGCCGTTTCCGCTCCCGTTTCGATGGCTGTAGCCGCCAAAGGCATACACCTCGCTGGTGGCCGCCTCGTTCACCGGCAGCCGCAAGTTGGCAAAGCTCAGCACGTCCTTTTCCAACCCGTCGCCCCAGTGGTGATTGGGCTGGGCCACCGGATTGCGCTTCTCGATTACTTTGCCATCGACGATCGAATCGGGCACCCCGGTACCGGCATCCTCAAAAGCATCGGCAAAGGCGCGATTGGTGGGTTGGCGGTCGCGGAATTCGCCAAAGAGTCCCAGCGAGCCGCGGCCCAGCTTGATGCCCCAGCCTCCGCTCGCATTGACCGTCGTCCCATCGTCCACGTAGTCATCGGTGGTGTAGCGTCCCACGTCGCCGGTCACGAATGGGCTGAATTCCCCGTCTTTGATGACCAGGTTGACCACGCCGGCAATGGCATCCGAGCCATATTGCGCCGAAGCGCCGTCGCGCAGCACCTCGATACGATCCACGGCGCTGGCCGGAAGTGCATTGAGGTCCACTCCGCTGGAGCCAGCGCCCATGCCGTAGGTGAAGTTGTTCACCAGGGCGGTTTGATGCCGGCGCCAGCCGTTCACCAGTACCAGGGTGTGATCGGGACTGAGACCGCGCAGGGTGAAGGGCCGCACGATGTCTCCGGCATCGGTCACACTCTGGCGCGGGAAATTGATCGAGGGCGCCACGGCCTGAAGGATCTGGCTGGTCTCCATGGTACCCTGCTGTTGCAGTACCTCGGCGGGGAACACATCGACCGGTACCGCCAGCTCCTCGGAGGCGGTGTGCCGGGCCCGGGAACCAATCACGACATCGATCGGCGCCAGCTGTACCGCGCTCCGGCCCAGGCGGAAGTCCTGCCGCACGGCGTCACCGGCAACCACAGTCACCGGGGCACTGGCCGACTGATAGCCGATGAGACGGACCCGGACGGTCTGTCTCCCCGCCGGCACTCCCCGCAGCTCGTAGTCCCCCTGGGCTCCGCTCGTCATCCGAATATTGGTGCCATCGACCATTACCGAGGCGTTGGCCAGGGGAGATCCGCTGCTGTCGGCCACGGAACCTCGGATGGTGCCGGCCTGGGCCGCCAGGGGAGCCGTCGCGGAGCCGATCGCCAGCGCGTAGGCCATCGTGCGAACGACGCGTCTTATCACAGGTCCTCCGGGTGACAGGATGTGACCGGCGGATCGACGCCGGCGCACGGGGTTGTACCTGGAATCGGACTGGGGAGCTGGGGCGCTACTGCGCGCCGGGGTCCCAATACTTCGGGTAGGTAGTAGATACGGCCCGCGCCGGAGAGCGTCAAGCCATTGCCGGGAAGCTTTGACAAGATGACCGCCGGTGCCCACATTGCCGGAGGCCTGGAAAGGCCCTCATCCATTCGGCACTGCCCGATCCCCGTCAGCCGCAGCACCAGCTCGTGATCCGTCGGGCAGTCCCCGCTCGAAGGAGAAGCGCAAATGAAAGCTGGCATTCGTCAGAGCAGACTCGGCGCCGCTGTGTTGCTCGTCTGCGCCTGGGCCGGCGTCTCGCGTGCGGCCCACGCCCAGCAGGCCGCGATCGCGGGACAGGTAGTGGACCAGGCGGATGGCACCCCGCTCGAGGCCGCCCGCGTGTTACTCACTGGAACCAGTCAGATCGAGACGACCAACCGTGAGGGCCGGTTTATCCTCCGCAACGTGGCTCCGGGAACCCACCAGATACGGGTGCTCCGAGTCGGCTACCGGCCGGCCACTCAAAGTGTGACGGTGGCGGAGGGTGCAACCGCCTCGCTGACATTCAGCCTGGCCCCTGCCGCGGTACAGCTCGATGAGCTGGTGACCACCGCGACCGGCGAGCAGCGAAAGTTGGAGATCGGCAACGCGGTAACCACCATCGATGCCGCCAAGGTGGCGGAGCAGGCCCCGATCACCGAATTCACCAACCTGATTTCCGGGCGGGCACCCGGCGTGCAGGTGCTCAAGAGCAGCGGGACCACGGGCACCGGGACCCGCATCCGGATCCGAGGCTCCAACAGCATCTCACTTTCCAACGAGCCGCTCTATTACCTCGATGGGATCCGGCTGGAGAGCAACCCCACCTCCAGTACGCTCGACATCGGCGGGTTCGGATCGGGTATTGGCGCGGGGCCGTCGCGCATCAACGACCTCAATCCCGATGACATTCAGGACATCGAGATCGTGAAGGGACCGGCGGCCGCGACGCTGTATGGGATTCAGGCCTCTAACGGCGTCGTACGGGTGAGCACGAAGCATGGCGTTGCCGGCCCGCCCCGCTGGACTCTCTACTCCGAGCTCGGGGCGGTAACCGATAACAACACCTACCCGCTCAATTACTACGGCCGGGATAACCTTCCCACGGCGAACGACAGCTCGTTTGACGGCTTTTGTACCATTCAAAGTGAGCTCGATGGGTTCTGCACCCAGACCTCGCTCCAGAGCTTTCAGCCACTGAACGATCCGGTCAGCCGGCCCTACAAGGCGGGACTCCGCCAGCAGTACGGCAGCAGCGTCTCCGGTGGCAGTGAGCAGGTCACCTATTACATCTCGGGCAGCTACGAGAACGAGATCGGCCCGTTCCGGCTTCCCGGCGCCGAGTTCGACTCGGTTGCCGGGGTGCGCGGCGGTATCGTTCCCGACAACCAGCGCCGCCCCAATGCGCTCGAGAAGTTCGGAGTACGGGCCAATATCGGAGCCAATCTCACGAAGACGTTCGACCTGAGCTCCTCGGTCGGCTTTCTTACCAGCAACACCCGATTCATCGAGAACGACAACAGCTTCCTCACCGTGAACGGCAGCGGCACGGCCAGCGGCAACCTGCCGGAGGTGAGTCGCGGCTGGTATTTCATCCCGGCCGAGCTGTTCGCCGAGCTGGCGAACCAGGAGGCCAACCGGTTCACCGTCGGTACCACCGGGAACTGGCGGCCCCGCACCTGGCTCACCGGCCGCGCCACCCTCGGTTATGACGTGGTCAACCGCAACGACATTCAGTTCTTCCCGACCGGGCAGGTGGCCGACTACCCCAGCGGCGACAACTCGAACCGCTTCGGCGCCCGGGCCGATAACCGGTTCACCGTCTCCCAGACGTCGGTCGACCTGGGAGCCTCCGCCCGGTTCCGGCTCACCCCGGTGCTCGGCTCGAGAACGTCGGTCGGTGCCCAGTTCTTCCGGGATCTCGCCCGCGGCAACTACGCCAGCGGCCGGGGGCTCCCGGCCGGCTCCGGGACCATCACGGGTGCCCGCAGCACCGAGGCTCGTGACACCTCGATCGAAGCCCGGTCTATCGGGAGCTACGTGGAGGAGGAGATCAACCTGAGAGAGCGGCTCTTCGTCACCGGCGCGCTCCGGTTCGACGACAACAGCGCCTTCGGCCAAAACTTCAATGCCACGGTCTATCCCAAGGCCAGCGTCTCGTGGCTCCTCTCCGACGAGCCTTTCTTTCACGCCGGATTTCTGAACACCTTCCGGCTGCGGGCTGCGTACGGCGTGTCGGGCCAGCAACCGGGCACCACTGATGCGCTCCGCTTCTTGAACGCGACCCCAGGGAAACGGCTGGGCATACCAACGACCGGCGTTTCCTTCGCCAGCTTGGGCAATGCGAACCTCAAGCCCGAACGGTCCTACGAATTCGAAGCCGGTTTCGATGCGGGAATCTTCCGGGATCGGGTATCGCTCGAGTTCACGTTCTACGACAAGCTGACTCGGGATGCCCTCATTGAGCGCGACATCGCGCCATCCCTCGGCGCATCCCAGTCGCAGTTCGTCAATCTGTCACGGATCCGAAACCGGGGCGTCGAACTCGCGATCAGCACCCGGGTGATTGATACCCGGAGCATAGCCTGGGACCTCACCGTCAGCGGCTCGACCTCTCACAACAAGATTCTGGACCTGGGCGAGGGGGTGAGCCCGATCCTGATCGGCTTCTATCAGCAGCACCGCGCCGGCTATTCTGCCGGCGGCTTCTGGGCCCCCACCTTCACCTTCAACGACGCCAACGCCGATGGGATCATCGATCTCACCGAGGTGGCCCTGAGCGACAGCGCGGTGTTCCGGGGAAACTCGATCCCCACCCGGGAGGCGTCGCTCAACAGCCAACTGGCGTTCTTCGGCGGCAACGTCGTGGTGGGCACTCAGTTCGACTATCGCGGCGGGCACCTGGTCGACAACTCGCTGGAGCAGTTCCGCTGTTTTTCGGTGGTGAACTGCCGCGGCTTGTATGACCGCACGGCGCCCCTGGAGGAACAGGCCCGAGCCCAGGCCACCTTTCTGCCCGGAGGGGGAAACTCGGTAGCCTTTCTGGAGCCGGGCTGGTTCATCAAACTGAGGGAGCTCTCCCTGACATTTTTCGCGCCGGACCGTTGGGCACGTATGTTCCGCGCGAACCGGCTCAGCCTAACCCTGGCCGGGCGGAATCTCTGGACCATCGACGACTATTCCGGCGTCGATCCCGAGGTGAATGCATTTGCCCAGGACAACTTCGCTTCGTCAGACTTCGAGTCGCAGGCCCAGGTGCGTTACTGGACCGCGCGCGTCAACGTTGGCTTTTGAGGGAGTGGCCATGACGAATCTTTCGCTTCGCTCCGTCCGGACCGCGGCCCTCGTGCTCCTGCTTCCACTCGGCGCCTGCGGTCTCCTCGATACCGAGCAGCCCAACATCGTGGACCCGGGTAGCGTCAACTCTCCCGAAGGCGCGCAATCGTTGCGCCTGGGGGCCATCGCGGATTTCACTTTCGTGAAGGATGGGGACGGTACCCAGTTTGACGACGGGTTGATTCTGACCAGCGGCCTGCTGTCCGATGAGTTCGTGCACTCCACTACTCCACCTTCGGAGCAGGAGATCGACCAGCGAACTACCGCGCTCCTGAACCCGAGCCTGTCAGACGTCTACCGCAACCTGCATAAGGCGCGAGCCGGCCTCGAGACCGCGGCGACCGCACTACGACAGTTCCTGCTGACCCCCGACGAAACCCCGGACATCGCGGAAATGCATGCGCTGGCCGGATTCACGTATATCTATTTTGGAGAAGACTTCTGCTCCGGCGTGCCCTTCAGCCGGGTGAATGGTGACAGTCTCATCTTCGGCAGCCCTCAGACAACCGTTCAGACCTTCGGACTCGCGCTCGGCCGGTTCGACTCCGCCACCGCAGAACCGGGCCTCGCGGCCGACGACGGTACCATCACCAACCTCATCGCGGTTGGACGAGGCCGGGCCTTGCTCGATCTCGATAGCTTCCCGGAGGCAGCCGCCGCGGTCGCCGCAGTGCCCACCGAATTCGCGTACAACACGGAGCATGCCGAAAGCCCTACCCGGATTCAGAACGCAATCTGGTCTTACACCACTGGGGGGCTCTGGTCGGTGGCAGATAGCGAGGGCGTCGTAGGGCTTCCGTTCCGCACGGCAGTCGATCCTCGGGTTCCCTACACCGATTTCGAAGACACCGGGCTGGATCTGATCACGCCGCAATTCAGCGCCGACAAGTATCCCGATGCCAGTGCACCGGTAGCGGTGGCGGATGGAATCGAAGCCCGCCTGATCGAGGCCGAGGCCCAGCTCCAGGGCAGCGATCTCTCGGGTATGACCACCACTCTCAATGACCTTCGGGACGCGTTCCCGGACTTTGGCCTCGGCGTACTGGCCGTGCCCGGCAATCAAGTGGAAGGGGAAGACCTGCTCTTCGTCGAGCGGGCCTTCTGGCTCTATGCTACCGGACACCGGCTCGGGGATATGCGCAGGCTCATCCGGCTGTACGGAAGAACGGAGGATACTGTTTTTCCGACCGGTACTTATCACAAGGGGGGGAGCTACGGGACCGATGTGAACTTACCGATCCCCATCGAGGAGCAGAACAATCCCAATTCGCACGGGTGTCTGGATCGCAACCCTTGAATGACGCCGTCAGTACACCGAAAAGCTGGAGGCGCTGAGGTTATTCTCGAGGGTCCAGGTGATCACCTGGCCCGGCAAAACGAGGATGTTATCGCTGGTGAACGCGCGGCCGGCCACGGGAAGCGCTCGCAGTCGAACGCCGGTGCTGGTGTTCAGCCGGTGAGAAGGGAAGTCGAAGGTGGCCTTGCTCAGGGCCGTCACCATGCCGAGGCGTTGAGGTAGACCCCCGGTGATCAGGTAGACGGTGATGTCGTTCCAGTTGTGACTCTCAACCGCTACCCCGACTCTCCGCCTGTCGGTCGTGTCGACAGGGCCGGAGCCGTGGTGCTGACGGGAGGAAAAGAGCCCGCAGCCAGAAGCACCGATCAGAAGGCTGCCGTATACGACGACGAATCGAACCAGAGACATGGAATCGGGTACTGTCAGTTGGTTGCCGCCTGGCCTCCCTGGGGCTTGAGATGGCGGTTGTACCAATCTACATACCGCTGAAGCCGGTCACGCTGATAGCTCGGCTTCCGGATGGCGTGATACTCTCCGGGATAGATGATCAGCTGCGTCTCCCGGCCCAGACTCCGTAACGCTTGATACATCTGCTCCGAGTTGAGCAGGGGAACGTTGAAGTCCTGGTCGCCGCACATGAAGAGTGTCGGCGTTACGATCCGATCGGCGTGAAAAAACGGATAGGAGACCCGGAGCCAGGTGTCCGGGCTCCCCCAGGGCGTCCCCAGCTCCGCCTCGTACTCCCGCACATACTGATCGGTGCCGTATCCGGCCAGGGCGTTTGACTGGCCGGCTCCGCTGATCGCCGCCTTGAAGCGCCGATCCCGCGCGATCACCTGATTGGTCAGGATCCCGCCGTAACTCCATCCGCCGACCCCGAGCCGACCCGGGTCGGCCACCCCCTGCGCCACGGCATAGTCCACGGCGGCAAGCACGTCTTGGCTATCCTTGTTCCCCCAGTCCGCCCAGATGGCCGTGGAGAACTTCTCTCCCCGTCCCGAGCTCCCCCGCGGGTTAGCCGCAACGACGGCGAATCCCTCGGCGGCGAGCAGTTGCCAGTCGAAGTCGAACTCATTGGAGAACTGGTAGACCGGCCCGCCATGAATCCGGAGAACGGTAGGTACCCGGGTACCGGCCTGGTAGCCCACCGGCTTGGCCAGGAAACCGTTGATCAGGGTCCCATCCCGGCTCTTGAACGAAATCTCCTCGACCGGTGCGAGCGTAACGCCCGCCAGCCAGCCATCGTTCTGCCGGGACAACCCCCGCAGCCGGCTACCCTCAACCGCAAAGACTTCGGCCGGAGCCGCCGGCGTGCTGGCCAGCACCACCAGCTTGCCCTTGGGGCCGACCGAGAAGTCGCTCACGAATTGCCGGCCCGGGGTGAGTGAATGCACCGCCCCGCCACTGGCCGGCACGCTGGCCAGGCTGGTGGACCGGTCGTCCTCGAGCAGGAACAGAATGGAGCTCCCATCCGCCGACCACGCCGGCGAAAGCACGTTGCGATCGAGCGTGGGGGTGACCACCCGCGCGGCGCCGCCGCTGGCAGGGACCACGGCGAGCTTCTGTCCCGCATAATAGATCAGCTTGAGCGGACCGCCCTGGACATACGCGATGGACTTCCCATCCGGGCTCCACGTGGGTGGGCGGCTGCCCCAATCCGGATCCAGGTCCGGTCCCTCGAAGGTGGTGAGCTGGCGAGGGGTGGCACCGGTTCGAGCCTCGACTACGTATAGATCCCAGTTGTCGGTCCGGTCGAACTCCGGCCGGCGCTTGCTCACGAAGGCGATGGCGCGGCCGTCGGGAGACCAGGAAGGCGCCAGCTCGTTGTACTGCCCTGGCGTGAGGATCTCCGCCTTCCTGGTGGCCAGGTCGAATACATAGAGGTGATCCCGCCGGGTATCGAGGTAACCGGTCTCATCTTCCTTGAACTGAAAACGGTCGATGACGATGGGAGGATGGGTGCGCTGGGTGGTATCGGGGGTGACGGCGGCGGAATCGGGATCGGGATCGCTGGCGATAATGGCCAGCCGCTTGCCATCGGGCGACCAGGTATACGCCGACACGCCGCCGGGCAGGTCGGTAACCCGCGCGGCTTCACCCCCGGCGCGGTCCAGGAGCCATATCTGCCCAACCTCACGCGAATCGTCCCGGTCGGAAAGAAACGCAAGGTAGCGGCCGTCCGGGCTCCATTGCGGGGTGTGCTCACTCGCCTTGCTGGTGGTGAGCCGGAGGCTCCTGCGGCCATCCCAGCTCGTCATCCAGACGTCCTTATCGGCGCGGTCCTTCCCGGTATCCGGGACCGACACGGTGTAGGCCACCCAGTCGCCCTCGGGCGAAATCTGGGGGCCACTGACATCGCGAAGGCGATAGAGATCCCCGATCGTGAGCTGGCGCGTCGAAGGAGTCTGGGCCCAGGCTGGTGCGAATGCGAGCACTGCCAGTAGAACGGCTGCGAAGGCTGAGGTCTGCGTCATATGACCGGTGATGAGAAGTGGTAGGCCCTAGGGATTCTTGTAAACGGTTCCACCCTTCATGACAAAAGCTACCTTCCCGAAACTCCTGAGATCGGCCAGGCCATCGCCGGGCACCGCGATGATGTCGGCATATTTACCCGCCGCGATGGATCCGACACTGTCCTTCCACTGCATGAGCTCGGCAGCGGAAATGGTGGCCGACTGGATTGCCTGCATGGGCGTCATGCCATACTTGACCATGTAGGGGAGCTGATTGGCATTCAGGCCGTGGGGATAGATCCCGCTGTCGGTTCCATACGCCATCTTGACCCCGCGCGCTACGGCTTTCCGAAAACCGGCCCGCTGGATCTCCGTCGTTTCGGTATTCTTCCGCAGAATGTCCGCCGGCCACTTCTGCTCCCGTCCCACGCTGTCGGTATAGTCGCCGTTGTAGATGTCGGCCACGAGCCAGGTCCCGCGCTCTTTCATGAGCGCTATGGCTTCGTCGTCCATCAGGGAGCCGTGCTCGATCGAGCGGACGCCGGCTCGGACCGCGCGCTTGATCCCTTCGGCACCGTGGGCGTGGGCAGCGACGAAGGTACCGTATTCGGCCGCCTGCTGCACCGCCGCCCGTATCTGGTCTTCGGTGAACTCGGACACTCCCGGCCTGGTGCCTCGCGTGAACACCGCACCGGTCGCCAGAATCTTGATGAAGTCGGCTCCCCCGTTCAGGATGGCGCGAACCCGCTCCCGCACTTGGTCCGCCGAGTTGGCAACGCCAAAGCGAAAGGCTGCGGGAATGGTCACATCGGGGGCGGCTCCGACCAGCTCGCCGGCGCCGGTCGATACCGTCACATAGGCGCCCGCCACCTTCATCCGCGGCCCAATGACGGTTCCCTCGTTGATCGCATCCCGTAGCGCCACGTCCACGAAGGCACGGTAGGTGCCGACGTCGCGGACTGTGGTGAACCCGGCCAGGAGGGTGGCGCTCGCATTTTTCACCCCACTGAACGCCTCCTGGGCCTCGGAGCGCTCCAGCGGGAGCAGCACATCGGCCGCCGCGGCATCGCCAATGAGATGGGTGTGGCAGTCGATGAGGCCGGGAACAACGGTGTAGCGGGAGAGGTCGATGACTCGCGCGCCGCTCGGCACTTTCGCCGAGCCCGGTTGAACCGATTCGATCCGCTCGCCCCGTACCAGCACCAGCTGATCTCGGTGGACCTCGCCCTTATCGACGTCCACCAGCCGGCCGGCCCGAATGGCAATCACCGACTGGGCCGAAACGATGTCCGCTGAGGCACAGACCGCGAGCACCGCGACGGAAAGCCGCGCAATCACCCGCATAGGATGGACTCCGGAAGACGTAACAGCAGAACCCCGCGGGCCCGGTCTGCCCGCGGGTGAGAATATATCGCCGGAATTCGAGGTGGGCGAACTACTCCTTCGGCTTCTTGACCTCGACCTTGGGCAAGGTCACTTCCTTCTTTTCGGTCTCGACCTTGGGCACGTTGATCGTGTCCTTGACCGTGCCAGTCTCGACGGTAGGCGTATTGACCGTGTCTGTCTCGGTACCGATTACCGGCTTCTGCACCTCGTACTGCCCTTCACCTGTCTTCTTGCATGCGCTGAGCGTCCAGAGCGCAGCAAAGGCTACGGCGAGCGTAAGCTTCCGCACGTGCGACCTCCCGTTTGGGGACCGACAGAAATTGAGAATCCGTGGGACAATATGACTCGCGGGAGGAAGACAGCCTGTGTTGCGGATCACCCGCCGGCGATCACGGGTACTCTTTCTACGCAGTTCGTTATGTAGATGATGTTGACAGATTTGTTGGAAACTTCTTGTAGTGCAATGTGATGCAGCTCACATCGGCGATCAGTTATTGGGCGGGGAAGCCCCCTTGGCTTCCCCGCTTCGCCGCCTAGTCCTGCACCAGAATCAGGTACTTCGATGCCGACCAGAACTCCTCCGGTGACACGATCTCCACCACGCCCCTGACTTCACCTTTTTCGGTGACGGCACCGGTGAGAAACTCCGGGCTCTGGCGGGACACGATTTTGTACTTCTTGTCATTCCGCGGGAGCGGAATCGATATCGTCTGGGTCTTGTCGATCATGGTGAACGCGGCGAGGTTGGGCCGCCGCGCCGGCTCGAGGCGGGTACCGCCGAAGAAGAGGAACTTGGATCCCTCCCTGATCACTACGCCCTGTTTGATCAGCTCGTCTTTCGTCCCCACTGCATAATAGACCCGGTTTTTGTAGGCGGTGAGGTGCGCGACGGTGTCGATGAGCCAGCCCTTTTCCTGATTGAGCGTATCCACTCGGCCGGCCAGGGTGGCGATCTGCATTCTCTGATCGGCGATGATGGCTTCATGCTCGGCCCGCTGCTGTTCGGCGGCGGTCTTGAGGTCTTCGATCGACTGGCGGTAAGTCGCGATTTGGGCCAGCAGCCGGGCGTTTTTGATTTTGGCATTCTTCACCCGGGCCTCGGTCTCGGCCAGCTTGACCTCGCTTTCGTTCAGCCGGTCGATGACCTGGCCGATCCGATTGAGGGTGGCCTCGCGCTCCTGCCGGTCCTGCTGGCTGCCCGGCACCCCACGATCACCTTCTTCCGTACCGATCATCGCGACCTTTGCCCTCGCAAGCTCACCATTCAGGTCGCTGACGAACTGCGTGGTCTCGAGAACTTCCGTCAGGAGGCTGTCCTTCTGAGCCTCCGCCGCGCGCGCGTCCGCCAATGCCTTGGTGAGGTCGGCACGGCTCTGGTTGCATCCAGTGATGGTAAAAGCGACCATGGCAACGATGGCGAGGTACTTCATGGCATCCCCGATTCTGGTCGTGGCGTGCAGAGTCCCTGACGCAAGTATCGGCCAGGAGGAGAAAACCCTGACCGGGAGAGATGAAGAGAACGAATTGATACGTTAATCAGCGGGGCGGCCGTACGGCAGCATGATCAGATTGGCATTACTCCTGTGCAGAGAATTGCATCAATCGTCGTGGTCGTGTCCCTTTCCCTTGTCCTTGCCCCGACCGTGTTCCTCGAGGGCCGTGAGGCCAAACGTCGCCCTGAGATCGTGAGGCGCGTCCACCCGGGCTTCCACCGTCTGAGTTCCAATCGTCGTGCCGAGTTGCACGTGCACCGAGGCGAACCCGCTGGTGTCGGTTGCAGTGACGGCCGGATCGATCACCCCGTCGGCACCTTCCCCCGTGAAGCCGAAAACCAGCGGCACCTGGGCCACCGGTCGTGAGTCTGCATCGGTCAACCGCACAACCAGCGGCTTTGGCACCGGGCTCCCGACGGTGGCTTTCTGTCCGTCCCCGCCGATGATCGAAATGCGCGCCGGAGCGCCATCGTTGGGCAGGCTGAGATCGCTGCCACAACCGGTGACAGCGGCCAGTATCATCACGCCAAGGGCGCGTTGAAGCTGATGGCAATACATAAGAACCCCCGGGTCATTTCGAAGGATTCCCAAACAGCAGCGGTGAGCCAGTACAGTACCTCGGGCGGTACACCGGGGATAGGACGTAGCTCACACCCGCCGGGCTCGCAGGCGCGTTACCCGGCGGAGCAGGCTTCGGGGGATGAACCGAAGTAGAAGTACCATCAGCTTATAGCGGAGCCCCGGGACGCAGACCACCGCCCCATTCCGCTTCAGGGCCCGGAGGGACGTCCGGACCACGCTGGGGGCGCTCATCCACAACCAGGCGGGAAGGTCACCTACGTCCTCCTCCATGCGTTGATGAAACTCCGACCGGGTAAACCCGGGACACAGCGCCTGGACCCTGATCCCGGTACCGGCAAGCTCGGCGGCGAGCCCCTCAGTAAACGTCGTCAGGTAAGCCTTGGTCGCGCAGTAATTCACGTTGCCGGCCGAATAGATGAACGACGCCACCGACGAGACGTTCACGATGCCTCCGCGGCGGTTCCGGAGCAGCACGGGAAGTGCCGCCTGCGTCAGGCGCATCGGCGCGACGACGTGAAGCCGGAGCATGGCCTCCTGGAGCGCCGGACTGGCGTCGGCCAGCGTGCCCCTGGTGCCGAAGCCGGCGTTGTTGACCAGCAGGGAAAGACTCGGCGACCGCGTCAGCCGCTCCGCCAGCAGGCTGACATCGGTATCGATGGTGAGATCGGCGGGAAACACCTCCACGGCAACTCCATGCCGGTTTTCCAGCTCCTCCTTCAGCCGTTCCAGCCGCGCCGCATTGCGGGCAGCTACGATGAGATCGTAGCCCTGAGCCGCGAGCTGCTCGCAGAACTCCTTGCCGATTCCCGCGGATGCGCCGGTGACAACGGCCAGTGGTCGAGGTGCTGCATCAGCCATGGTGGAGCCTAGGAGTACGGTGGGGGAGCGTCAGCGCTGAAGGCCGCTGCGGGCGGCCGGTTCCCGCGGACGCTGGGGCGAGGAGCCTGAGGCACTTGAGATTGTGCGGAGCCGGCTCGCCGCCTCCAGCAGGATGTCGTCAGTTTTGCAGAACACGAAACGGACCAGCGACTGCCCAGCCTGGCTCCCCTCCCGAAAGAAGCTCGAGCCCGGAACCGGCGTCACCCCGATCTCTCGAGATAGCCAGATCGCAAATTCGGTATCGCTCAGCGGCCGCTCACCGCCAGGCGGCGCCACATCGGAAAAGTCGGCCAGGATATAGTACGCCCCTTCCGGCGGCATACACTTGAAGCCTGAATCGATGAGTGCGCCGTAAAGCAAATCTCTTCGCGCCTCATAGTCCCGAGCGAGCCGCTGGTAAAACGCGGGCTCCAGCTGATCCAGGGCAACCGCAACCGCTTCCTGCAATGGCGCAGGAGCGCCGACAGTCAGGAAATCGTGCACCTTCCGGATCGCCCCGGTCAGATCCTCGGGAGCCAGGATCCAGCCGATCCGCCATCCGGTGACGCCAAACGTCTTCGAGGCACCGCTGATGGTAACCGTCCGCGAGCGCATGCCCGGCAGGGTCGCGATGGGCAGGTGCTCGCCGTCGAACCTGATGTGCTCGTAGATCTCATCGGTAATGGCCAGGGCGTTGTGACGGATGCAAAGCTCGCTGATTGCCTGCAGCTCCGGACGGGTAAGCACCCGACCCGCCGGATTGCTTGGGGTGTTGATGATGATCGCGCGAGTCCTGGGAGAGAAGGCCGCGGCCAGCCGCTCGAGGTCGAGCGCAGTCCCCGGCTCGAGCGGCACATAGACCGGGCGGGCGTCCGCCAGGATGGTGTCGGGCCCGTAATTTTCGTAAAACGGCTCGAACACGATGACTTCCTCGCCCGGGTTCACCAGGGCGAGCAAAGCCGAGATCATGGCTTCGGTAGCTCCGCAGGTGACGGTGATCTCCCGTTCCGGGTCGGCCTCGAGGCCGTACCAATTCTGGTATGTCCGGCCCAAAGCTTCCCGGAGCGAGCGCGCCCCCCAGGTGATGGCGTATTGATTGATGTCGTCGTGGATTGCCCGGGCGGCCGCGTCCTTCAGCACGTCCGGAGCGGGAAAGTTGGGGAAGCCCTGAGCCAGGTTGATCGAGTTGTACTCCCGCGCCAGACGGGTCATCCCGCGGATGACCGATTCACGAAAACCGTGGGTACGGCGGGCGGTGCTCAACGGAGCTCCGATGATGGGTGATGGTTGAAGACTATACCCGGCCATCGCGCCGCGCAGCCGAGCCTGGACTGCCCCTGGCCCGATGGTTGCCTTAAACTCGCAGTATGAGCCCCTCCGACACCCAGCCTCTCGCCATTGTCGACCTGCACAGCCACCTCGTCCCCGGTGTGGACGACGGCACTGCCACGGTGGCGGAGTCGCTGAGCGCGCTCGCCGGCCTCTATCGGGAGGGGGTTCGGACAGTGGTGACGACCCCGCACCTGCTCCTGGGCCGGCTGGACACGGAGGCAGCGGTTACCCGGGAGCTCGATCTGCACCGACAGGCCTTCGAGCCGGTCCAGGAGGCCTGTTTGGAACGCTCCGACCTGCCGGGCATCGCTCTGGGGCAGGAGATCTGGGCCGCCGACGCTGCAACGGTGCGGAGGGTGGCCAGACGAAACGACGTCGGATTGAATGGGAACTATCTGCTGGTCGAGTTCGGGTTTGAGCTCCAGGGCACTCATGTCGACGTCATCCGGGAGGTTCTCGATGCCGGGCGCCGGATCGTCATCGCCCACCCGGAACGCTACGAGTATCTAGCAGGGCACGATCCGATCGAGCTGATGCAACGGTGGCGTGAGCTCGGCGCCCTCCTCCAAGTCAACGTGGGCAGTCTGACGGGACACTACCGCCGGTCGAGCCCTGGCTCGGAAGAGCTATCGTGGCGAATGGTCGAGCTGAGCTTGATCGATGTGCTGGCCACGGATCACCATGGCCCCCGCCGGATAGGGGTGTCGCCCCGGGAGACCCTGGATGCGCTCATCGCCCGCGGCGAGCTGGCGCTCGCCGAACGGGCGATGGTCGATAATCCGGGATCTATTGTGCGAAGCGAGCCGGTGGCCTCACGTCTCCCGGGGTAAGCTCGTCGTCCCGACTGCCTGCAGGAGGAGACCCATCACTCCTGGTGAGGTTGCCCCTCCGGCAGCGACGGCCGAATCGATCTGCTCTTTGATCCGCCGCCGTAGCCGTCCGTAGGCCTGGGAGGCCGCCGGATCCTCGAACGCGATC
>JBJMPK010000112.1:0-16673 GCA_045803245.1 Gemmatimonadales bacterium
ACACAATTAACATAAACAACGCTATTCCGAACTAAACTTCGCCCTCGATTCCGGCTGGCGATTTGCTTATTTAAACCGCCAGGCCGAGCGAGTGCTCTCCCGCCTCTCCGGCTCTCCTTCCAGCGATCTCCTTGGCACCGTGATCTGGGACCGCCCCGCCCTGGCCGAATCCGCATTGGGACGGGCCCTGCACCGGGCCTACGCCGAGCAGACCGCCATCGTCCACGAAGTGCCCGACACCGGAAGACGCGGATCAGTTGAAGTGCGGGCCTACCCCTCGGACGACGGGCTGACCGTCCTGCTGCGGGAGAACCCGCTGGCAGGCCATACGTCGCAAATTCTGGACGGCATGGGCGAGGCATTCATCGGCTGCGACCACGAGTGGCGGGTTACCCACATCAACCGGCGAGCCGATGCCTTTCTGTCCCCCCAGGGCCTTGGCAGGGCCGGCCTGCTGGGGCAGAACATCTGGCATGCGTTGCCCGGCCTGACCGGTACCAGGATTCAGGCGGAGGCCTTCCGGGCTCACGCGCAGGGGACGGAGGTGGAGCTGGAGGAGTTCGTTCCCCTGCTGGGACGCGGCTTCTCGATCCGGATCATGCCGACAAGCAACGGCCTCGTCTGTTATGCCGCCGAGCTTCCTGACTCGAGCCATACCGAACACGCTCTTCATGCCAGTGAAGAGCGTTTTCGTCACCTGGTGGAATCCATCGACGATGTGGTTTTCCGCCTCGATCGAGAGCAGCGATGTGTGGATGCGTTCGGGCGATGGCTCGAGCGGCAGGAGTTCGATCCGGCAAGCCTCATCGGGCGCACCGTCCGGGAGATCGTGGGCGACGAAGCCGCCCCGGTGCACGAAGAGGCCAATCAGAGGGCGCTGGCAGGAGAGACCGTTACCTACGAGTGGAGCCTGGTCTCGCCCAAGGGAACCAGGCAGATGCAGACGACTCTCTCCCCGCTTCGCGGGCGACACGGTGAGATCAGCGGCATCGTCGGAGTCGGGCGCGACGTCACCGACCGAATCGAGGCCGGCCGCGAGCTGCAGCGCTGGGCTCGTATCTTCGAGCATGCCGGATGGGGCGTTGCCATCGTGGCGGCGGATGGCATCATCGAAAGTTTGAACCCGGCATTCGCGGCCATGCACGGGTGGACCGTCGAAGACCTCCGTGGCAAACCGATGGCCGACCTCTCCGCTCCCGATCGCCACGAGTTCCCCCGGATGAACCCGCTGTTCGACGAGCGGGGTCATCAAATCTGGGAGACGGAGCGGATCCACCGTAACGGGATGATCTTCCCCGCGCTCATCGACGCGACAGCGGTAAAAAACCCTCAGGGCGAGGTGATCTACTACGCGGTGAACGTCCAGGACCTGACCGAGCGCAGGCGGGCCGAGGAGCAAGTCCGCCAGGCGCAGAAGATGGAAGCGGTGGGCCGGCTCGCCGGCGGAGTGGCCCATGACTTCAATAACATGATGATGATCATCATGGGGTTCAGCGACTTCCTTCTGACCACGCTGGACCGGAGCGATTCCCGCTGGGCCGACGCGGACGAGATCCGCAAAGCCGCCGATCGTGCCATGCACCTCACCCGGCAGCTCCTCGGCTTCGGACGGCAACAGCTCGTCGCCCGCCAGGTGCTGAGCCTCAATGAAGTCATCTCGGGAATGGAGCGTATGCTGCGGCCGCTCCTGGGCGAAGACATCAAACTGAGCACCGATCTGTCGGTGGGGCTGGGAGCGGTGGAGGCCGACTATGGCCAGCTCGAGCAGGTGGTCATGAACCTGGCGCTGAACGCCCGCGATGCCATGCGGGGCGGTGGGCGTCTGACGATTGAAACGCTCGATGTCGATCTTCCGGAGGGGTACGCCTACCGGCACGTCGGGATCGACCTTCCCGCCGGTTCCTATGTCATGCTCATTGTGAGCGACACCGGCCACGGCATGACGCCCGAGGTCAAGGCACGATTGTTCGAACCGTTTTTCACCACCAAGCCCACTACCCAGAACACCGGACTCGGTCTCGCCACGGTGTATGGAATCGTGGTCCAGAGCGGCGGTTACATCTGGGTAGACAGTGAGCCCGACAAGGGAACCTCCTTCAAGATCTGCTTTCCGCGGGTGGAATCAGAAGACGAGATCGATACGCCGGGTATTCCGGTCATTACGTCCCCCGGGGGTTCCGAGACCATACTGCTGGTGGAAGACGAGCAAACCGTCCGTACTGTCGCCTCCCGGGTCTTGAAGAACCGTGGATACCTGGTCCACTCCGCGGCCAATGGCCGGGAGGCGTTGGAACTGGTCCAAAGATTGGAAGGCCCGCTCGATCTCGTTCTCACAGACATGGTCATGCCGGATATGGGAGGACTGGAACTGGTCGAGCGGCTGCTCGAGCTGCGACCAGGAGTGCAAGTGGTTTACATGTCTGGATATGCCGAAGGCGACAAGCTCGATTCCGCCTCCAATAAGCCGGGCCGATCTTTTCTGCAGAAGCCGTTCTCGAACGAGGGGCTGACCCTCAAGGTCCGTGAGGTTCTCGATGCCAGGTCGGACCGTCCCGTATGAACGGTCATACGTCACATCCCGGCTCCCTCGGCTATTCCCATCTTTCTATCCATGCGAGTCTCGGCTATTCCCGCCGCAGCTTTGATCGGCTTGACATATTGTTCACCCGGTAACAATTCGCGGGGTCGCGAAAGTGGGGTGGGCCGGGACAGCGCCGGCGGACTCAGCAGCACCGACACCGCGGCTCCGGGCGGCGAATCAACCGTCACTCCCAGCGCCATCCTTTCGCAGCTGAACGTCGCCAACACTGCCGAAATCCAGCTTGGGACTCTGGTCGCCAAGCAGGCGAGCTCGCGCCAGGTTCAGGAGCTGGCCCGAAAGCTGGCAGCGGACCACGCGAAGAACCGGCAGGAGCTCCGCGCGCTCGCGCAGAAGCTCAACGTGAGCCTCATTCCCTCCCAGGGCGGCGAAGTGAAGGCCGGCACCGGTTTCCCCCCGGACCTCCAGGGCAAAACCGGCCCCGATTTCGACCAGGCTTTCGTGCAGCATGAGATCGAAGATCATGAGGCCAATATCGAGAAGATCAGGAATCAGCTGCTGCCGGCTGTCCAGGACCAGCAGATCCGGGCCTACTTACAGCAGACAGTCAGCGACATGGAGGCGCACCTTGCCGCTCTCCAACGGGTGAGTCAGCAGGTCGGCGGCCGGGCGTCGTAACCAGAGCTTGAGGTTCCCAGAGGTCTATATGGAAAGCAAAGTAAAAGTGGCCGGCCATCCGGTTCACCCGATGCTGATTGTGTTTCCATTGGGTCTACTGGCCACGGCGGTGATCTTCGACATCATCTATCTCGTCTCCGGCAACAGCCTCTGGACGGTGGTGGCGTATTATATGGTGGGGGCCGGAGTAATCGGTGGTCTTGCCGCCGCCGTCTTTGGTTGGCTCGACTGGTTTGCCATACCGAATGGCACTCGAGCCAAGCGCATCGGCCTGTGGCACGGGGTGGGAAACGTTATCGTTCTCGGGCTATTCATCCTGAGTTGGGTGCTGCGGCGAGAGAACCCGGCTATCCCGCCCACCGGGGCCATTGTCGCCGGGCTCCTAGGATTCGTACTGGCGGCCATCACCGGATGGCTGGGCGGCGAGTTGGTGGACCGGCTGGGCGTGGGTGTGGACGAGGGTGCCCACCTCGATGCGCCTAGCTCCCTCTCGGAGCTGCCGGCCGGAGCCGGACTCGGGCCGGCTACCCGGGCGCGCACCGGCGGCTACAACGGTGCGGAGCGGCGGATGGCCCAAACCACGGGTTACGGGGGAGTCGACCGCAGGTCCTGAGGCCCGATGCGGCCTCCCGCGGCGAGCCGTTCCTTCTGAGTCCGGGTCAGTGCCTTAATCGTGTGCTCTCGGCGCAGGGCTGACGAGCGGTCCCCCGCCTGCTCCCAATACACCAGCTCTACGGGCAGCCTGGACCGAGTATACGCGGAGCCGCAGCCGGCATTGTGCTCAGCCAGGCGGCGGGCCGGATCCGTGGTCACCCCGGTATACAGGGTGCCATCCCGGCAGCGGATGAGATAGACGGTCCAGGGCATCTGTAATTATCTTCTGCTGGCCCCCATAGCCACATCGACTTCGAGGTTTGATGGAATCACCCGCTCCATCCGGACGGGCCGCGGTTCCCACTGTGCCTGAGCGCCGGCGGGCAGGAAAGAATACCCTGCCGGACCAGCGAACGCTGCTCACCTGGCTCTTCGTGGGTCGCCTGGTGCTTGCTACCGGCGTCCTGCTCGGCGCGGGTCTCGTCTGGACCGAGCGGCCCCAGGAATCCTTCATCGTCAGCGTGGCGGTCGTCTTCGCCCTCGTCTTCACCGGCTATGGGGTGGGGACGATCTTTCTGCTGCGGCGGACCCCGACCAACGCATTTTTCCTGTTCCAGGCGCTGGTCGATCTCGGGCTCGTGACCACGATCGTTCACTTCGCCGGACAGCCCCAGTCAGCCTTTCCGGCGCTGTACGTGCTGGTTGTGGCCGCATACGCCCTGCTCATGCCCTTTGCCTGGGTGGGGATCACCGCGATTCTCGCGTCATTTCTCTTCATCGCCGACACGCTGTGGACCTACTCCGGGTCACTCGACTCGGCATCCTGGGCCCAAATGGTGGTGTTCAATCTGGTGTTCGGGATCGTGGCGGTGCTGGGGCACCGGCTGCGGGAAGCGGGGATGGAGCAGGCGACCCTGGCCACCGAGCTCCAGAGAGTCCGGCTGGAGGCCGACGACATCCTCCGAAACATTCGCTCCGGGGTGCTTACGGTCGACGGTTTCGGACGGCTGGCATTCATCAACCCGACCGCCGAACGGTTGCTGGATCTCGATGGGGAAGCCCTGATCGGCCGTCCGGTGCTGGACCATCTGAAGACTCGATCCTCAGAGCTCTGGGCCGCCGCGGTGGCCGGCATCCGCAATGGACGAAAAATCAGCCGGGGGGAGGGCATGGTCCTGCAGGGCGCGGGCCGGATGTTCCCGATCGGCCTGAGTACCACGACCTTTCGCCAGGAAGCCCAGGAGGCACCCTCGGTCACGGCTATCTTTACCGACATTTCCGATCTCAAGGAAGTCCAGGAGCTTCATATGCGGGCGGAGCGGCTCGAAGCCGTGGCGGAGCTGAGCGCTTCACTCGCCCATGAAATCCGGAACCCGCTTGCTTCCATCCGAAGCTCGGTCGAGCAGCTCGCCCGCTCGAAGCACGCCGACGAGGACGAGCGCTTTCTGGCGGGACTGATCGTGCGGGAAAGCGACCGGTTGAGCCGGCTGCTCAGCGAGTTCCTCGACTTCTCGCGGGTACGCGCCACCCACTTCATCCCCCTCGACCTGCACTCCGTAGTGGTCGCGGTGGTACGCTTGATCCGGGCCCACCCGGATTGCCGCCCCGATGCTGCCATTACTGTCGAGGGCGGGCATACCCTGCTCGAAGGGGACGAGGACTTGCTGCATCGGGTGGTAGCCAACCTGGTGCTGAACGCGGTACAGGCTGCGCGGGGTCCCATTCGCGTGACGGTTGGGGTCTCCATGGCGCAAAGCTCGGAGATCCCGCATGGTACCGATCTGGAGCACGCCGTTCGCCTGCAGATTCGCGACAACGGGCCGGGCATCCCCGAGGAGGTGCGCGAGCGGCTGTTCCAACCCTTCGTCTCCGGCCGGTCCGGGGGCAGTGGGTTGGGGCTGGCAATCGTTCAGCGAGCGGTAGAGGCACATCGCGGCCTCGTATTGGTCGATTCCGGGCCCAGCTCCGGCACCACTTTCACCATTTTCCTGCCTGCCAAGATGGTAGCGGAGGACGCTGCATGAGCTATAAGCCGTCGGTGTTGGTCGTCGATGATGAGTCGGGGATTCTCGATACCCTCCGGATTCTGCTGCGGAACGAAGGCTTTGAAGTCACCACCGCCCAGGGTGGCAAAGCGGGGCTGGAACAGATTCGCTCGGGAACTCACGATATCATCCTCTCCGACGTGCGGATGCCGCAGGTCTCGGGTCTCGACATCTTGACCGCCGCCCGGGAACAGGACCCAGTCACTCCCGTCATTCTCATGACGGCCCAGGCTTCACTCCAGAGCGCCATCGGCGCCGTCAACTCCGGCGCGTTCTACTACATCCAGAAGCCGTTCTCCAACGACGAGTTGGTGGCGATTCTTCGCCGGGCCTGCGAGTACCGTGCGGTCAAGGTCGAGAATACCCAGCTGAAGCAGGAGATCCGCCGGCGCGACAAGACCACCATCGCGCGGCCGATCGGCAAGTCCAAGCGATTTATGGACGTGCTCAAGCTGGCGGAGCACGTCGCTCCGACCGATTCCACGGTACTGATTCAGGGAGAGAGCGGTACCGGCAAGGAGGTCATCGCCCGCTACCTCCACAATCTGTCCAGCCGGAGCGACGGACCGTTCCTGTCCATCAACTGCGGGGCTCTGCCGGAGAATCTGTTGGAGAGTGAGCTCTTCGGCCATGTGAAGGGCTCGTTTACCGGGGCGGTGCGCGATAAACAGGGACTCTTCGCCGCGGCTCGGGGAGGGAGCTTCTTTCTGGACGAGGTCGGCGAAATGCCCCCCTCACTTCAAGTCAAGCTGCTCCGCGTGCTTCAGGAGCGTGAAGCCATCCCGGTCGGGGCCACCGAGGCGATTCCGGTTGATGTTCGCATCATCGCGGCCACCAACCGGGAGCTGGAGGAGGAGATCCGGAGAGGAAACTTCCGGAGCGATCTCTTCTACCGCTTGAACGTCATCGCGGTAAATCTGCCACCACTGAGGGAACGAAGAGACGACCTCCTGCTCCTGATCGAAGCCCTTTTGCAGAATCTGGCGACTGAGACGGGTACCGAGCCCAAGGCGCTCGCTGCCGAGGCGCTGGATGCGGTCATGGTGTACGAATGGCCGGGGAACGTGCGCGAGCTGGAGAATGCATTGGAGCACGCCCAGGTGCTGACCCGGGGATCGCTGATCGAAGCGGCTTCCTTGCCGGAAAGGATCACCAAACGCCGGAAGGAGCCTCTGGTCGCCGAGCGCTCTTATCGGAATCCCACCCTGGAAGTGATCGAGCGAGCCTACATTATGTGGGTCTTACAGGCTGAGGGCGGCAACAAGACTCGCGCGGCCGAGGTACTCGGGATCGACCCCTCCACCCTGTACCGCAAGCTCAGCCGCTACGAAGAGCAGGTGGAGGTCAAAGTGTAGGTCATGCTGTGGCGCGGCCCCCTCAGGGCTGCAGCGCCACCGATTGGAGCCGCTCGGCGGTCTGCACGTATGCTGCCAGCAACTGAGACCTCAGATCCGTCAGTGGACGCTGGCTGAGCGGAAAGAGTCCGTCCAGCGCCTGGCGCGCTCCCCGGACATCGCGCAGGTGGAGCCGGGCCACTACCAGGCCGTCCCTGAGCTCATCCGCTGGAATCCACTGCTGCTCGCGTGCCAGGGGCATCAGCCGCTCGGCCGCAGCCGCGGCATCTCGAAAATTCCAGGACGCAACCCCCCGCCGGAATGCGACCACATCACGGACCGCTGCCGGAGCATGATGCCGGTCCATGAATCGTCCCAACTCACCGTAGAACTCTTCATCCACCATCCCTGCAGTACCACCATTCCGCAACCGGTCGACCGCATTTGC
Organism: Gemmatimonadales bacterium; assembly: GCA_045803245.1. GTDB lineage: Bacteria > Gemmatimonadota > Gemmatimonadetes > Gemmatimonadales > GWC2-71-9 > CAVVWJ01. Next base: position 7,639 of record JBJMPK010000112.1, read on the forward strand.
CTGGTTCAGCCAAAGTTCCCAATTGCTGGGTGGCTGGTTCGAAGCCGACGTGATCTGCCATTGACGCCACTGGAACACGGCATTGCGGGTGAACGGTGTCAGCAGGGAGTCGTCGGGCTGGCTCGAAGCCAGAGTGCGCAGCAGTCCCCCCACGGCCCGGGCGAGCACTCGAGGGTTCTCCGGGAGGGCCGGAAATGCGTAGGCTCCCGGACCCAGACGGGTGCCGCTCATGGCTGCCAAGAGGTTGAACCAGTCGGCGGAAATGGCCGGGAAGCCCCCCGCCATATCGTGACGGAACCGCCGCCGTTCCGCCGCCAGGTCCAGGACCGGATAGTAATCCGAGTTGGGCTGCCCGAAGGTCTCCAGGAGCGGTGCCAGCTCGGCCCGTCCCGCCAGGCGTAGCGCCTGCAGCACCGCGGGAGTCAGCGGAACAAAGTGGCAGAGATCGGCTCGTAACGCCGGTGAATCGAACACCGACCAGTCCGGCCTGGTCAGGGCTGCCTGGTTGCTCGCGACGATAAGGAGGTCTCCATTCGGCACCAGGTAGACCTCGTAGGACCGGAAGTTCTGGTGCAACGCCGCCAGAACGCTCAGCACCAGTGCGTCATCCAGCTCGTAGACATGGAGCCACTGCCCGAATACGCCATCCTCGGTGAGGTAACCCCGGATACGGGAGTAGAACTCGGTGGTGAAGAGCCCGGACACCCCGCTCACCCATGGATTGGATGGCTCAGAGAGAATGAGATCGTAGCGGTGCTGCTCCGAGGCGAAATAGGACTTGGCATCATCGATCACGATGTGGGAGCGAGGGTCGTCGAACACCCGGCGGTTGGCCGGGTAGAAGAGACGTGATCCCGCAACCATTTGCGGCTCGATCTCGAGAGTCACCAGCTCAGTGAGTTTTGGGCTTCCCAGCAACAGGTGGGAGGACATGCCCGATCCCTGGCCGATCACCGCGGCGGTCCGCGCCGATGGGGCATGAGCCAGGGTGACCATCGGAAGTAAAGTCTGGGTGGCGGCATCACCCGTCAGGGGTAGCGCTCGTGCGCTGGAATCGCAGGGCCGAAACCAGTCCGGAGAAAGCGAAGCATCGGGCTTCCCGTTGGTCGCCAGTGAAATCATGCCAGTGGTCTTGAATCGGGATGTCGTGACTGTTGCGGTACGGCCATCCCGATAAAACTTGACCTCCCGCTGCCCCGGGGCGTTTACGATGCCAGTGCGGAACACTCCGCTGGCCAATGTGTTCGTGTCGAGCTTGGTGCCACCCCCCACCACAATCATGAGAACGCCGGCCGCCAGAGCGATTCCGATCGCAAAACGTCTCGTCGGCCTCTTGAACGCGCCGGACCGCGAGAGGAGGAGCATTCCGAGGGCCATGTCCAGTGCGGCGCCGAGAATGAGCATGGGCTTGAGCCCGAGCACCGGGAGCAAGATCAGCCCGCCTAGAGCCACGCCGAGGATCGAGCCCATGGTGTTCCAGGCGTACACCGAGCCGATGGATCTCTCGCCCGAGCCGTTGGCCAGCAGAATCCGAGTGATCAAGGGCAGCGTCATGCCGGCACAGAATGTGGCCGGGAACATGATCGCCAGGCAGAGTCCGTAGCGGGCCAGGGTAAAGCCGGTGTAACCGGCGTCGGTCCGGGCAAAGGCCGTCAAGAGCCCAGCGATCCAGCCGAACGAAGCGACGTAAAGCGGCAGCGTGGCCAGGGCGAGCAATCCCATCGTCCACTGGACCATCCCGAGCGTTCTTAATGGGTCCGCTAACCGGTCGATCCGGGCCCGGATCCACCAGGCACCCACCGCCAGCCCTAGAATGAAAGCGGACAACATGAGCTCGAACGAATGGGTGGCACTGCCCAGCACGAGAGCGAGCATGCGAATCCAGTCGATCTCGTAAATAAAGGAGGCGACCGCCGTACCCAGGCTGGTGAACAGCAGCAGGCGCTCGAGCGAGAGGTTCGGCTGCTGCGCCGGGGCCGCGGCGGAAGAGGCCGGCGCAACCCCACGGCTCCTGGGAGCAGGCGCAACCTGGCCTCTGCTCCGGGAAATCACCATGACGCAAAGAGTGCTGGCTGCAACGACGAGGTTGAGCATGGCGGCGGCGAGAATGGTCCCCGGCAGTCCCGCCAGCTCGACGAGGTAGAATCCCGCCACGAGCACGCCGACCGCGGCGCCCAGACTATTGGAGAAGTAGAGGAGTGAGAGCTTGCGGCCGGGACGCACCGGCTGCAGCCGGAGCACGCCCGCGCTCATGAGGGGGAACGTCATTCCCAGCATCACGGACTGCGGTAGTATCAGAGCTCCGGCTATGGTCCACTTGGCTGCCAACAGCAGCCATGAGCCGGCCAGGAGCGGATACACGGCATGGTACGCCCAGCCGGTAGTTGCCTGAAACACATCATGAAAGACCAGCCCGATGCACCCCACCACCAGCTCAACGCCCACGTACCCATAGAGCGGCTCTTTCAGCCGGGCGGTCCAGCGGCTCACCGTCATGGCTCCGGCCGACATCCCGCCGAGAAAGATGATCAGCACGATGATTTGGGCGTACGCATCGTGGCCCACGAAGAGGCCCAGGTAGCGGGTCCAGATCGACTCGTAGATCAAGCCGGCCGCGCCCGACAGCACGAACAGGAAGTAGAGAGCCCTGATCATCGAGGATGCCCTGAGCCGTTGAGGGGGTGAATCGGGATGTTTTCTGCCGGGCAGGGGCAAGAACCGTGCAACCTTTGGCACTCCCTGCGCTGTCCGGTCATCTGGCGGCTACAGCGGGAGTTGCGGCGCTCGTTGATAGCGGAGGAGAGTCACGGGCTACCGCTAACGGCGAGGATCGGGGCATTCGTCCACGAGCGCTCTAGCGGTCGGCTCGGAGAACTTTGCGCGGCAACGCGATGAAAGGATGCCGCTCCGAAACTGCACACCCACCAACTTCTAATCGCATCAAGGAGAGGGTGCTCTCGCAGAATCCGCTTACTCGCACCGAGCCTGTGGTTGCACTCCATCGTGCAATGGTCAGGGAAGTCAGCCTGGTAGAGAAACTTGCACATCGAACAGCGGCGGTGGCATACGGGTTGCCTTAACGGTGGGTAGCCTCAAGAATCTCGCAACTCTGTACTGATGGTCACGCCACCACTTGGAGGAAGTATGAGCAACCGTAAGGGCTTTACCCTGATCGAGCTGTTGATCGTGGTCGTGATCATCGGCATCTTGGCCGCGATCGCGATCCCGAAGTTCGCCAACACGAAGGAGAAGGCGGTCGTGGCTTCGATGAAGTCCGACCTGCGCAACCTGGTAACCGCCCAGGAAGCGTTCTTCTCGGATAACCAGGACTATGCGGCTGGTACGTACAAGGGCGACGGTACGGTCTACACCCAGGCGAACGGTCTGGGCGGCAAAGGCACCTTGGCCTATACGCCGAGCGCCAACAGCACCGTGGTCCTGACCTATGTTGATGCGGCTGGCTGGTCGGCTACTGCGACCAACCCCGCCGTGCCCGCCACCAGCGTGCCGAACACCTGCGGTGTCTACGTGGGTGTGGCGAAGAATGCGCCGAACGCGTCGATTAAGGCCGAAGGCGCCCCAGGCTGCTGGTAAGCAGCCGCAGGTAGTGTGCAAGAAGGGCGGTGCCCTAGTGGTGGCCGCCCTTTTTGCCTACCAGCATACTCGTGTGAGGATGCAATCATGACCGCGCAACGCAGAATGGCTCGAAACGCAACTATGCGGAGACAGGGCTTCACCCTGATCGAGCTGCTGATCGTGGTCGTGATCATCGGCATCCTGGCCGCCATCGCGATCCCGAAGTTCGCCAACACCAAGGAGAAGGCGGTCGTGGCTTCGATGAAGTCCGACCTGCGTAACCTGGCATCGACCCAGGAGGCGTTCTGGAATCAGGGCCAGACGTATTACGCCGGCGTGATTCCCAACCTCCCGACATTCCAGTTCCAGCCGTCGCAGGGGGTAACCGTGACCATCATCAACTCGGATGCCGCGGGTTGGTCCGCGAAGGCGACGGCGTTGCCGCTGACGACAGTGCAGTGCTTCATCTTCTACGGCACCACGGCGCCGGTTCCTCCGGCGACGGCCGATGCTGCAGTTGCCTGCACCTGATTCGGGCGTCTGGCGGAAAACTTGCTGAGTAGTCGTCGTCCAGTTGCCAAATAGCGGTCGGTCACTGGGAAGGCACCAGGGAAGCGGGCCGGCCCAGGCCTCATCGTGCAAGAGATCGTGGAATATGCCGTCGGCAAGCGAAGGTGGTTGTCCGAATTCAAGCTCTCAACTCCTGACGGATGAAACCGATGCGGCTGCTGATCGTTGAGGACGACGCCGGTTCCCGGCACTCGCTCGCTCTGCTGCTCGGAGAGTCAGGCCACGCCGTGGAGTCTGAGAGCGACCCCGAGCGGGCGCTCGCGCGGGTGGGGGCGGAGGAGTTCGATCTCGTCCTTTGCAGCGTCAAGCTGCCGGGTATGGACGGACTCAGCTTCCTTCGCCGGCTCCGGGCCGACGGGGCGGTCGGGGCGATCATCATGCTGACCGATGCGGGAAGCAACGACGTGGCGCTGGCCGCGATGCGCGAAGGCGCGTACGACTATCTCCAGGCACCCTATCAGTCCGAGGAAGTGAACCTGACGCTCCGCAAGGCCGAGGAGCGGGAACGGTTGCGCCGCGAGGTCGAGACGCTCCGGTCGAGCCTCGGTATTGGCGGCGTGGGCGATCTGGTCGTATCGCAAAGCCGGGCCATGCGGGACCTGGTCGAGCTGGCCTCCCGGGTCGCCCGCCATAACACCTGCGTGCTGATCACCGGAGAAACCGGAGCCGGCAAGGAAGTGATCGCCCGCGCCATCCACCGGATGAGTCCCCGAAGCGATCGGAACTTCACCGCCATAAACTGCGCCGCCATACCCGAACGACTGCTCGAGTCGGAGCTGTTCGGCCACTGTAAGGGAGCCTTCAGCGGCGCCACGGCCGACCAGGCCGGGCTCTTCGAGCTGGTCGACGGCGGCACCCTGCTGCTGGACGAGATCACGGAGCTGTCCCCGGCGCTTCAGGCCAAGCTCCTCCGGGTCCTCGAGGACGGCGAAGTGCGCCGGCTCGGCGGCCGGGCCTCAAAGAAGATCGATGTGCGGGTGCTGGCTGCCACCGGCAAGGCGATCGAGCAGTGTGTGGAGCGGGAGGAGTTCCGCTCCGACCTCTACTATCGTCTCAACGTCGTGCGGTTACACATCCCACCGCTGCGAGAGCGTCCGGAGGACATTCCGGAGCTTCTGGCTCACTTTGCCCGTCAAGCGGCTCAGCGTCTGGGCCATCCGGTGAGCTTCACGCCGGCGGCTCTGACCGCGCTCACGCATCACAGCTGGCCGGGGAACGTCCGCGAGTTGCGCAATGCCGTGGAGCGCGCCGCAGTGCTCGGATCGGGCGGGCTGCTCGACTGCAAGGACTTCGCGCTTACCAACAGCTCGGGGGCGCAGACCGGGGCCTCGAACGGTGCGCTCGATCTCCGCACGCAGGTGGAAGCGGTCGAGCGGGAGGCGATCCAGCGCGCTCTGCAGGCCTCGAATGGCAACCGGCGACAGGCGGCGAATCTTCTCGGGATCAGCCTGCGCACGCTGTTTTACAAGCTCCGGCGCCTCCCGGTTCACTGAGCCGCGGTGCCGGTACCATCCCACGCAGTCCGAGCCATCAGTCCCCGGCTTCTCCTCCGATTCGATACCAGCCGCAGCAATTAGGTACCCGTCCCGCATCCGGCCGGCACCATCTTCCACCGTTCCTGGAGGAGATGTGAAGCGCAGCTCGGGACTCACGCTCATCGAAGTGCTCATTGCCGTGGTGGTGCTCGGCATCGGCATCGTCGCGCTTGCCGGAGGGTCGGCTCTGGTCACCCGTATGATCGGCCATGGCAAAGTGGAAACCCGGGCCGCCCAACTGGCCGCCCGTCGAATCGAGGCTCTCCGTCTCGCCGCCAATGCCACCAGCCCGCGCTGCGCCGCCCCCGAATTTGCCAGCGGCGGGCCGGTAATCGCCGGGGGTGTCGCCGAGTCCTGGGTGGTACCGTCCACCGGGAGGGTCCGGCACGTGCGCGTCACCGTATCCTATCTCACCGTGCGAGGAGCCCGCTCCGCCGCACTCGAGACCGGAATCGAGTGCTGAACCGTGCGGCGCACCCATGGGTATACGCTGGTGGAGATCACCATTGCTCTGGCCCTCATGCTCATCGTAACGGGCGCTGTGTACCGCTTGCTCAACCTCACGCAGCGTATTTCGCGGGTCCAGGCGGCCCAACTCAACCTCCAATCCAACGTCCGTACCGCCGCCCTCGTAGCCGCGAACGAGCTCCGAGGCCTGAACACGGTCACGGGCGGCTCGCCCGCGCAAAATGACATTGTGAGCCTTACCGAAAGTGGCATCACGTATCGCGCCGCGAGAGGTATCGGATTCCTGTGTCAGGCAAGCAGCCCCGGCCAACTCCGAATCGCTCGCACCAGCTTTTCGGGATTTCGGGATCCTCAGCCTGGAAGAGACGTCGCATACCTGTATTCCGAGGGGAGCTCAGAAACCGCCACCGATGACTCCTGGCTTCCGCTCGACGTCACCGACGTAACCGCCGGTTCTGGCTGCCCTGGCGTCTCCGCAGCAGCCATCAGTATCAGCACCACGGCCACTGGCTTTGTTGCACCAGCCGGTACTCCGGTCCGGATCTACGAAATCATGGAGCTCAGGCTATACCAATCCGACGATCAGTGGTGGCTCGGTGCACGATCGGTGAGCGGAGGCGAGGCTATTCAGCCGTTGGCCGGCCCGCTGTCCGGAAGCGATGGGTTCCGGCTGGAATACCTGGACGTCTGGGGCAGCGGCACCACCGACCCGACGGCGGTGGCGGGCATCCGAATCACCACTCGTGGCTCGAGCGAGGACGTCCGTCTGGCCGGCAAGGCAGATGCCGCGGAAGAGGAGCTGACAACCCAGGTGGCATTGCGGAATGTCCCGCTCCGTTGATTCGGGCAGAGGGCAGCGGATGCCCCAATCGACCGATCAGCGTGGAATAGCGCTGCCGGTCGCCCTGTTCGCGTTGATCGTCATCGGGGCACTCGTAGCAGGCAACTTTTTTGCTGGAGTGCTGGAGCAGCAGAGCGGACGGAGCAGCATGTTCACGGCTCAGGCCATGGAGGCGGCGGAAGCCGGGCTCCGGGACGCCGTGTTCAACGCAAACCGCTCCGCCTTGGAAGCGCTCGCCGCCGGGGGACCGCCAACAGAGCTGGAAAGACTCGAGTTGGCAGAGGGCATCAGTGCCGGCCGCCAGGTGGTCCGGCTCACGGCCAACCTCTTTCTCATCCGAGCTACGGGCATCAGACAGAGCGCGGATGGCGTTCCGTTGGCGGCGCGATCGCTGGGCTTGATCGTGCGCCTGGTGACGGCCTCCAGTGCTGAGTCGGCACCCACAGCGGTACCGCTCTCACCCCTCGCTGAACGGGCCTGGATCGAACTGTATTGAGTCGATGAAAGTTCGTCGGTGCCGATCATGAGTGTGCTGCCAAATGTTGCACTGAGTTGGTTTTAGTTCACTGCTGCATCCCGAGAGACCGCTTGCGAAAGAGAAGATGCGGAGGCCTGAAAGCGGTGAAGATTCTGGCTAAATCCCGGGGTAAGATGCTGCCCGGCAAAGGATTGCTAAACTGCAATTTGTGTGGCACATCGGTTGCCCTCTGAAGCCCGAGATATCCTGACGTTTCCTCAACCAGCGGACATGTATGGGACTCTTCGGCCGGAAGGCGATGACGGTCGGCCTGGACATAGGAAGCGGCCTGATCAAGCTCGTCGCCATTTCCCATACCTCCGGCGGTCCGGTACTCACCAAGGTCGCGCTCACGCCGATCGGCAACGACGCGATCGTCGAGGGTGAGATCATGGACCCCGGCATCGTAGCCGAGGCCATCAGGGAGCTCATGGCTTCCGCGGGGATCAAGACCAAGTCGGTCGTGACCGCCGTCGGCGGACGGGACGTGATCGTCAAGAAGATCACCATGGACCGGATGCAGGAAGCCGAGGCACGCGAGGTCATCCGCTGGGAGGCGGAGCAGCACGTGCCGTTCGACATGGACAACGTCGAGCTGGATTTCCAGATCCTGGACCCGGATGGCGAGGGGCTGCAGATGACGGTGCTGCTGGTGGCCGCCAAGCGCGAGCTGGTCGACCACAAGATGTCGCTGCTGGCCGACGTGGGTCTCCAGCCCAGCATCATCGATGTGGACGCCTTCGCGCTCCACAACGCCTTCGAGATCAACTATCCCGAGGCCATGAACGGCGTCGTCGCCCTGGTAAATATCGGTCACGAGAATACCAACATCTACATCCTGGACGACGGCATTCCGGTGCTCACCCGGGACATCCCGGTCGGCACCCGCCGGTTCCGGGAAGATTTGCAGCGGGAGCGGGGCCAATCGGCGGAAGAGGCGGAGCGATTGCTGCAAGGCAGCGGCACGGGCGAAATCCCCGAAGCGTTCCTCCAAACCCGTACCGAAGAGCTGGCCGTAGGCATCGAGCGCGCCGGCGCGTTTCTCCAGACCGCCAGCCGTTCGGCCGGCGGGATTTCGCGGATCTTCATCACCGGTGGCGGCGCGCGGATTCCGCGGCTCAGCCGGGCATTGGGAGACCGGCTCCAGATTCCGGTCCAGCTCGCCAATCCGATCGAGAAGCTGCAGGTAGCCGAGGGCGTGTTCGATTCGATGCAGGTGGATGAGGTGGCACCCCTGCTGATGCTCCCGATCGGTCTCGCGCTTCGCTCCGCAGCCTGACCCCGACCCAGGGATCCGTGATCAGATGATTACCGTCAACCTCCGCCCCGGTCAGAAGCGCAAGCGCGCTGGCGGCAGTCCGTTCAAGGGGCTGCTGGACAACTTCCGCGGCCTGGGCAGTAAGGTAAAGGATCCGCTGCTCCTGGCCGCGGTGGGAGCCTGGATCTGCGTCGGTGGTGGGGTTTCGCTGATTTACCTCAACACTGTCCGGCAGCTCTACGCCCTGGAGCCCCGCCTGGAGCAGGCCCG
>JBJMPK010000113.1:0-13581 GCA_045803245.1 Gemmatimonadales bacterium
CAGCGACACTCTGTGTCACTTCAGCCCTTGGCTCGAGCCAGCCGATCGGCCAGGTAAATCAGGACGGCGGTCACGAGCAGGATGATGGTGCTGATGGCATTGATGCTCGGCTCCACGTTCTTGCGCACCATCCCATACACGACGATCGGCAAGGTGGACGAGCCCGAGCCGGATACGAAGGAGGTGATGACGAAGTCATCGAACGACATGGTGAACGCCAGAAGAGCGCCCGCCAGAATTCCGGGCCAGAGCTGGGGGACGGTCACTTTCCAGAAAGTGGTGATCTCATCGGCCCCCAGGATCAGGGCGGCTTCCTCCAGGTTCTGATCCATCCCTTCCAGCCGGGCGAGCACCACCACCACGACAAAGGAAATGCAGAACGCCACGTGCGCGATGGTGATGGTAGTGACCCCCAGTGGGAAACCGACCAGGGCGAACAGGATCAACAACGAGATGCCGACCACGATCTCGGGGGTCACGATCGGGATATAGAGAAAACCCTCGAACGCGCGCCGGCCGCGGAATCGATGCCGCGCCAGGGCCAGCGCGATCAGGGTTCCCAACAGCGCGGAGATGACGGTGGCCGCGATCCCCACGATCAGAGATACCTTGAGCCCGCGAAGGATGTCGGGCCGCTCCAGCAGCCGCTGATACCACCGGAACGTGAACCCCCGCCAGTCGACCGAAAACTTGGAGTCGTTGAACGAAAAGATCATCAACACCACGATCGGCAGATGCAGGAACAGGTACACCAGCCCCGCCACCGCGATCAGCCAGCGGGGAATCTTCAGATTCATGTCCCCGACCGCCGCCCGGGTGTCCGATCCTTTACCCGCAGGTAGAGCATGACGGCGGCCAGGACCAGGGCCATGACGATGAACGACGCCGACGACCCAAACGGCCAGTTGCGGGCGGCGGAGAATTGGTTCTGAACCAGATTACCGATCATCATTTCCTTGGCGCCGCCCAGCAGATCGGCGGTCAGGAAGGAGCCGAGCGCCGGAATGAAGACCAGGAGACAGCCGGCAACGATGCCAGGCATGGAGAGCGGCAAGGTGACGCGGCGGAACCGAGCCCGGGGCCGGGCCCCCAGAACCTCCGCGGCCTCCAACAGCGAGGGGTCGAGCTTTTCCAGCGAGGCGTAGATCGGCAGAATCATGAACGGCAGAAAGCCGTAGACCAGGCCGACCATGACCGCGAACGGGGTATACAGAATGGTCAGCGACTGTTGCACGATGCCCAGCTTGAGCAGCCAGTTGTTGATCAGACCGGTGTCGCGCATGAGGAAAATCATGGCGAAGGTGCGAACCAGAAAGCTGGTCCAGAACGGCAGCACCACCAGGAACAGGAGCAGATTCCGCCAGCGCGAGGACCGCACGATCACGTAGGCTACCGGGTACCCCAGCACGAGGCAGATGACGGTGCACGCGAGCGACCAGGCGAAGGTGCGCCGGAGCACGTCGAGATACAGCGGATCGAAGAATCGGGCATAGTGCTCCAGGGTGAAGCCCCGCTCGACCCCACCGTAGATCCCGCGCGGCATCAGGCTGTACACGAACATGATCAGGATCGGGATCAGAAAGAACAGCAGCAGCCAGAAGCCTCCCGGCGCGAGCAGGGACCAGGCCTGGGCTTCAGGGCGCCGGTGCAGCCAGGACAGCGCCTGCTCCCGCAGCTTGCCCACTACTCCTGCTCCAACACTTGGCAATCCTCCGGGAGCCAGGCGACGGCGGCGGGATCGCCCTGCTTCCATCCCAGGGGCTTGATGAGCTGTCCCTCGTTCCGCACCGCGACTGTGACGTCACCGCAGCCCGGAACCGTGACGATGACATGCATCGTCTCGCCGAGATAGATGACCTCGCGGATGACGCCGCTCAGCGCGTTTTCTCCGGCGGGAACCGAGTGGGGGCGGCAGACGTCCATCCACTCGGGCCGGACCGCGATCCGAGCCTCTTGCCCTTCGCGCAGCCCGGGATGATTGGGGACCCGGAAGCACTCTCCGCCGGACTGGCGGATGACCCACTGGCCGCTGGCCCGCTCGGCGACGCGGCCTTCGAAGAAGTTCGATTCCCCGATGAACTTGGCCACAAAAGCGGTGCGCGGGTTCTCGTAGATCTCCGCCGGCGTACCCAGCTGGGCCACCTGGGCGTTGTCCATCACGGCAATCCGGTCCGACATGGTGAGCGCTTCTTCCTGGTCGTGGGTGACGTAGATGAACGTCGTGCCCAGCTGCTTGTTGAGCGCCTTGAGCTCGAGCTGCATTTCCTTTCGCAGCTTGAGGTCGATCGCGCCCAGCGGCTCGTCCAGGTGGTGGATGGCGGGCTCCAGAACCAGGGCCCTGGCCAGCGCCACCCGTTGGCGCTGGCCTCCGGAGAGCTGGCTGGGCATGCGGCCGGAGAAGACATCGGGCTTGAGTCGCACCATCTCGAGCGCGCGCCGCACCCGCTCGCCGATCTCGGCCTGGGGCGTCTTCCGCTGTTCCAGGCCGAAGGACACGTTGCGCGCCACGGTGAGATGGGGGAAAAGGGCGTAGTTCTGGAAGACCATGGCGACCCTGCGCTCGTAAGGCCGCTTCTTGTTCACGGTCTGCCCCAGCAACCGCACCTCGCCGCCATCCTCGTCGGGCTCTTCGAAGCCCGCCAGTAAGCGCAAGGTCGTGGTCTTCCCGCATCCTGAAGGTCCGAGAAGGGAGAAGAACTCCCCCCGATAGATATCGATACTGAGATTGTCGACCGCCTTGACCTCCCCGAAGGTCTTGGACACCTTCGCGAACTGCACCACCGGCTGGCCCCTTGGCGCGGTGGTCACGACACCACATCCAGCGCTTGCTCGAGGACGTCGAGCCCCTCATCGATGACCTCATCCGGGGTGGTCAGCGGTGCCAGAATCCGGACGGTGTTCCCATACGTGCCCGATGAAAGCAGGATCAGTCCGCGCTCGAGTGCGGCAGCAAGCAACCGGGTGGTGAGCGCCTTGTCCGGCTCCTTGGTACCACGGTCCGTCACTAGCTCCATGCCAACCATGGCTCCGAGCCCACGGACGTCCCCAATGCAGGGATGCCGGGTGGCCCAGTGGCAGAACCGGGAGCGGATCTGCTCGCCCATGCGGGCGGCCCGCGCCGGGAGGCGCTCCGATTCCATGACGTCGATGACCGCGAGTGCCGCCGCGCAAGCGAGCGGATTGCCGCCGTAGGTTCCGCCCAGCCCCCCTACCTGGGGTGCCTCCAGGACGTCGGCCCTGCCCGTGACCGCGGCGAGCGGGAGCCCGCCGGCGAGCGACTTGGCCGTGACGATGATGTCAGGGACCAGACCGTAGTGTTCGGAGGCGAAGAGCTTGCCGGTGCGGCCGAAGCCGGTCTGGATCTCATCGGCGATGAAGAGGATACCGTGGTCGCGGGCGAAGGCCGCGAGGGTGGAAACGTACTCTTTGGGCGCGGGTACGAACCCGCCCTCGCCCAGCTCCAGCTCCATGACGATCGCGGCAACAGAGTCAGGATCGACGATCGAGGCAAACATCTGCTCCAGTCTCTCACGGCTTGCCATGCAACACTGTCCGACTGTCCGCCCGTCCGACTGTCCGCCCGTCCGTTCGCATCTATAGCAGTACGGAAACGGAATCCGATACACCTCCGGCGCAAACGGCCCGAACCCTTTCTTGTACGGCATCACCTTGGAGGTGAGTGCCAGTGCCAGATTGGTGCGGCCGTGGAAGCCATGCTCGAAGCAGACCACCGCCTGGCGTCCGGTGAAGTGGCGGGCGACCTTCACCGCGTTCTCCACCGCTTCCGCCCCGCTGTTCAGCAGGAAGGTGCGCTTGGGATGGTCGCCGGGGGTGAGCCGATTTAACCGCTCCGCCAACTCGATGTACGGCTCGTACGTGGATACCGGAAAGCAGACGTGGGCAAAACGGTCGAGCTGGCTCCGCACCGCTTCGACGACCGACGGGTGGCGGTGACCGGTGTTGACGACCCCGATGCCCCCACCGAAATCGATCAGGCGGTTGCCGTCCGCATCGGTGAGCACCGCGCCCTCCGCGCTCACCACCGCGATCGGTGTCACCGCCGGCACACCGCGTGGCACGGCCTGGGCCCGGCGCGCGAGCAGAGCTCGGCTCTTCGGGCCGGGTATCTCGGTCACGAGGTGGATCACGCCCGGCATGAAAGGCCTCAGACGGGGAAGAAGTAGGAACTAAGATGTACGGGGGCCCCGGTCCTTCCGCCACCCCCTCTCACTTCTCACATCTCACTTCGGACTGTACCATTGTAGCCAGATATTCTTCCCATCCCGCAAAGACCTTGTCAGGAGTAGCTACCCATGAACTGGCGTCTGGGGTTGACCGGTTGGGCCGTAGTGCTGTTGGCGGCATGCGGCGGCGGCGATAAACCCGCGGCCGGCAGCGCGGCAGCGGTCAAGAAGATCTCGATTACACCGACGGCCGATGCTCGGGCCGATGCCAAAGCCTATCTGGCTCAGCTCTGTCAGAAGCCGATCGGCGGCGAGCTCAATTTCATGGTCTGGGAGGGCTACACCGACACGCTGTTCACCCGGCCGTTCGAGAACGCATGCGGGGTGAAGGTCAACGCCACATATATGGGGTCGAGCGATGACCTCGTAGCCAAGCTCCGCGCCGGCGGCGCCGAGACCATCGACATCATCTCCCCCTCGAGCGACGCGGCCACGGCCATCATCCAGGCCGGACTCGCCGCTCCGCTCGATCTCGGGCGGATTCCCAGCTACGGCGATCTCAGCGAAGGATTCCGCCAGCTCAAGGTGGTCCGGCTAGGCGACTCGGTCTATGGCGTCCCCTGGGCCTTCGGCCCCAATCCGCTGATCTACGACACCAGTAAAGTGCGGAGCGCACCCGCCAGCTGGGGCGAGCTGTGGGACAAGAAGTATCGCAGCAAGCTCTCGTTGCAGGACGACATCGCTACCCTGTACATGGTGGCCCAGTATCTCGGGATGGACGATTCCAAGGATCCGAGTCACCTCTACAATCTGTCCGATGCGGACCTGGCCAAGGTCAAAGCCAAGATGCTCGAGCTCCGGCCCAACGTCCGGAAGTACTGGGTCACCGCCGGCGACATGACTCAACTATTTCAGAGCGGCGAAGTGGTTATGGGCGAAGGATGGCCCCTCATGACCAACCAGCTCCGGCAGGCCAAGTTCCCGGCCGGTGAGACGATCCCGAAAGAGGGAACCACTGCCTGGGCCGACCACTTCGTGTTGACCAAGGGCGCCAAGAATCTGGACGCGGCGTACGCCTGGCTGGAATACTCGGCACAGCCGTTCACCCAGAAGCTGCTTTATGACGTGACCGCGTACATCGTCGCCAATCCGGCCGCCAAGAAGTACATGACCAAGGAGCAGGCGGCTAGCCAGCGCGACATTTCGGATTACGGCAGCAAGGTCAACTTCTGGCAGTGGAGTCCGCGGCGAGAGAAGTACCAGGAGATCTGGAACGAGGTGAAGGCAGGGAAGTGACCTGATCCCCCTTGCGGAGCGGCAGGTAACACCGATCCTGGAGCTGCGCCGGCTCACCAAGCGGTTCGGCGCGTTCGCGGCGGTGGACGATATCTCGCTGGAGATCGCGCCGGGTGAGTTTCTGACCTTGCTCGGCGCCTCCGGGTCGGGGAAAACCACCACACTGCGTATGATCGCCGGTTTCGAACGGCCCACCGCAGGAGAGATCCTGATGGCAGGCCTGTCGATCACCGGCCTTCCTCCGTTCAAGCGCGACCTCAATACCGTCTTCCAGCATTACGCGCTCTTCCCGCACATGAGCGTGCGGGAGAACGTCGGCTACGGACTCCGTATGAAGCGGGTCTCCAAGCCGGAGCGGGAAGAGCGGGTGAACCGCGCGCTGGCTATGGTGAAACTGGAGGAGTTGGGGGCCCGCTCCCCCCGCCAGCTCTCCGGTGGTCAGCAGCAGCGAGTGGCACTCGCCCGGGCCCTGATCAACCAGCCCCGCCTCTTGCTCCTGGATGAGCCGCTCGGCGCGCTCGATCTCAAGCTGCGGAAGGAAATGCAGCTCGAGCTCAAGCATCTGCAGACCCAGCTGGGTATCACCTTCGTCTATGTGACCCACGATCAGGAGGAGGCGCTCACCATGAGCGACCGGATCGTGCTCATGCGCCAGGGCGCCATCGAGCAGATCGGCACCCCTCGCGACCTCTACGACCGCCCCGCTTCACGCTTCGTCGCCGACTTCATCGGCGAGACCAACCTTTTGACCGGCACGGTGATCGACGGCGGCCCCCGGCCGGTCATCATCAAGCAGGAAGACACTCTGCTGCAGGGCTGGAGCGACATCGCACTGCCGGTCGGTGCCCCGGCATGGCTCAGTGTGCGGCCCGAGGCCGTTCGCGTCGCCACCGGCGACCAGCCCTTGCCTGCGGCGGTCAACACCCTCGAAGGCGTGGTCGCCGAGGCGGTCTATGTCGGATCGCTCGTTCGGGTCCACGTCGAGGTGGGAGAGCGGCATATCGTCGCCCACGCTCCGGCCGGGACCCCGATCGGGGTAGGAGATCGGATCCGTCTCTCCTGGGCACCTGAGCGGGGTCGCTGTGGCAGCGACTGATGTAGGATCGCTGCTGGACCGGGTGCGGGCGCGGCCCAAACTCAAGACGCTGGTGGCGGCGGCGGTGCCGGTTGGGTTCGTCACGGTGCTTCTGTTCGTCCCTTACGTGCTTCTATTGGTACAATCGTTTTGGCGGCTGTCGGGAGGCGCGATCACCCACGAGCTGACCCTGGAGAACTACCGCCGGCTGTTCGGTACCCCGCTCTATCCCAACACCATTCTCTTTTCGGCCGGGATCGCTCTTCGCGTCACCCTTGCCTCGCTGTTACTGGCGTATCCCCTGGCCTACCTGCTGGCGTTTAAGGTGAAGCGGCACCGGAATCTCATGTACATGGCGGTCATAATCCCGCTCTGGGTCAGCTACCTGGTGCGGGCGTATGCCTGGAAGATCATTCTGGGACAGGAGGGGATCCTCAACGGTTTGCTGGAGGCGGGAGGCCTCATCCATCAGCCGCTCCAGTTCCTTCTCTACAGCCGTTGGGCGGTGATCGTCGCCCTGACCCACATCTATACCCCGTTCACCCTCATGCCGATCTATGCCGTCCTGGAAGCGATTCCGCCGGCGCTGAAGGAGGCCAGCCAGGACCTGTATGCCAGCCGCTGGCAGACATTTCTCCGCGTGGTCCTTCCACTCTCGCTCCCCGGGGTCCTAGCAGGCTCGACCTTCGCCTTCGTGCTGAGTATGGGTGACTTCCTTGCGCCCCAGCTGCTGGGAGGTAACGACAGCGCGCTCATGGTCTCCAACCTGGTCTGGAGCCTCTTCGGCGTCGCCTTCAATTGGCCACTCGGAGCCGCGGTGTCGGTCGTGGTTCTGGCCCTCACCTTGTTCCTGCTCTGGCTCGCGACCACGGTGGAGAACCGGATGAACTATGGCGGTCAGGCGGACGGTCGGACCGGCGGACGGACGATTGCGGTCGTAAGAGGCGGCAAATGAGTATCCCACCTCTTGCTTCAAGTCAGTCCAGCAGACCGGCCGCCCGCCCGTCCGTCCGTCCGCCCGACCGCCTGACCCCTCTGCTCTGGGGCGCCGGGGTGGCCGTCTTTGCGTTCATCTATCTGCCGCTGGTGGTGGTGATCGTCTATGCCTTTCACGACTCGCCCATCATCGCGTGGCCGCTCCGGCTGGGGACTCTCCGATGGTTCGAGGCTCTGGCGCACGATCGGGGGATGATCGCCGCAGCCATCGCGAGTGTGAAGCTCGCGTTTCTCGCCGTCGCCATCGCTCTCGTGGTGGGCGTGCCGGGGGCGTTCGTGCTGGATCGATTCGATTTTCCCGGCAAGACCGCCTTTCGCCGGCTGGTGCTCCTGCCACTCATCCTTCCGGGGATCATCACCGGAGTGGCCTTGCTCACTTTCTTCAGCTTTGTGAAGCTGAGCCTCTCGAGCGGGTTCCCCTTCGTCCCTGGCTGGCCCGTCGTGCTGGGGCACGCCGCGGCGCTTACCTCCGTGGTGATCACCCAGGTGTTCGCCCGGCTTCAGCGGCTGGACCGGGCGCAGGAGGAGGCGAGCCAGGATCTCTACGCCAACGAATGGCAGACTTTCTGGAATGTCACCTTCCCCAGCATCCGGACGGCCGTCCTCGGAGCCGGCCTGCTCGTATTTACCCTGAGCCTCGATGAGATCGCGGTCACCTTCTTTCTCATAGGACGGCAAAACACCCTGCCGCTCCAGATCTGGGGTCTCCTGCGGCGCGGAATAACGCCCGAGGTAAATGCCGCAGCTACGGTCATTTTCGCCATTTCGGTCGGGGTGATCGTGGTCTGGGCCAGGCTGATGCGGGAAGACGAACCGGTCTGATTCCTTTTCGGGACGGCGCGCCGCTGCATAAAGATGCAGTGCAACCCACCGTGCCACGATGCGAACCGCCGTTGGGCCAATAAGTTGCTCTATTGCATGCAGTTCCGGCCATGGCGGTCTGCCGGTGGCAGTGTGATGGGGGGCCTGGCAGCGAGAGGGGGGTTGGAGGTACAATGGCAGGGTGCCGGCCTCCTCCGAGGCGGGTACGTTTGCATCCTCCGACAAAGCGGAGGGTCCACTCTCACAGCTGACCATCTCCTTGAGCTGTGAGCCCCCATCAGCGGCGGGGGCGAGGCTGCGCAGGCGGCAGGGTCCGCCGACGTGACCAGACCGAGTGCCGCGCCAACAATGAAAAGAGGAGTTTGTGAAAGTCATGGTGCTGGGTGCCGGCGCGGTGGGGACCGTGTCTGCCCTGAAATTCGCGCAGGAGGCGATGCTCGAGAAGCTCGTCATCGCCGACGCGGTGTCCGCCCGCGCTTCCCTTCTCGCGGACCGGCTCGATGATCAAAGGGTGTCGGCAGTATGTCTCGACGCCGGAGATCGAGCGGCGATTGCCCGAATTATCCGTCAGACCGGTACCACCATCGTCCTGAACGCGGCGCTGCCCGCGACCAACCTCGCTGTCATGCGTGGCTGCCTCGAAGCGAGCTGCGACTACATCGATCTTGCAAGCGCGGGCACCGATGCGGACGGCATCCCCAAAATGGATGACCAGTTCGCGCTGGATGCCGAGTTCAAAGCGGCCGGACGTCTGGCTCTCCTTGGCATGGGAGCCGATCCCGGCACCACCAACATCTATGCCGCATACGCGGCCAAGCACCTGCTCGACACAGTCACCGAGCTGAGGGTGCGAGACGGCGACAACTCCGTGTGCCTTGGGCACGATGGGTTTCTCGCCGCATTCAGTCCCTGGGTCATGATCGACGAGTGCCTGTGCAAGGCGGTGAGCTATCGCAATGGCCGCTATCATTTGGAGGAGCCGCTCACCGGACTCGAGACATTCGATTTTCCGGAGTTGGGAGTGCGCAATTGCTACTACGTGGACCACGAGGAGTCCAAGACTCTGCCGCGGTTCTTTCCTAATGCGCGCACCATCGACTTCAAGTTGTGTATGGATGAGACCACGGTGGAGACGCTGCGGGTCATGAAGCGTCTGGGCCTCTCCGGCACGGATCGGGTGCGGGTGGGTAACCAGTCGATTGCACCCCGCGATCTCGTGGTCTCACTGCTCCCGGATCCCAAGGACCTGGCGGGGCGGCTGCACGGCAAGACCTGCGTCGGTACGCTGGCCAAGGGGATCAAGAACGGCGAGCAGAAAGCGTACTACATCTATAATGTTACCGATCATCAGGCTGCGTACGAAGAGCTCGGGGTTCAGGCGACAGCCTATCAGACCGGAATTCCGCCGGTCATTGCCGCCTGCCTGGTCGCCAGGGGTGTCTGGCGGGGGGCGGGAGTGATGTCCGCCGAGCAGTTCAACCCCGATCCTTTCCTCCAGCGCCTTTCCCGAGAGGGAATGCCCTGGCACGTGCGAGATGATACGGCCCGGATCGGGACGCCTCGGGCGCCCGCACTCCCCTCACGGGAGACGGTCGCCGCCTAGGACCGGGAGAAACGATCGCCACGAAGGGACGAACGGAGCCTCTCATGACCAGCACGGCCACGGCGCGGGGTAACACCCCCAAGTCTCAGGTCGCCCGCTACCAGATGTACATCGACGGCAAATTCGTCGATGCGCAGAATGGCAAGCGATTCGATGTTTTCGATCCGGCCACTGAACAGGTCATCGCCACCTGTCCTGCCGGTGACGCCAAGGACATCGACATCGCCGCCAAGGCGGCGAATAAAGCCTTTTATGACGGCTGGAAGGCGGTAACGGCGCAGGAGAGGGGTCGCATTCTCCTCCGTCTGGCCGAACGGGTGCGTGCCCGCCGAGCCGAGCTCGCCGAGCTGGAAACCCGGAACTCGGGCAAACCGATCGTCGAATCCGAGTTCGACATGGACGATACGGCAACCTGCTTCGAGTACTATGGCGGCCTCGCCACCAAGATCAATGGCGAAGTCCTGCCCGTCCCCGCGGAAGCAGTCGCCTTTGCCATGCGTGAGCCCATGGGGGTAGCCGGGCAGATCATCCCCTGGAACTATCCCATTATGATGGCGGCCTGGAAGATCGCGCCCGCCATTGCGGCTGGGTGCACCGTGGTGCTGAAACCGGCCGAGCAGACGCCGCTGTCCATTCTCGAGCTGGCGAAGGATTTCGAGTCCGTCGGTCTCCCGCCGGGGGTGGTCAACATCGTTACCGGCGACGGTTCCTCAGCCGGTGCACCGCTGGTAGCTCATCCCCTGGTCCGCAAGATCGCGTTTACCGGCAGCGCCGAAGTGGGCAAAGTCATTATGCGAAGTGCCGCGGACCAGCTCAAGCGGGTGTCGCTCGAGCTGGGTGGCAAGTCTCCCAACATCTTCTTCAGCGACGCGGATTTCGAGAACGCAGTCGACGGAGCCCTCTTCGGCACCTTCATCAACCAGGGTGAAGTCTGCTCGGCGGGAAGCCGGGTGCTGGTCCAGCGCGATATCTATAAGAAGTTCATCGACGCCACCGCGGCCAAAGCCAAAACCATCAAGCTGGGCAACGGCCTCGACCGGGAGACCAAGATGGGCCCCCTGATCAGCGCCGAGCAGCGGGACCGGGTTGCCAACTACCTGAAAATCGGCCGAGGGGAGGGCAAGGTGGCAGCGGGCGGCGGCACACCGCCCCAGTTTGAGAAGGGCTGGTACGTGGAGCCCACCATCTTCTATGATGTCGACAATTCGGCCAAGATCGCTCAGGAAGAGATCTTTGGCCCGGTCATGACGGTCATTCCGTTCACGGACGAGGCCGACGCGATCCGGATTGCCAACGCCACCCCCTACGGTCTGGCCGCCGCGGTCTGGACCCGGGACATCTACAAGGCCTTCAAGGTGGTCAAGGCACTGGAAGCCGGTATTGTCTGGGTGAACCACATGCAGCCCACCTTCGTCGAGGCGCCCTGGGGCGGCTACAAGTCGTCGGGCTTCGGCCGCGAGCTGGGGCACTGGGGGGTCGAGGAGTATCTGGAAACGAAGCAGGTGTTCATCAATCTGGACGAGAAGCCGATCGGGTGGTACTAGTCACGAGTCACCAGTCACCAGTCACCAGTCACCAGTCACCAGCCTCATGACTTCACGGAGGTAATGAGCTTTGACATGAGTTGAAGCTCATGACTCGCGACTGGCGACTGGTGACTCGCGACTAGTTGCACTCGCGCAACGACGATCCGCCACTACCCTCCCTGCAACTTCTAGCACCAAGCATCCAGGCTGTTGCCTCGTAAAGCGTTCGGCGTGCCCACTTCGGGCATGAAGCTCGCACTTCCGCTGCCAGAGCCGAACACTCCCGAGCAACAATCTGCACTCGGAACACCGATCCGTGAATTGGAATCAGCTCCGATTTCGCCACCCGGTCGAGCGGCGGTCAGACGTCGTCATGCATGCGCGCTGAGCCGACGCTCGAAGCCAGAGTCTCGGGCCCTGTCGTCGCCGGCGAAGCGCTGCCCCTCCGTCATTCCCGGCGGCCGAGCTTTCTCCTCTTCTCGCCCCCCGCAATCGGCCAGGAGGAGCTGGATGAGGTGGCGGACACCCTTCGATCGGGTTGGATCACCACCGGACCCAAGACAGCCCAGTTCGAGAGTGCCTTCCGTTCCCGGGTCGAAGCACCCGACGCCCTGGGGCTGAACTCATGTACCGCGGGGCTGCACATCGGCCTCCTGGCGCTGGGGGTCAAGCCGGGGGACGAAGTCATCACGACCCCGATGACGTTCTGCTCCTGCGCCAACGTCATCGAGCACCTCGGCGCCACTCCCCGGTTCGTCGATGTCGAGGCGGACACTCTCAACCTCGATCCGGCTGCCGTCGAAGCGGCGGTGACCTCGCGCACCCGAGCGATTCTGGCGGTGCACTACGCCGGCCATCCGGTGGATCTCGATTCCATTAACCAGATTGCCGAACGGCACCGTCTGGCCGTTATCGAAGACGCCGCCCACGCCGTGCCCGCACGCTACCGGGGCCGGATGATCGGGTCCGGACCCAACCCGGTTGCGTTCAGCTTTTACGCCACCAAGAACCTGACCACCGGTGAAGGCGGCATGCTCACCGGATCCCCCGAGTTCATCAGCCGGGCCCGGAAGCTCGCCTTGCATGGCATGAGCCGGGACGCCTGGCAGCGGTACGGTGCCGGCGGAAGCTGGTTCTACGAAGTAGACGAGCCGGGTTTCAAGTACAACATGACCGATGTCCAGGCGGCGATCGGACTGGCGCAGCTCCGGAAGCTGGAGCGATTCCAGGCTCAGCGTCGCGCCGTCGTGGCTGCCTACCACCTCGCGTTCAGCGAGGTGGAAGCTCTGGAGACTCCGGTGGAGCGGGCCGACGTCGAGCATGCGTGGCACCTCTATCCGCTGCGAGTCCGCCTCGAGAGGCTCCGGATCGGCCGGGATCAGTTCATTCGCGAGCTGACCGCTCGGAATATCGGCACCTCGGTGCACTTCATCCCGGTTCATCTTCACCCGTACTACCGCCGGAAGTACGGCTACCAGGCTGGTCAGTTTCCCATCGCCTACGATGCCTATCAGCGACTCGTGAGTCTTCCACTTCACCCCCTGCTGACCTCGGGCGACGTGAGCGACGTGGTGGCGGCGGTGCTGGATGTGGTGAAGAGGTACACCCGGTGAGCGCCCGACCGGCGGAGATCGTTGCACCCCGGCCCTCCACTCGCGCGTTGCCGGAAGAGTGGAGACTGGCAAAGCTGGCCGCATACTGGCGGGATCCGGCGCTGCACCTGCTGCTGATCGTCGTGGGCTATCGCCTGGCCTACGAGCTCCGCTTCGACTTCGCGACTCCACCCGAAGAAGCAGTCATTTTCTGGATCTCGCTCCCGCTCCTCGTCATGCTACGCCTCGCGGCCTACGCCGCGGCGGGGGTGTTTCGCGCCTACTGGCTGCATTTCGGGCTGCAGGACCTGCTTACGCTGGCCTTGGCCGTCACCGGGAGCTCGATCGGCTTTGTACTGGCGCTCTATATGGCAGACCTGTTTCCGGGAGTGTCGCGGTCCGTGCTGCTGCTGGAGTGGGCCAGCGCGATTTTCTTTGCCGGTGGGGTTCCCTTCATCGCCCGCGCCATTCGTGAGGGTCCAGTTCC
>JBJMPK010000114.1:0-13026 GCA_045803245.1 Gemmatimonadales bacterium
GCGGCAAAACGGACCAGTTGATCCTCGGTGTAGTCCTTCCGGTAGTCGAAAGTGGAATCGGTATACTCGGCCATGCCCGCGGTGTGAGTGAGGAGATGTCGGATCGTGACTGAATCCCAGACTCCCTTTCCCTCGGGTAACCACTTGATGATTCTGTCCTCCAGGCTGAACTGTCCCTGTTCGGCCAGCATGAGGACTCCCGCCGCGGTAAACTGCTTGCCCATCGAGCCGGACTGGTAGACAGTGCTGTCGCTGGCCGGAACCTGTAGCTCGAGGTTGGCTAGACCGTAGCCCCGCGAGAGCAGGACGCTGTCACCGCGGAGAACCGCGATGGAGGCGCCGGGAATGCGCTGGCGTTGCATCTCGGACGCAACGTAGCGATCCACCGAGTCCATCAGGGATTTGTCTTGCCCGCACAACGGGATGGCGTAGCCGATTGTCAGGCAGGTAAGTGCGGCCAGACGGTGTTTCATGCTTACCCGCTTCCCCGCCTCGTCTGACTTGCGCCGCTGAAGACCAGGCTTAATACTCGTTACCGCAGCCCGCGCGCGCGAAGGTGCACGGCTGCCCACCGCTTCAGCCCCGAGGTTCATATGGCTTCAACGCGCAAGACAATCGACTGCCGGCGGATACCGAGCGAGCGGAACTGCAGCGTTAGTATCAGCGGAACCGAAGAAGAGGTCCTCACCGTTGCCACCCGGCATGCAGTGGAAGAGCATGGGCACCCTGACACGCCCGAGCTTCGAGAGATGCTGCGCGGAGCCTTGGTGGATGAGCCGGCCGAGGTCCACGCCTAGGGCCGAGATCGGTCGGTTGGACTGAGGATGCCGAGGCGCTGCTCCATTTCCGTGTCCATCTGCTTCCGTAACTCCCCCAGCCGCTCGGCGTAGGCTTGCAGGGCAAGGTCCAGCTCGTCCTTTGGTTCCCAGGCGGGCACAGCGCAAGGACGGCCAGCGACATCGAGCGCCACGAACACGATGACACAGTGTCCGGTGCGCCGCCGCTCCGTGCGCTTCGGATCCCTCGCGTACACGTCCAGGGCAACGTCAAGACTGGTCCGGCCGGTTCGGATCACCAATGCGTGCAGCTCTACCAGCTCGCCCACGTGAATCGGTCCCAGAAAATGGAGCCCGCCCAGGTACACCGTCACACAATACGTGCCGGTCCAGCCGGCGGCACAGGTGTAGCCGGCCTGATCGATCCACTTCATGACCGCCCCGCCATGCACCTTGCCGCCGAAGTTGACGTCGCCGGGCTCGGCCAGAAACCGTAGGGTCACACCGCGCTGCCGTTCCACCGCTCCTCCTGGTCGAAGCTTATGCCGTTCGCTCGGCGGCAGGCGCCTGGACGGTCAGCAAAGGTCTGTATGATTTGGTCCGGAAGAGCAGGTGGAGGACACCGGAGTGGACGATCTCACGCTCGTACTCGAGGCCCGCCTTCCGCATTACCCGTTGCGAGGCGTGATTGGTGGGGAGAGTGATACCGACGACGGAAGCCAGTCCGAGCCGGTTGCGCCCAATCTCTACGCAAGCTCGCGCGATCTCCGTCGCCAGGCCTCGGCCCCAGAACTCCGGCAGGAACCCGTATCCGGTTTCGAACTCGTCCACCCCTTCGACGTCGAGATGCCGCAGGACTGCGCGCCCGATCACCGCCCCGGATTCACGGTCCCGGAGCATCCAGAGCCCGAATCCGTGCGCTGCCCAATGTTCCAGATTGCGCTCCAGATAAGCCCGGGTACCGGCCACATCGCGGACCCCGCCCAGCTGCGCCATAAACCTCTCGTCCTGATCCATTCGCTGGACATGGACTCGGTGGTTCGCCGTCAGCCGTTCGGCGTCGAGCCGGGCTGTGGAAAACGAGTCCAGGCTCACGAGTGGCCTTGAGGACCGACTCAGCGGGGTACCCTTGCCTGGCCCAGACCGTAACGCTCGTGGAGAACGCGAAGATGATGGGCCACGTGTCCCACCAGGATGTAAGCCAGGGCGCGCGCGCTGATCGCTTTGTCACTCGCCTCACCCCATAAGGACCAGCACTCCTCCGGGATACTCTCGGCCAGCGCGATCGAGCTCTGGCGTACGGTTCGAAACCCGCGCACCAGCGACTTCAGCGTTTGTTCATCGAAGCGTCCCGCCGGTACGTACCGGTTCTGGTCAAAGCCAGGCAGCGGGGTCGGATCATGCCGCGAGATCCGAAGAAGCCGGTATGCGAAGATGCGCTCGACATCGGCCAGGTGGCCGAGAACTTCCTTGACACTCCACTTGCCAGGTGCGTAGCGCCCCAGGGCCGCCGCTTCGCTGACGGACGCGAAGATACGCTCGACCTCGCCCAGCTGGGAGCCCAGCTGCTCCAGGATGTTGTCACCGGTCACTTCGGCGATATAGCCATGGTAGAACGGGGCGGCCTCTTCGGCCTCGGGGCGGGGAATTGCCAACGGGCTCATCGCCTGACTCCTTATCTCAATGCCCACAAAAGATACCACGAGAGCCATCATCGACCACGCAGAAACCCGCATGGTGACACGCTGCGGCAGATCATGGTAGCTTCTCTGACCCCCCGTACAGAAAAAAATTGGAGCCTGAATGCGGTTCCCCTCGTTCGTCACTCTGGCCGACCGCGCCAGGGAGGTGGTCCTTCGCTTTCCCTGGACCATCGCCGCCGGCGTTTTCGCCGCCACGGCTGCCATTATCGGGACCACTCACTCCGGCAGGCACGAGGAGTGGGTCCGTATCGCGGCCGTCGCTGGCCTCGGTCTCCCCCTTACGGTGGCGCTCACGCTTTTCGCTGAGGAACGGGGGTGGTCCTCCGGGCGAAAGGCGGCGCTGAATATGGCGGGTATCGCGCTGCTCGCCCTCTTCTATCTGGCATGGCCTGGTCCCGAACCGAAGCACGAAGCGATTCGATACTTCCAGTTCAGTATGGGTCTGCACTTGCTCGCGGCAACGCTCCCCGTTCTGGGCCAGCGCGAGACGAACGCGTTTTGGCAGTACAACCGTCATCTCTTTCTCGGCTTCCTTCGGGCGACAGTCTTTTCGTTCGTGCTTTACATCGGCCTCGTCATCGCCCTCCTCGCCCTGGATAAGCTGTTTGGCGTGGATGTCCCGGCGGAGCTGTACGGCCGGCTATACCTGGTCGTGGTTTTCGTGATTAATACCGGCATCTTTCTGGCCGCGGTGCCACGTGGCCTTCGCGAGTTAGCCGGCGATACCAGCTACCCCCGGGTGCTCAAGGTATTCGCCCAGTACATCCTGACACCGCTGGTCTTCACCTATCTCCTCATTCTCCTCGCTTATCTCGTCAAAATTGTCGGCGGAGGAGAGTGGCCATCGGGATGGATCGGGTGGCTCGTGTCCAGTGTGGCCGTTGCCGGACTGCTGGGATTTCTCCTGGTCCATCCGCTCCGGAACGACGCCGGTGAAGCCTGGATCAGAACCTACACCCGCTGGCTCTTCATCGGCCTGATTCCGGCGGCCGTCGTGTTGCTCGTCGCGTTCTGGAAACGGGTGCTCCCCTATGGACTAACGGAGCCTCGGCTGCTGGGCGTCTTGCTGGGATTCTGGCTGCTGGCGATCGCGGTGAGTTATACCATGCGGCAGGGTGCGGGAATCCGGCGGATCCCGGTGACGCTGGGGGCGCTCCTCCTGGTGACGTTATACGGGCCGCTCAGCGTTACCAGCCTCTCGGTCTCGAGCCAGAGCCGCCGGCTAACCCGCCTTGTGAGCGCTCACCAGAAGGGCCAGCATACCGACCAGGAGGTCAGCGCCGCCCTTCGCTTCCTGCTGGATCACGGGGCTCGGCGACAAGTCATTGCTGCCATCCCGGCCGAACTGCCCCGAGTGCCCTGGGATTCGGTGACGCGAAACGCATCCACACGGGACGAGGCGGCCCGCCGTATACTTGCCGCCGCGGGAATGCGGTATCTACCGGAGTATGCCTCCACGCGCGGGGAGTACCTGTACCTCAATGCCAAGGAGGAGCCGGTCGTATCGATCCGCGGATACGAATATATGCTCAACCTTTCGGGCGACTCGGTGGCTCCCTTCGTTGCCGGCCCTGACAGCGTCCGCAGCTGGTTCGATACCGCTTCCGATGTCCTCTACGTGAGCGTCGGCACCGATTCGCTTCGGTTCGACCTGGGCCGGCTTGCCGATACTCTGGCGGCGGAGCAGAGCACGTCGTTCCCCAATCTGCCGGCCGAGCGGCTTCGGCTGGAGGTGACCACTCGCAGCCGTAAAGCCAGGCTGGCGCTCCAGTGGCTCAACGGCCGTCGCACCCCCAATTCGATGAATGTGGACCGGTGGAATGGGAAGCTCTTCCTGGGCAAGCCGTGACACGTGGTCATCAATATGGGCTGCGGTGGAAAGCATTGAGCCGTGCTTCCAAATCGGGCGGATCGGTCACTATGATTTGTCCGGTAGGGTTCACGTAAATCTCGACCCACTCGGCTCCAGGAATGCGGGTGGGACCGAACGCGAAACGCCATGCGCGAGGGTGACCTTGATAGTGGGGCATGCCCTTCCAGAGCAACGTGGTTGTCTGCGTGCCCATCTGGGGAGGTGGCGCTCCGAGGAGATTTCCTACTGCCGTGTAAGCTCCGATCCAGGAGATTCCGGTGGCCACCGCGCCGGCAATCCCAATCAGGACGACAATCCAGAATAGTCGAGCCATCCCGCCTCGCCTGTTGAAGTTTACCCCTTGGGCCACGCTCCCAACGCCCGGCGCACCACCACCATCTCACCCAGGTGATACGCGGTGTGATCCGCCACGAGGAGGATCTCGCGCAGGTAGGTTTGGCCTTTACCGGCCGGTACTTTACCCAGGAGATCCAGCTCCTCGTTGAGAGCCAACTGCTTGAGGGCTGCCCGATCCCGGCGAAACGCGGCGACACTCTTGTCCCAGGCACCGGCGGTCGGCGGTGACGCGCCTGGAGGCCAGTAGTCCTCCGGCCACCGGCGCTCCTGATACCCCGGGTTCCGGCAGAACTCCAGGATGTCTTCCTGCGTCAACCGAAGGTGTTCCAGCAGTTGCCAGGGCGAATAGGGAAGGCCGGCCGGAACCTGGCCCTGGAGCTCGGGAGAAAGGCCGCCGACGACCTTGTTGAAGCCGGCATGGGCATCCTCCCAGTCCAGCAGTCGCGCGACCGCGGCACGTACCGATTCAACCTGAGTCATACAGTTACCTATAGCAGGCTCGCAGCACCTGCGTCTTTGTTTCGTAGCACCTCGGCCACCCCCGCACAGTCGGCCGCAAAGACGAAGTCGCGAAAATCAAAGCCCGGTCCCACGGCGCAGCCCACCAGGGTATAGGCGCCGGTCGTCCGCGCGGCCTGCCAGCATCCCGCGGGTACCGTCCAGGCGGGACGGCGGTTCGACTCGAGGGGCCCGAGTTGGTGCCGGTCCAACCGGCCTCCATCGGGCGATGCCACCCAGAGATCCAGTGGCGCCCCCTCATAGAAGTGCCAGATCTCGTCTGACTGCACCCGATGCCAGCGGCTCACCGACCCGGCAGGCAGAAGGAAGTAAATGCTGGTGAGCGCGGACCGAGCGCCGCGGCCGTCCGCCGGATGAACCACGGCGTTCGACCGGTGGAGCTCGACGTAATATCCGCCCTCGACATGCGGTATGAGACAAAGCTGTGCAATGAGCTCGGCGGGGCGGTCGCTCATCGGAACCTTCGGTGGACTTCTGTGGGGCACTGCGTTTTCGACACCGGTCAGCTGGGAGGCTGGCTCGATCGCACCGGTCCTCGCCGAGAGAAGGCGGCGGTCAGCCCCTCCGCTTGAAGAACTGCACGGCGCGCTCGTGCTTCTCGGCCGCCGCCCGGCTCTTAAAGGTGCCGAGATTCCTGCGCTTGCCCGTCTTGGGGTCTTTCTTTCTCGAATACAGCCGATATTCACCGGATGCCAACTTGCGAATCATGCTTAGACTCCATCCTGGACAGAGCCCCTCCGCCGCGCTCAGCCGCGTAGCCTCAGCCGAGATAGTCTCGCGCGGCTTTGCGTCCCGCGTACAAACCAATCCCCGATGCTACAGTGCTGACCATGAAAGCAGTCATGAACCCCACACGCTCCCCCAGCCACCAACCTACCGCGCCAGCGGCGGTCGCACCGACGAACCCCAGGAGCATCTCCATTGGCTAGACCAGCGGGCCGGTGCCGGTAAAATGGATAACTGTCGCATCCGGTGTGCGGCTGTCGAAGTAGGTCTCGCTCACCCTCGCGGTTCCTTTTTGCCCGTTATCCAGAGTGAGGGCGATTCGCTCGTTCGGAAGGATGCCGTCCACGGAGCGCGACATGAACTCGCCACCCCAGGACTGACGGCCAGCCCCCGGTTCTGTCAAAGTGAGCCGAACCTCTACCTGGCCGAGGTCCTTCCGGTTGCCACGCTCAATGTGTGCCATGTAGGATGTCATCAAGTAGCCTTGTTCTCCTGTCCGGCGAGGAAAGCTGAACCGGGCTGTTGGGGTAGATCCCTGGTCTGAATGGTACTCCACGCGCCGAATCGGCGCTTGGGCGAACTCTCCACGCACGATGCAGGGCTTTGCAGGATTGACACCACAGCCTCCTTGCTTCTCACGCAGCACCGCTCGCGACCGGCCGGGCCACCCGAAGCTCCGCCCACTCGACTTCCCGCGCTCGAATGACATCCCTGATGCAGCGTTCCCGGCTGGTCAGGCTGGATCCCCCGGTCTTGACCTCGAGAAACACGATGCGGCGCAGCCGACCCTCTGCCATACCATCAAAGACGACGAGATCGACGGGACTGCCCAGAAAACGAACGTCCTTCGGATTGTAGGGAAACGCGGGAAGGTAGGGAGTCAACTGCTCGTGGACCTTGCCGGCCGTTACCGCTTGACTTCTCAGAACCGCATCCTCCCGAATGATCGAGGTGTACCGTGCCTTCCAGATGAGGAAGTACACCCAGGCTATCAGCAGTCCAATCGCCATCCCCGCGACGAGTCCGAACACGTTCGTGGGCAAGGAGCCTCGCTGGATTAGGGATTCACAACCTCGAACCTGCCCTGAATCGGGTGCCAGTCTTTCGAGCTCGATGCATAGCCTACGATTCGATGGTCGCGGAAATTGAGAACCACGGTCAGGGTATAGCCGGATGCCGCCAGGTATGACACGGCATAAATGTCATCGGTCACCTGCACGGCGGCGTATTCCGGCTTCTCCTTCGGCGACCCACCCTTCGATGGACTGCCTGGGTCTCGCCACTCCACGGTGCCGTCATCGTGAAATACATGCTCGTGAGTCGTGCCCTTGGTCGGGCCTTCCGTCCAGGTGAAGCGAATAGTCTTGCCCCGGATTGCCGCTGCGCGCTGGACCTCGGTCATACGGTTCGATCTCCTGCCACGCGCCCGCGTGGGGCGGTGTCGTTCGGGTTGGTCCTGATGCGGCTCGGGCAAAGAATGCGCTCGCCACGGCCGGTGGGCCTGGTCCAGTGACCTTGCCCCTCAGCGTGTCACCTCCCGCTTGAAATAGAAATGCACCTGCCGGTCCTCCCGCATCACACTCGCTAGCTCCCAATGCTCGGCGCCCAGTGCGTTCAGCTCGGCTTCGGTGGGGAGTGCCTCGTCATCCAGGTTGCGAGTCAACTCCTTGTACTCCCACCGCGGCTCAAATGCCACCCAGGGAGGCTCTATCCGGCCGCCTCTCGGCTCATGGGGCCGGGGCGGGAAGGGCACCTCAACTCGCGAGGACATGGGGCAATCTCCTTTCACAGATCATGAGCAGGGACCGGCCATCCGGCGTGTTCACCTCGCCCACAATACGGAAGCCGGCCTTCTGGTAGGATCGGACAGCGCGCCGGTTGTGGGGCTCTGGGTCGGTCTGAATCCGGGTGACTGCCGGATCAGTGAATAGCTGCTCCACGAAGGCACGAACCATCGCGGTGCCGAGTCCGCTGCCGAGCTGCCCGGCATCCGCCAGAAACTGATCGATGCCGCGCACACCGGGATCCTGTTCGTTCGGCCACCACCCGCCGCCCGCGCCCATGGCGACGTACGACTGGATGTACCCGATCGGCGAACCATCGCCGAGTGCGATATAGGGCCGTGTCGTCGACGGCGTGCCGATCATCTCCCCGTATTCGTCGGCTACCTCCTGAAACGATGGCGGAGATCCCCACCATTCGGCGACGTGCGGCCGACCGAGCCACTCGTGCAGGAGGTGGAGGTCGGCCACGGCCAAAGCCCGGAACGAGACCCTACGGCTGAAAAACGACCCCAATGTACGCGAGCATGTCGGACTGGAAGCGCGAGGGGTACCTCTGACCTGACGGGTTGGTCAGACCGAGGCGGTAAAGCAGCATTTGGACGTCGGCCTGGAGGCGGAGGTGTCGGTTTAGCGTCCTCGAAGATCCTAGTCCGAGTGTTCCGGCCAGGTCACTCGTGCCGGAGAATCCCTCGTACGCTTTGCCCGACCGTTGGACCAGGCTGCCCCCCGCGCTCAAGTACACCTGGTTGACTCTGCCCACCCGGCCGACCGTAAATAGCAGGTCACCGCCGAGCATGGTGACACGGCTCGGGATAGGATCCTGGGCGGTGACTTGGCTGTTGGTCGTGGCCACCTTGCTCGTCGCAGTCATAACATGGAGGCGGGTCCCGATCCGCGGGGCCAGCCACACCGTGAGCGCTCCACCGAGAGCCACCCCAGTCCTCTGGGCTCGGACCAGAGGATCTCCCAGCGGGCCGATGATCGGAAGGAACACCCGCTCGGTTGTGGGGAACGAGCTGAAGCTTTGGTACACACCCAGGATGGGCTGCAACTCGACCCGAGCTTGGGCCCATGCATTACCAATTGGCAGCGCGAGCAGCAGGGCCGGTGCCCCTCCTCGCAGCCATCGACTCAGAAGCGATCCAGACGCGCCCAATCCCATAGGAGTCCTCGCAACATAGCAGATGACGGCTCACGGTCGTCAGCGGGCTGCCGGTCGGAACGGGTTCGATTGGTAATGGAGTAGAAGAGAGAAGCTAGCCATCGTTGGTACGGTCAGCAACTCTGAGCGGGCTGCCCTCTCGGCGGCGCCCGAGCCGGATGCGACAGCAATGCCGCAAATGGGACAACTAATCCACGCTTGCCAGGTTATACATCGCCCGCCAGGCCCGAAACACTTCCTGATAATCGTCACCGGTATAGTCGACCGACCGTCCGCCGGTGCGTTTGGAGCCGGGCACCAGCTCGGCCATGTCGGCCATCTGGCTGACGATGAAGTCCACCTCCAAACGGATCGGCGGCGGAAACGTGAACAGCGCGTGCGTTCGCCGGAGCGCTGCCACCGCGCCGGCACGGATCCGCTGGCACGCTACCGACGGCGCGAGGCTCTTCGCCGCGAACCGTCCCACCGCCTCCTTGACGACCACCGTTTCCACGCCGGGGAGCAACGCCTTCGCTTCCGCGGCGAGTGCCTGATCGCCACTCACCAGCGCAACCGGCACTCCGTGCACGCCGGCCATCGCCGCGTTCAGCGCCAGCTCCCCCACCGGCCGGTCGTTGATGCGCGCCTCGTACACCCGGCTGGTATAGGTGTGGTCGATCGTCGCCCGGCGAGTGCCGGCCCGCGCGTGATAGCCGATGAACATGGCCTGGTCGAACCCACCGTCGATCCCCTCGACCATGCTCAGCCGCTTCGGTCCTCCGCTCATCAGCTCGGCCTTCGGGTCGAGCTCTTCCGCCAGCAGATTGCGCATCAGCCAGTGACTGTCGTTCACCAGGACAGCGGTTGCACCGGTCTCGAGCGCGCCAGCAATTGCAGCGTTGGCTTCGTTCGTCATCAGACGACGAAACCTGTTATACTCACCAGAGTGGCGGGCCTCGGTCGGGTCGGTCTGATCTTCGTGCACCACCCCCGCGATCCCCTCCATATCGACCGAGATGTAGACCCTCATGATGTCACCGTTGCAAGAGACGGCATAGCAGACCGGGGATAAAATATGGAAGTGCGCTCCTGGGCACTCGCGATCGCGCTGGCCGCCTTCGCCTGTGCCCCCCAACGAGATCGTCCCGACAAAGAGCTGCTCCAGCAGGGCCGGATGTACACCGCCTGGCTGTACGGCAACGAGTACAGCAAGCTGTGGGACCGGTTCTCCCCCGAGATGCGCCAGACCTTCGGCAGCGTGGGTGAGCTGGCCTCTTTCGCCAGCCGCGCCGTGCGCCATCTGGGCGCCGAGAGCGGAAAGGTGGACGAGAGCGTGGAGGACGCGGATCCCTACCGGGTATACACCCGAAGCGCCTCGTTCAACAAGTCGACTCACCGCATGCTGATCGAGTGGAGCCTGGCCAAGGACGGTGCCGTCACGGGTTTCGTGGTGCGCCCGGCGCTGGCGGATTCGACGAATCAGTAAGAGGTAAGAGGTAAGAGGGTCTCGGCGACCCGGCCTCTTACTTCTCACTTCTAACCTCTCACCTGTATTGCAAGAACCTCAAAAGACTCTTCCACCAAGCGGCACCTCCCGCTCGACCTCCAGCAGCACCACCTCACCCGCCGCACTCGGCACGCCGAGCACCAGCACCTCCGACATGAAGCCCGCGATGTTGCGCAAGCCAAGGTTTATGGCCGCGATCACCAGCCGTCCTGCCAGCGCGTCCGGATGGTACAGCGCCACCAGCTGCGCGCTGGAGGTCTTCTCGCCCAACGGACCGAAGTCGATCCACAACTTGTAGGCTGGTTTCCGGGCTCGCTGGTTGAGCTCGGCCCGAAGAATTCGGCCGACCCTGAGGTCCAGTGTCTCGAACGCCTCAGTGGGGTTCATCGGGTCAGTGCAACAACTCCCCGCGGAGCACAGTCACGGCGTGGCCCCCGAGATGAGCGCGGTCCCGCTGGAGTCGAACCCGAACGACGCCCCCTCGACTGGAGGCCTGGTATCCGACCAGCTCCTGTTTTCCCAGCCGGCTCCCCCAGAACGGGCCCAGTCCGCAATGGGCTGAGCCGGTCACGGGGTCTTCCGCAATCCCGGAACCGGGGGCAAAGAAGCTGGAGACGAAGTCGTACCTGGCGTCGTCCGAGCGCGCGGTAACGATCACGCCGCGGGTGCCGAGTCGCGCCAGCGCAGAGAGGTCCGGCGCAAGCGATCGCACGGCCGGCTCCGACTCGAGCTCGATGAGATAATCGAACGCGGTGCGACCGACGTACAGCGGCGTGCCGCCCAGACCCTTCTGAAGCTCCGCGGGCGCGGATTCGGGCCGGCTCGGCGTGGCGGGAAAGTCGAGCCAGATGAGGTTTCCGGCTCGCGTAGCCGTAAGCACCCCACTCCGAGTATGGAACCGGGCGGTCTCTGACGTCTTAAGGTGACCTTCCTCCCAGAGCACGTGTGCGCTGGCGAGGGTGGCGTGGCCGCAAAGATCGACCTCGACCGCGGGTGTGAACCACCGCAAATCGAATCCGTCCGGCCGCCGCACCAGAAACGCGGTCTCGGCCAGGTTCATTTCCTGGGCGACCTGTTGCATCCAGCCGGCTTCGCGGTGGGACGGGAGAAGACAAACGGCGGCGGGGTTACCGGCGAAGGGCCGGTCGGTGAAGGCGTCGACTTGGGTGAAACGCTGCGAGCTCACGGGCCTCATGACCTCAGGCCCGGATTAGCGAGGAAGAGGAGCCTGGTCGAGGTCCTGGACCGCAAGGAGCACAGCGG
Source organism: Gemmatimonadales bacterium (assembly GCA_045803245.1). Classification (GTDB taxonomy): domain Bacteria; phylum Gemmatimonadota; class Gemmatimonadetes; order Gemmatimonadales; family GWC2-71-9; genus CAVVWJ01. The sequence goes on from JBJMPK010000114.1 coordinate 11,629, forward strand.
CGGCGATCCGCTCGGATGGGCGTCCCGCCTCATAGAACTGGTTCTGGAGACGCTCGCGGATCAGCCGCATGCGGCCGGGGTCTACGGTCATTGTTCCCTGACGATCATCGGGTTTCGGCACGCTCGACCTTTCCGACTTCGGGCGCGCGACGCCGGCGCGTACCGCTGGGATGCTGGTGGAGCGGTTTCTGCCGGTGAGTTGTCGGTCTGTGGGCGCCGGATCTTGATGGGCCCGAGATCTCACCGCAGAGGCATCGAACGCATACTAACTAGCCGCTTTCGAACCGGCCACCCCCTCTTGCGCACCTCAAGTATTGCCCCGCCGATCCGATCCTTTTCTCGTATTCCTCCGGTCAGAATCAGGGTTCCCGCGTCACCGCGCGCCCCGGCACGGACGCAGGGTCCCCGGCAAGGAGAGCAATGGTGTCGGTCAGCGTGCCCGATCGAATCCTCGTCGTCGACGACCAGTCCGCGGTGCGGGAGACCATCGAGGCTCATCTCATTCTCCAGGGCTACGAGGTCGTGATCGCCACCTCGGGGGACGAGGCGCTGGAGATTCTGGCCCGCCAGAAGATCGCCTGTATGCTCGCGGACGCCCGGCTGTTCGGCACCAGCAGCGGCGAGCTTCTCTCCCTGTCGTTCAAGCGGGACCCCCACCTGGCCGTCGTCGTTTCGACCTCCGTGCCTGACGTAGGCGACGCGGTCCGTTATCTCCAGTATGGCGCCATGGATTATCTCGCCAAGCCGCTCGATCTGACCGGATTGGAAGCGTCGGTTCAGCGCGCGCTCCGCCGCCGGGGCGAACTGATCCAGGAGCGCGGGGCAGCCCGGGTCCTGAAAGAGGAAGTCGTCAAGCTGGCAGCCGATGTAGCGATCGAGCGGACCAAAGTACAGGGGATGGCCGTTGCCACCCTGGAGGCGCTGGTGAAAGTGGTCGAGGCTCAGGACCCATGGTTCTCCGGCCACTCTCTTCGTGTCGCTCAGTTTGCGGCCTCGATTGCCGCAGAGACCGGCCGCGGCGATGAGGAAGTGGAGCAAGTACGCGGTGCGGGCCGGCTCCACGATATCGGAATGATTTGCGTCCCCGAGGGGCTACAATCGAAGGAAGGCCCCCTCACTCCGGCGGAGTTCGAGCAGATCAAGCGTCACGTGGTCGTCGGATCGACGATTCTCAAGCCGCTCCCCCACCTCAGTACCGTCAGCACATTTGTCAGGGGCCACCACGAGCGTTGGGATGGAAAGGGTTACCCCGACGCGCTGGCCGGAGAAGCCATACCGTGGGGTGCCAGACTCATCGGCGCAGCCGAGGTCTATGATGCACTGACCACAGCCCGGCCCTATCGGGAGCAGCTCACCCCGGAGCTCGCCGTAGAACGCATGAGGGAGCTGACAGGCACC